>NZ_CP090974.1:3134552-3453946 GCF_021513195.1 Shewanella sp. OMA3-2 | reverse complement strand
ATATCTTCTAAGGTATTAAATTCAGTGGCGTCTAACGTTGATAATGGCTGCTGAGTGCGCATTACCTCGAAGTCTTTATGGTAATGAGAGGTGACAAAAAGTTGGTTTTGACTATCAAAAATCGCAATAGAGAGTATTAATGATGCATTTTTCATTTGCGTTGCAGAAAGCAGTTTTTTTGTTGACTCTCTATCTTCAGTCACAATACCAAACTCACTGGCGATGGCTAATGGCTCGATAATATTGCTGCCTTTTGCCATCAGTGTGTCTTCAAGTTCATAAAAGCGGTTTATGGTGAAGTAACTTCCAAGTAGAATACCTACCACAATGGTAGGAGCCAATGCCAGTACCAGTACCCACGAACGAAGGCTGTATTTAGTCATATTTTCGGTACTTTTCATGGTCTTTGGCTTAGGTTCCTACAATAATCTGTTGATATTCAGTCTAGACTGCCAGAAAGCCCGCACTCTTGACTAGTGTTTTATTCATTTTTAGAGGCCGAAATGGCACAATTTTTTAAAGCTAAACCAAACAAATCTAAGCAATTATCAGCAAAGCTTAGCCTTGATATTACCCAGTTGGATCATTTGGGCGCCGGAATGGCGCAATATCAGGGGAAAGTCGTGTTTGTTGCCGGAGCTCTTCCAAATGAACAAGTCACAGTGCAATTGACAGAGCAAAAGAAAAGTTATGCTAAAGCTAAGCTGATAAAAATTGATAAAGCGAGCGCGGTAAGACGCGAACCTCTTTGTCCCCATTATGTGCAATGTGGTGGTTGTGATTTACAGCATTTAGATGTCGATGCCCAGCGTGAATTCAAACAGCAGGCGCTAACTGAGCTAATGACTAAATTGGGTAATAGTACCTTAGCGCAAAATGTTATAGCGCCTGCAATAACAGGTGATGCATGGCACTACCGACGCAGAGCGCGTTTAGCGGCCGTTTTCGATAAAAAAACCAATCATTTGCAACTCGGCTTTCGTCAATCAGCATCTAGTAACATAGTCTCTGTTACCCAATGTAACGTATTAGCGAAACCTTTATCTGATTTGATTACCCCGTTTGCGGTTAATTTAAACCAATTAAAATCTAAAGCCAGTCTAGGCCATTTAGAATTAACCATGGCTGAAAATGGCTTGTTTGCGGTATTGCGTGTGACTAAGGTTTTACCCGCGTCAGATATTCGTTGGTTAACTGAGTTTGCTGCAAAGCATCAAATCTGTTTATTGACCCAAGATAACGACAACCAATTAAGCCAGTTATACCCCAAAGTCGATGATGCAGATACAAACGTGACTTTGCCTTATTACTCTTTAGCTGCAACTGCAACTGAAAGTACAGATGCGGAGCAGTCACTACGCTGTGAGTTTACCCCAGGTAATTTTGTGCAAGTTAATGGGGAAATAAATCATGCTATGGTGCAGCAGGCGATTACTTGGCTAGATCCGCAAGCCGATGAGCGAGTATTAGATTTATTTTGCGGCGTGGGTAACTTCTCCCTCCCTTTGGCGTTAAGCGCATCGAAAGTGATTGGCGTGGAAGGTGTGCCTGAAATGGTGCAGCAAGCTAAAGATAATGCAGCATTGAATCAGCTAGACAACTTATCTTTTCATCATGCCGATTTAAGTGCCGATCTCACCCATGAAAAGTGGCTGGGTAAAATTGACAAGTTATTACTCGACCCTGCTCGAGCTGGCGCGTTTGAAAGCTTGCAATGGCTTAAAAAAATGCGCCCTAAAAAGGTGGTGTATGTTTCATGTAATCCTGCAAGCTTAGCCCGTGACAGTAAAGTGTTGATTGAACAAGGCTATCAGCTGCGACAATTAGGCATGGTCGACATGTTCCCGCAAACTCACCATATTGAAGCTATGGCGCTATTTGAATTAAACGACGAGTGAAGTTAGCATTGTTAGGCCGTAATACAGCTAAGTCTTAATGCTACTAAGTCTTAATGTTACTAAGTCTTAATACAGCTATCAATATTGATATAAAAGCTGAATAACGTTAAATAATGAGTAAACATAGTCATTTACCGTTTATTGAATTGATAAATAGTTGCGATACGCTCAATATAGACTTTATAAAATTCGAGACGATTTCCTAGGTAAGTTGCATTTGCGTGGTTTGTGATGTTTTTAATTGCAGATTACGCTTTATTCATTTTATGGTCCGTTTTGGCAGAAAAGTACATAACATTGTTGCGAAGATAAGCACCAATGGGTAAGGATAAAACATGGTTTCAGTTCGCGAAGCGCATTTTAATACAGACGATTTCAACCTTGAAGACTGGGTGGCCCGCTACATCGAAGATGTTAACGACGCGCAAACTCTCCTGGACATGCTCAAGAGCATGGAAGCGTTGCCTATTAAAGATAAGTTGGCCCATACGCAATTACTTGCCCGCGCGCGTGAAATGATTGAAATTCTAGCGCCACTTAATATGGACTTAGAAACGCTTCAGGCGGCATTATTGTTTGTTATTTTAGATGCCAACAGCATTAATGAAGCACAAATTCTTGAGTCCTATGGCGAACCTTTAGCCAAACTAGTTGCCAGTGTTGTGACCATGAATGCCATTGGCGCATTAAAAGTGTCCAATGGCCGAAGTGCAGAACCTCAAATAGATAACATTCGTAAAATGTTGTTAGCCATGGTTGAAGATGTGCGTGCTGTGGTAATAAAACTGGCTGAGCGAGTGTGTTTACTGCGCGCGGTTAAAAATGCCGATGAAGAAACCCGCGTATTACTTGCAAGGGAAATCGCCGATATATACGCTCCACTGGCTAACCGCTTAGGTATTGGCCAGCTAAAATGGGAGCTTGAAGACATTTCGTTCCGCTACCTGCACCCTACGGTTTATAAAGATATCGCTAAGCAACTTGACGGAAAAAGAATGGACCGTGAGGTCTATATCGACATGTTTGTTACCCAACTGCAAAAACGGCTTGATGACGACCAAATTCGTGCCAAGGTTTATGGCAGACCCAAACATATCTACAGCATTTGGCGCAAAATGAAGGGTAAAGACCTTAAGTTTGATGAGCTATTTGATGTGCGTGCGGTACGTATTGTGACTGACCGACTGCAAGATTGTTATGGCGCCTTAGGCGTAGTGCATGATTTATGGCATCACATTCCGCGTGAATTTGACGATTATGTGGCCAACCCCAAACCTAATGGCTACCAATCAATCCACACCGTAGTTGTTGGGCCTGAGGGTAAAACGGTTGAAATTCAAATTCGAACCGAGGCGATGCACCAAGATTCTGAGCTCGGTGTCGCAGCGCATTGGAAATATAAAGAAGGTGCGGGCAATACCAAACAAACTGGCTATGAAGAAAAAATTAACTGGCTGCGTAAAATTTTGCAATGGCAGGAAGATGTGGCTGAGAGTGGCAACTTGGTTGACGAAGTACGCAGTCAGGTCTTTGAAGACCGGGTTTATGTGTTTACCCCAAGCGGTGAAGTGGTCGACCTTCCATTAGGCTCAACAGTATTGGACTTTGCCTACTATATTCATTCTCAAGTAGGGCATAGATGTATTGGTGCTAAAGTTGATGGCAGAATTGTCCCCTTTACTTACCAAGTTGAAACCGGTGAGCGCATTGAGATTATCACCTCAAAAACACCTAATCCGAAACGCGACTGGCTCAACCTTAATTTAGGTTATATCAAATCTTCGCGTTCACGCTCTAAAATTCAGCATTGGTTTAAACAGCAAGACCGCGACAAAAATATTGCCGCAGGCAAGGAAATGCTTGAAACCGAGTTACATCGTGCAGGGTTTAAATTGAAAGATGCAAACATCGCCGTTGAGCGCTTTAATCTCAACGGTATGGATGACATGCTAGCGGCTATTGGTGGGGGGGATTTACGCCTAAACCAAGTGGTTAACTATATTGACACCAAGTTGCGTAAAGAACCTGATTCAGAAGAAGATATTGTTGAAGACATTTTAAAGAAAGCGGTTCACCGCCCTAAAAAAATGGGTAAAGGTCAAGTTGAGGTAAATGGGGTAGGTAATTTACTTAGTCATATCGCGCGTTGTTGTCAGCCAGTGCCTGGCGATGAAATTTTTGGTTATATCACTATGGGCCGTGGTATCTCAGTTCACCGTAGTGATTGCGAACAAGTTAAAGAGTTAATGCGCGTTCACCCAGAGCGGAGCGTTGATGTGGTATGGGGCGAGAACTACTCTGGTGGATATCGCATTCGGGTTAAAGTTGTGGCCCATGATCGCAGTGGATTGTTACGGGATTTAACCGCAGTGCTTGCCGCTGAAAAATCGAATGTTATGGCGATGAGTTCAACTTCCGATGTGAAAACCCAAACGGCAACGGTTGAGCTTGAATTAGAGCTTTATAATGTTGATGACTTATCGCGGGTACAGTCTAAATTGTCTCAAGTCGAGGGTGTTATCGAGTCAAGACGCTTATAAATTTGGCGTTATGATTTGATAGCAAATTGTTTGTTGAGCACTTAATGCGGTAATTCATTATATTGGTGATAGCCAATAAATTGCCGCTATAAAAGCCGATGTAATTTTTATAGGTGAGTGAAACCAGAATGGATGCTACACCCCACGCGGATATTCAACCGTTACTTAATATAATGAAAAAACTGCGCGATCCTGAAACGGGCTGCCCATGGGACTTAGCGCAAAACTTTCATACCATAGTACCTTTTACCTTAGAAGAAGCCTATGAAGTAGCAGATGCAATAGAGCGCACCGCATGGGATGAATTACCTGATGAACTAGGTGATTTACTGTTTCAGGTAGTGTTTTACTGTCAACTCGCAACCGAGCAAGGTAAGTTTGACTTTGCCACTGTAATCGAGCGCATTTGCACTAAACTCGTCCGCCGACATCCACATATTTTCAGTAATATAGGCACCTCAGCAGAGCAAACCGCGGCTCAAGTTAAGCACAGCTGGGAAGCGATTAAAGCGCAGGAGCGTGCCGATAAGCAGCAACTGTCGTTGTTAGATGATATTCCGCATGCTTTTCCTGCTTTAAAACGAGCGGCAAAAATTCAACAAAGAGTAGCTAAAGTTGGCTTTGACTGGCCTGAACTTGAGCCTGTAGTGGCAAAAGTATACGAAGAAATAGATGAAGTGTTGGTAGAAGCTAAATTACTTGATACCGATCCTGCGCGCTACCAACCTAGAGTGCAGGATGAGATCGGTGATTTATTATTTGCGGTAGTCAATTTAGCCCGTCATTTAAATGTTGATCCGGAACAGGCATTAAGACAAGCCAATAGCAAATTTGAACGTCGTTTTCGGGGCGTTGAAGATTGTGTACAGCAAAGCGGGAAAAAATTTGATGAACATAGCCTTGAGCAGCTAGATCTGTACTGGACCCAAGTAAAGCTGCAAGAAAAACGTTAATTCTTTATTTTTCATTTAGGCTAATCAGCAGCCTGAGTGTTTATCGTCTAAATGATCGCTGTTTTGATTTGTCGAATCGTTGTGGCTTTGGTACAATGTCTCCCCGTCCTAGTGCTTTCTTACAAGCACGTATTTTTCCAACACATTTTCTCAGGTTCAGCATGACTACAAGGTATATCTTCGTTACTGGTGGCGTTGTTTCATCACTAGGTAAAGGCATTGCAGCAGCTTCATTAGCGGCAATTTTAGAGGCTCGCGGCCTTAATGTAACCATTATGAAACTGGACCCATACATCAACGTTGATCCAGGTACAATGAGCCCTACTCAGCACGGTGAAGTGTTCGTGACTGAAGATGGTGCTGAAACTGACTTAGACTTAGGTCATTATGAGCGTTTCATTCGTACTAAAATGAATCGTCGTAATAACTTCACTACTGGCAGTATTTACGAAGAAGTGCTTCGCAAAGAACGCCGCGGTGATTATTTAGGTGCAACCATTCAGGTTATTCCGCATATTACTAATGCGATTAAAGAAAAAGTCATTGCTGGTGGCGAAGGGCATGATGTTGCTATTGTTGAAATAGGCGGCACTGTAGGTGATATCGAATCATTACCTTTCCTAGAGTCTATCCGTCAATTAGGTGCAGAACTTGGACGTGAACGCACCTTATTTATCCATTTAACCTTAGTGCCTTTCTTGGGTGCTGCGGGTGAAATTAAAACTAAGCCAACTCAGCATTCTGTTAAAGAATTACGCTCTATTGGTATTGCGCCTGACGTGCTCATTTGTCGTGGTGACCGTGCGGTTCCTGCTAATGAGAAAGCGAAGATTTCGTTATTCTGTAATGTGGAAGAGCGCGCTGTTATTTCATTAAAAGACGTTGATAGTATTTACAAAATACCAGCATTATTACGCTCACAAGGTTTAGATGACTTAGTCATAAAGCGTTTTAATATTGAATGTGCTGATGCTGATTTGTCTGAATGGGAAAACGTTATTTATCAAGAGGCTAACCCAAATGGTGAAGTGACCATTGGTATGGTTGGTAAGTATACTGAGTTACCAGATGCTTATAAATCTGTAAATGAAGCACTTAAGCATGCAGGTCTCAAAACACGCGTTTGTGTCAATATTAAGTATATTGATTCACAAACCGTTGAAGCTAAAGGCACAGATGTTTTACATGGTCTAGATGGTATTCTGGTTCCTGGTGGATTTGGTGAGCGCGGCATTGAAGGCAAAATTTTAGCGGCACAATATGCACGTGAGAATAATCTACCTTATTTTGGTATTTGTCTTGGTATGCAAGTCGCGTTAATTGAGTTTGCCCGTAATGTGGCCAATCTTGCAGATGCACATTCGACTGAGTTCAACAAAAATACGCCTTACCCTGTAGTGGGGTTAATTACAGAATGGATCAATGAAGACGGTGATGTAGAGCAACGTCATGAAGAATCTGATTTAGGCGGTACCATGCGTTTAGGTGCTCAACTTTGTCATTTACTTGAAGGTTCAAAAGCCGCAGAAGCCTATAAAGGTGTTTCTTGTGTCGAGCGCCATCGTCATCGTTATGAAGTGAATAACAATTACGTTGAGCGTTTAGAGAAAGCAGGTTTAGTCTTTAGTGGATTGTCTTCTGACCGTAAGTTAGTTGAAATGATTGAATTGCCAGATCACCCATGGTTTGTTGCAGGTCAATTCCACCCTGAATTTACCTCAACGCCTCGTGATGGGCATCCACTATTTGAAGGCTTTATTGCAGCTTCCTTTGCTTATCAGAAAAAAGATTTAAACTAATATTATAAGCCGCTGGTATTAACCTCAGCGGCTTTTTTTATGTTATTTATTTGCACATAATATACGCTAGATCAACTTGTGACTAAATTGATAGTTGCTGCTGAACCGAATTAGATTTATCCTAGTGTTTACGGATTTAAATTACCAAATTGAAAGTTAATACCAATAATAAGTTGTTAATTGAAGCTTAAATGGGTTTTTATTGGTGTTAATTTTTTATTATATTTAAAACTTTCAGTATTACTGACATTATTTACGAGGGAATTATGGCTAACATTATTAACGTCATCGGTCGCGAAATCATGGATTCACGCGGTAACCCAACTGTTGAAGCCGAAGTGCATTTAGAAGGCGGTTTTATGGGTATGGCAGCTGCGCCATCAGGTGCTTCTACGGGTAGTCGTGAAGCATTAGAATTACGTGATGGTGACAAATCTCGTTACTTAGGCAAAGGCGTATTAAATGCTGTTGCTGCAGTAAACGGTCCAATTGCACAGGCACTTAAAGGTAAAGATGCATTAGCTCAAGCGCAGCTTGACCAAATCATGATTGACTTAGATGGCACTGAAAACAAAGCAAAATTTGGCGCTAACGCCATTCTTGCTGTATCGCTTGCTATAGCAAAAGCGGCAGCAGCAGCTAAAGGTATTCCTTTGTATGCTCATATTGCTGATTTAAACGGCACTCCAGGTGTGTATTCTATGCCACTGCCTATGATGAACATTATCAATGGTGGTGAGCATGCTGATAACAGCGTTGATATTCAAGAATTTATGATCCAGCCTGTTGGCGCTGCGACCTTCCGTGAAGGTTTACGTATGGGCGCGGAAGTATTCCACAGCCTAGCTAAAGTATTAAAAGCTGGTGGTCACTCCACTGCGGTAGGTGATGAAGGTGGTTTTGCACCAAACCTTGAGTCAAACGAAGCTGCCCTTGTTGCAATTAAAGAAGCGGTTGCCAACGCAGGTTACGAGTTAGGTAAAGATATCACTTTAGCTATGGATTGTGCTGCATCTGAGTTTTACGACAAACAAGCCAACATTTACGACCTTAAAGGCGAAGGCAAAAAGTTTACTTCTGAAGAGTTCAACTTCTTCTTACAAGGTCTAACTGAACGTTATCCAATCGTGTCGATAGAAGATGGCTTAGATGAGTCAGACTGGGATGGTTTCGCTCACCAAACTAAACTAATGGGCGACAAAATCCAATTAGTCGGTGATGATTTATTTGTAACCAATACAAAAATTCTTAAGCGTGGTATCGACAATGGTATCGCTAACTCAATTTTAATTAAATTCAACCAAATCGGTTCGTTAACTGAAACATTGGCTGCAATTAAAATGGCTAAAGATGCTGGCTTTACTGTGGTGATCTCTCATCGTAGTGGTGAAACAGAAGATTCAACAATTGCTGATCTTGCAGTGGGTACAGCGGCAGGACAAATCAAAACTGGCTCACTAAGCCGTAGTGATCGTGTGGCTAAATATAACCAATTACTGCGTATAGAAGAAGCACTAGGTTCAAAAGCACCTTATAACGGTCTTAAAGAAGTTAAAGGCCAAGGTTAATATTTTGCTTTGTTGATTAAAAAGGCCACCACTCGGTGGCCTTTTTTGTTGTATCATAAGCTTATTCATCATTTCGGATAATTTGCTTAGCTACCATGAAGAAACTTTTATTCGCACTAACGGCTTTGTTAGCGCTACTCCAATTAAGACTATGGATGGGCGAGAATAACTTATCTGAATATTTTCTGCTGCAAACTCAAATTCAGGCACAGCAAGACAGCAACGCTAAGTTGAACGCTCGAAATCAAATTCTTAAAGCAGAAATTATCGATCTTAAAAGTGGCACTGAAGCGATTGAAGAGCGTGCCCGTAATGAGTTAGGCCTTGTAAAAGAAGGTGAGACTTTTTACCGCGTAGTCGGTGCTGAATTGCGTGATCGAAATAGTTTGGGCCAATAATTTCATGACATCTTCTATTCCTTATATTGTAGCCATTGTTCCTGCTGCTGGTATCGGCAGCCGCATGGGGACTGATATTCCCAAGCAATATTTAACCTTAGGTGAGCAAACTATTTTGGCGCACACTTTAACGCGCTTATTGTCTCATCCAGCCATTGATAAAGTGATTATCGCTTTACATCCCCAAGACACTTTTTTCGCAAATCTACCCCAAGCATTAGATCCTAAGTTGGTGCAAGTGATTGGTGGGGGAGAACGAGCTGATTCGGTATTGGCCGCACTTGAAGAAGCAGATTTAAATGCTTGGGCATTAGTCCATGATGCTGCAAGGCCGTGTATTACCCACAAAGATATCGATAAACTCATTAATGCCATTAGCCAGTATCCACAAGGCGCTATTCTAGCCGCTCCGGTAAGAGATACCATGAAGCGCTCAAATGCCAATGGAACAATTCAACAAACGGTAGATAGGGTTCAATTATGGCATGCATTAACGCCGCAGTTGTTTCCAGTATTAGCTCTAAGACAAAATCTTAAACACGCATTACATGCTAAAGCGACGATTACAGATGAAGCCAGTGCCATGGAATGGGCGGGTATTCAGCCAGGGCTTAGTTTCGGGTAGAGTTGATAATATTAAAATTACTCACTTTGATGATTTACAGCTAGCACAACTTTTTTTAAAGCAGCAATCAATATCAGAATAGACAGGACAACAAAATGAAAATGCGTATTGGTCATGGCTTTGATGTACATAAGTTTGGCGCAGATAAGCCGCTTATTCTAGGTGGTGTGATTGTTCCGTATGAGACAGGTCTTATTGCTCACTCCGATGGTGATGTCATTTTACATGCTGTTAGTGATGCTATTCTAGGAGCGATGGCATTAGGAGATATAGGTAAACATTTTCCCGATACCGATGCCGAATATGCAGGTGCTGATAGTCGTGTGCTACTTAGACACTGTTACGAGTTAGCGCTGCACAAGGGCTACAAAATAGGTAATTTGGATGTTACTGTCATTGCACAGGCACCCCAAATGGCACCTCATATTGAGGCTATTCGACAGTGTTTAGCACTCGATTTACACACATCTATTGATGATATTAATGTCAAAGCGACTACGACAGAAAAGCTAGGGTTTACTGGACGTAAGGAAGGCATTGCTGTTGAATCTGTTGTATTAATGATACAGAAATAGGAATAATGAAAATGATAACTGATCTGTATTATTTATATGGGCAACCAAACAGTACCGCTGATTTACGTACTCATAATAGTGACTTTATCGTAGAGGAAATTTTACCGTTTTCACCTACAGGTGAAGGCGAGCATCATATGCTGCATATTCGCAAAGATGGTCTCAATACTGGGCATGTCGCTGAAGTGCTGGCCAAATTTGCTAAAGTTCACCCGAAAGAGGTGACTTATGCCGGCCAGAAAGACAAAAATGCTCAAACTGAACAGTGGTTTGGCGTTCGTATACCCGGAAAAGAAACACCCGATTGGCAACAATTAAATAGTGACCAACTGACGATATTATCCAGTGCTCGTCACGGTAAAAAGCTGCGTATTGGTGCACTACTTGGTAATCGTTTTACACTTACGCTGCGCAATGTGACTAATATCGACGCTTTGAAACAAAGGTTTAATCAAATTGCCGCCGTTGGTGTGCCCAACTATTTTGGTGAACAACGTTTTGGTCACAACGGTAAAAATTTACAGCAAGGAAGGCAAATGCTTTCGGGCGCGCGTAAAGTACATGATAGATCGAAAAAAAGCATGTATTTATCCGCGGTGCGATCACACATCTTTAATCAGGTTGCCTCTTACCGACTTGAGCATCATCAGCTTCAGCCTTTAGCTGGAGATTGCGTTATGTTGGCGGGCAGCAAGAGTTATTTTGTCGCCGAGCAGTGGGATGAGTTGCTGCTGAAACGTTTACAAGAAGATGATATTGGCTTTTCAGTCCCATTGTGGGGCAGAGGGCAACCACTTGCTTTAACTGAAGCTGCGGCTATGGAAGCGGCAGCGATAGCTGCATTCGAAGATGATTTATACGGACTTGAAAATGCGGGCTTGAGCCAAGAGCGACGCTTGTTATTATTAAAGCCTCAGGCAATGAAATTACGGGTTGATGGTGATGTTTGCACTATTGAATTTATGTTACCTGCTGGAAGTTATGCGACATCGGTATTACGTGAGTTAGTCGATTATCAAGATATAAAAGATGAGCAATGGAAAACCATGGTTGCAGATCAGCAAGCTCAAGCCAACTCATAAGCTTAATCACTAAATGGATGAATCAACTCAAATGATCAATATTCTTGTCAGTAACGACGATGGTGTAAATGCACCAGGAATAATTGCATTAAGTGATGCGCTTAACGCGTTCGCGAAGGTGTTAACTGTTGCCCCCGACAGAAATTGTTCTGGTGCCAGTAATTCGCTAACGTTAACTAATCCATTAAGAATAAACAACTTAGATAATGGATACGTTTCAGTTAACGGCACACCAACAGATTGCGTCCATTTAGCAATAAGACAATTATGCCAAGTTGAGCCTGATATTGTGATATCAGGAATTAATGCTGGAGCGAATATGGGCGATGATACTTTATATTCAGGCACTGTTGCAGCAGCGATGGAAGGGCGCTTTTTAGGATTGCCCGCAGTTGCCATTTCATTAGTTGGAAAAAATTTACAGCATTATCAAAGCGCCGCAGATTATGCTGCAAGAATAGTTAAACATTTACTCGCACACCCTATTGAATCTAATCAAATTTTAAATGTGAATGTGCCTGATCTACCGCTTGATCAAATTAAGGGTATCAAAGTTACACGCCTTGGTGCTCGGCATAAAGCGGAAGGTATGGTTAAAACCCAAGACCCAGCAGGTAAAGACATATATTGGCTTGGCCCTGTAGGCGCAGAGCAAGATGCTGGTGAGGGAACCGATTTTGGTGCTGTAGCCGATGGGTACGTTTCGATAACGCCATTGACGGTTGATTTAACGGCTTATAATCAATTAACAAAGTTAGCTGACTGGGTAACGAGAATATGACCGGAGTGTCGTCTGCACGTGCAACGAATTTAGCTAAAAAACTGGCTGAGTCGGGGATCAAATCATCCGTGGTACTTGAGGCTGTCGCCAATACACCGCGGGAGTTATTTCTTGATAATGCACTTGCACATAAAGCATACGAGAATACCGCTTTACCTATCGGGCAAGGGCAAACCATATCACAACCCTATATTGTCGCAAGAATGACCGAGCTATTATTGCAGACCAAACCACAACGAGTGTTAGAGATTGGTACTGGCTCAGGTTATCAAGCCGCAGTTTTAGCGCAGTTAGTGCCAGAGCTTTGTACAATAGAGCGAATTAAGTCGTTACAAATTCAAGCAAGGCAAAGACTCAAAAAGTTAGATCTTCATAACGTCTCTTTTAAGTATGGTGATGGTTGGAAAGGGTGGAGTAATCGTGGTCCATTTAATGGCATCATGGTTACTGCAGCTGCTGCGAGTGTGCCGCAAGCGTTATTAGAGCAACTTGCAGAAGGAGGAGTATTAATTATTCCAGTTGGTGACGATACCCAACAATTGCTGAAAATAACCCGCCGTGGGGATGAATATAAATCCCAAGTAATTGAAGCGGTCAAATTTGTGCCATTAGTTAATGGCGATCTAGCATAAGCTTGTCTTTGTGCTATTCAGCTTAAAGGATTGTATTTGATGTGTTCGTTTTTACTTCGACTTTCCATATTATCGATATTTCTATCTGGTTGTAGTTTTCAGGCTAATCAGCCTGCGCCAGTGGAGAATATTTCATCCAGCACTTATAGCCCTAAATATAATCGTGGTTCATTGACAGATTCTGCTTATATAGTTAAAAAAGGGGACACTCTTTATTCTATTTCCTGGGGCGCAGGGCGAAATTTTACCGAAGTCGCAAGACTGAATAATCTTAAGATGCCTTATACTATTTACCCTGGTCAGAAGATTGAATTAGCCGACAGATCAGCAAATAGTGCGGCACAAAATAGTCACTATAATACTTCAGTTGTAACATCTCAGGCTGCAACATTACCTTACCCCAGAGTTAATTCGAGTAAAAATTCTAAAATAAATCAACCGCAAACCCGCTTGGAACCTAATCAAACGGTAAATGCGACAACAGTGAAAAAAGTTCTTGATCACCAAGCTAAGCCTGCGTATTCTGTAACAACTACCCAACATAAAATTAACCAAACTGAAAGTCCACTGATAGCCGATTTACCCAGTAAAGTGCAGAAGTGGTACTGGCCCGTAAAAGGAAAAATAGTCGGTTATTTTTCTTCTAGTGAGCAAGGCAATCAAGGTATAAAGATTGCAGGAAACCGCGGTGATATTATACAGGCTGCGGCAGATGGGAGAGTCGTTTACGCAGGAGATGCGTTACGTGGATACGGAAACTTAGTGATTATCAAGCATAACGATGAATACTTAAGCGCCTATGCACACACCGACAAGATTCTGGTTAAAGAAAAGCAATATGTTAGCGCAGGTCAAACAGTTGCAAAAATGGGAAGTACCAGGGCAAACCAAGTGATGTTACATTTTGAAATTCGTCATCATGGTAAGTCTGTCAACCCATTACGATATCTACCTAAACAGTAATTGTTTAGCAACATAAATAACGGAGGATGATCAAGTGTAGATTTTAAACATCACAATTAAGGTTTGGGAGAGCAATTATGAGCCAGAAAATAAGTACTGCTATAGCAGAACAATCTGTTGATCAAGCTAAAAAACCACAAGACGTTGCAACTACAGACACGTTAGTTCAACAATTAGACATTGAAGAAAAAGTCCAAGACGACTTACATAAAAATTTAGATGCCACTCAATTATATTTAGGTGAAATTGGTTTCTCACCACTGCTAAGCGCAGAGGAAGAAGTTTTCTTTTCACGTAAAGCCCTCAAAGGTTGCGCAAAATCTCGTAACCGAATGATCGAAAGTAACCTTCGTCTCGTGGTAAAAATTGCCCGAAGATATAATAATCGTGGTCTAGCCTTACTTGATCTTATTGAAGAAGGTAATTTAGGACTGATCCGAGCGGTTGAAAAATTTGATCCTGAACGTGGTTTCCGTTTTTCAACTTATGCGACTTGGTGGATCCGTCAGACCATCGAGCGCGCCATCATGAATCAAACGCGTACTATCCGTTTGCCTATTCATGTTGTAAAAGAATTAAATGTCTACCTGAGAACCGCGAGACAACTTGCGCAAAAATTAGATCATGAACCAACCGCAGAAGAAATTGCTGAAAAATTAGATGTCTCTACCGGTGATGTAAGCAGAATGCTAAAACTGAATGAGCGTATTACTTCGGTGGATATGCCCATTGGTGGTGATAATGATAGTGCCTTACTCGATGTGATCGCCGATGATGACTCCGTAGGACCTGATCACCGCGTTCAAGATGAAGATTTATCTAATTCGATTGTGGGTTGGTTAAATGAATTAAATACTAAGCAGCGAGAAGTACTTGCCCGCCGATTTGGTTTATTAGGCTACGAGCCTTCGACCCTTGAAAATGTCGGTGCTGAAATTGGCTTAACACGGGAAAGAGTGCGTCAAATCCAGGTTGAAGCTTTAAAACGCCTTAAGGATATATTAGGTCAACAAGGCTTATCAGTTGAGGCACTTTTTCAAGATTAGTTTGTTTATAAAGAGTAATGACAGATTAAAAACGCCATATGAAATGTCATATGGCGTTTTTGTTTTATATAGACTTAGCTAGTTGTTTTAATTGATATAAATACTCTAGTGCTTGTTTTGGCGTTAGCTCGTCAGGATTAATGGATGTCAATTTTTCAGCCAAAGGTGAATAATCAATGTGCGGCATACTTAAGCTCATTTGTGTCGATGTATTCTGGTTAATATGAGAATTTTTAACACCAAAATTATTAACACCAGAGTTATCGTCGCGGCTTTCTAATTGATGTAGCTTATGCTTAGCGGCGCTGATCACTTGCTGAGGTATACCTGCTAAAGCGGCAACCTGTAGGCCATAACTTTTACTCGCGGCACCGTCTTGAACGGCATGCATAAAGGCAATCGTGTCTTGATGTTCAATGGCATCTAAATGTACATTAACCACGCCATCGAGTAATTCTGGTAATTGTGTTAACTCAAAATAATGAGTCGCAAATAAGGTGAGAGCACCGACTTTTTGGGCAAGGTACTCAGCAGCAGACCAAGCTAACGATAAACCGTCATAAGTAGATGTTCCCCAGCCGATTTCATCCATCAATACTAAACTTTGTTTGCTAGCATTATGCAAAATATTAGCAGTCTCAGTCATTTCCACCATAAAGGTTGAACGTCCTGATGCAAGGTCATCTGAGGCGCCAATGCGGGTAAAAATACGATCAACATGACCAATTTCAGCACTCTGTGCAGGCACAAAACAACCAATATGAGCCATCAAGGTGATTAACGCGACTTGTCGCATGTAGGTTGATTTACCGCCCATATTAGGTCCGGTTACAATCAGCATTTTTCGTTTTGGTGATAAGCGCACTGGGTTAGCAATAAAAGGCTTTTGACTGACCTTTTCTACCACAGGATGACGACCCGCTTCGATAGCAATACCAATATCATTCGTCATAGTTGGGCAGTGATAAGATAAGGTTTCTGCTCGTTCTGCAAAATTACTAATCACATCAAGTTCTGCTGCTGCATTGGCAAATTGTTGTAATTCATGAAGCTTAGGAAGTAGTAAGTCAAACAATTCTTCCCATAGGCGTTTCTCTAATGCGAGCGCTTTACCTTGGCTTGAAAGCACTTTCTCTTCATGCTCTTTAAGTTCAGGGGTAATGTAACGCTCTGTCCCTTTTAACGTTTGTCGACGTTGATAATGAATAGGGACTCGATCAGACTGTAGTCGGCTAACTTCAATGTAATAACCATGCACGCGGTTATAGCCCACTTTTAAGGTGTTGATGCCGGTCTGTTGTTTCTCGCGAGTTTCTAGCTCATCTAGATAATCACTGGCGCCTTCACTTAATCTACGCCATTCGTCTAGCTCACTGTTATAACCATCTTTGATGACGCCGCCATCACGGATCAATACAGGTGGGTTATCAATAATTGCCAGGTTAGTAAATCATATTCATTTGGGAACTCACCTAATAGGGTGGCCAAACTAGTCATCTGTGGCTGTTGGCAAGTTTGCAGCGTTTGTTTAATTTCTGGTAATAGACCTAAAGCTTGCTTAAGTCGAGCAAAGTCTCGTGGGCGGGCACTTCTTAATGCCAAACGGGCCATTATTCGTTCTATATCGCCAAGTGCTTTTAGTTGCTGGTGTAAAACAGAGTATAGATCTTGTTCTATTAACTCTTGAACAGCATTATGACGCTGGGTTATTTGTTTGCGATCGCGCAGTGGTTGGTGGATCCAACGTTGTAACATGCGACTCCCCATTGGCGTCGCCGTACTATCTAATACCCATGAAAGCGTGTTTTCACGTCCGCCAGAAAGATTTTGGGTGAGTTCAAGGTTTCGTCTGGTGGCGGCATCTAAAATAATCGAATCAGCTTGATTAAAGCGCACAATAGAATTGATATGCGGCAGAGCTGTTTTTTGAGTATCTTTAACATATTGCATCAAACAGCCAGCAGCCTGTAATGCTAACCGAGCATCATGAATGCCAAAGCCATGTAAGTCTTTAGTACCAAATTGATTTAATAATAAATTGACACAGCTGTCATAATCAAACTCCCATTCAGGTCTGCGGCGAATACCTTTTAAATGATTGATTAGTATCATATCAGTGAAATCTTCACTGTAGAGTAATTCCGCCAGGCGAGTACGTTGGATCTCAGCTTCTAATGCTTCTCTTGAATCTAATTCTGAAATAACAAAACGACCAGAAGAAATATCTAATGTGGCAAAGCCATAACCGATCTTACCCTGGTAAAGCGCGGCTAATAAATTATCCTGACGTTCTTGTAATAAGGCTTCATCTGTCAATGTACCCGGTGTAACAATACGTACCACTTGACGATCAACCAGGCCCTTTGACGTAGCAGGATCGCCAATTTGCTCACAAATTGCGACCGATTGACCTATTTGAACCAACTTAGCCAAATAACCCTCTACCGCATGGTAAGGAAGACCTGCCATGGGGATCGGATCGCCACCACTTTTGCCGCGTGCAGTTAATGAAATACCGAGCATTTCAGAGGCTTTTTTAGCATCGTCATAAAAAAGCTCATAAAAGTCACCCATTCTATAAAATAACAGCATGTCAGGATGAGCGGCTTTCAGAGTCAAATACTGACGCATCATCGGAGTATGTTTCTCTAAATCTAGGCTAACAATTTCAGTCATGGGCTGTGTAATACTCTTTTTAATCATCTGTAGTTATTCATTAAGCATTGGTAGAATTAAGATGGCGTTTTTATTGACGGTAATCTTAACAAAATAAGCCGCAATAGGAAAAATACAAATTCATTATATTAGTATAAAATAATTAAAATATTGATTTTGTTGTTAAATAAAAAAAATTAACCTCAGCACTTGATACTGTATGATTATACAGTATACTGAACATCATATTGAGTTGGGTGACGATTTAAACGCCGCTTACAAACAAGATTATACACAGCAGTTTTACCATTAATTGTGAACAAAGTTATTGCCTGGAAGGGGTGTCAAAATGAAGGTTGATCCAAATAAAGAGAAAGCACTTGCCGCAGTGTTAAGCCAAATTGAAAAGCAATTCGGTAAAGGCTCTATCATGAAATTGGGCGAAGACCGCACCATGGATGTAGAAACTATTTCTACTGGTTCACTTTCATTGGACATAGCCCTTGGCGCTGGTGGGCTACCAATGGGACGTATTGTTGAAATTTACGGCCCAGAATCATCAGGTAAAACAACGCTGACCCTAGAGGTTATTGCCGCAGCACAACGTGAAGGAAAAACGTGTGCCTTTATCGATGCAGAGCATGCACTTGACCCTATTTATGCTAAAAAACTAGGCGTAGATATTGATAACTTATTATGTTCACAGCCAGATACAGGTGAGCAAGCATTAGAAATATGTGATGCGTTAACCCGTTCTGGCGCGGTAGATGTTATCGTGGTTGACTCGGTTGCCGCATTAACGCCTAAAGCTGAAATTGAAGGTGAGATTGGTGATTCGCACATGGGCCTTGCAGCACGTATGATGAGTCAAGCGATGCGTAAACTGGCTGGTAACCTTAAGCAATCAAATACTTTGCTTATTTTTATTAACCAAATTCGTATGAAAATTGGCGTGATGTTTGGTAGCCCTGAAACGACTACCGGTGGTAATGCACTTAAGTTTTATGCTTCTGTTCGTTTAGATATTCGTCGAACCGGCGCAATTAAAGATGGTGATGAAGTTGTCGGTAACGAAACTCGCGTTAAAGTGGTTAAAAACAAAATAGCTGCCCCCTTTAAGCAAGCTGAATTTCAAATTCTTTACGGTCAAGGTATTAACCGCACTGGTGAATTAGTGGACTTAGGTGTTGCGCATAAGCTAGTTGACAAAGCAGGTGCTTGGTACAGTTATAAAGGCGAAAAAATTGGTCAGGGTCGTGCTAATGCCGGTAAATTCTTAACCGAAAACCCAGCTATTGCACAAGAAATTGATAAGACATTACGTGAGATGTTACTTGGTTCAGGTACCAGTACAGGCGCAGCATCATCTACAGATGAAAATATTGATTTAGAAACCGGCGAAGTTTTTTAAGCTAAATTTGCTTTAGCTACTGGTTTATTTGAGTCGCGGTACGTCATTTACGTATCGCGACGTTTCATTTTAAGGAGGATAAGAACTCTCTTGTGATCCTCGCGGTGCTTACTCGATAAACCCGTCATTAGCTCAATGAAGTGAGTGATTCAATTTATTTGTAGCTTGAAAGCTAACCACATAACAATGGCCCACTTAAATACCCTATGTAATAGTGCTTATTATTACTCTTTATCAAAACTGTCCACAACAATCGCACCCATAGAGGCTGGCATAGTAATAACGATGACCCGTTTTAACGATATTAATGGTTCGACCAAAAATGGTAATTTGTCTAAACAAAATAAAACTAGTGCGACGACTAAAGCTGTCATCAAATAAGCGATAACAATACGAGAGATAAACACTATTTTTCTTGAGCGAATATTATGTTGAAAAACACTTTGGTAGGTATATAGCCCCAGAAAAATCACCGACAAGATAAATAGCATCAATAAATTGAAAAGTGGCAGTGTTTCACCTAATCGCCAGGCTTCCTCTGAAAATGAAATAGGTACCGCAAGCGCAAATGCGCCTACAAAAATTTGGCTGGCATCTTCGCCGTTGAAGTTAAACTTCATTATTTTCCCTTCTAAATATTGTCGTTTGAATAACTCACCACAAGTAGCAGTGTTCAAATAATATATGCATGATTGTTGAAGCACAAATTACCTTAAAGTGAGTGTTTGTGCACCAGTATTGACCATTATAGCAATTGAGAAGATTGTTAGTTTGATGCTATAACAAACATATTTGGCGATATGCTAATCTAATATTGTGCAGACGATAATCGCCTTACTCATCTCGCATTTTTGCGTAAATTCAGTATATAATGCCCCCATTTACTGGCTTGTATAGCAAGTTAGACACTTTTGTATTCTTTATATCAGGACGCATCCATGTTTCAGACCACTGCAGAGTTAAGAAGTGCTTTTTTAAAGTACTTTGAAGATAACGGACATCAAGTTTTAGACAGTAGTTCGCTGGTTCCAACTAACGACCCAACACTGTTATTTACCAATGCCGGCATGAACCAATTTAAAGATGTATTCTTGGGCATGGATAAACGCAGCTACACTCGTGCAACAACATCACAGCGCTGTGTCCGTGCTGGCGGTAAGCATAATGATTTAGACAATGTGGGTTACACCGCGCGTCATCATACCTTTTTTGAAATGCTAGGTAATTTCAGTTTTGGTGATTATTTTAAAGAAGAAGCGATTCGTTTTGCTTGGACCTTCTTAACTGAAACATTGAAGCTGCCAAAAGAAAGACTATGTGTGACCATCTATGAAACTGATGATGAAGCGTTTGAGCTTTGGAATAAAAAAATTGGCGTAGCTGCTGAGAATATAATTCGCATCGGTGACAATAAGGGCGGGGCTTATGCGTCAGATAACTTTTGGCAAATGGGTGACACAGGTCCTTGTGGTCCATGTTCTGAAATTTTTTATGACCATGGCGATCATATCTGGGGTGGCCGTCCAGGTTCACCCGAAGAAGATGGCGATCGTTTTATCGAAATTTGGAACATCGTATTTATGCAGTATAACCGCCAAGCTGACGGTGAGATGCTACCTTTACCTAAGCCATCGGTTGATACTGGTATGGGGATTGAGCGTATTGCCGCTATCATGCAAGGTGTACACTCAAACTATGAAATTGATATCTTCAAGCAACTTATTGCTAAAACAGCTGAAATAATAAACGTCACCGATTTAGAAAATAAATCATTGCGAGTTATCGCCGACCATATCCGTTCTTGCTCTTTCCTGATCGCCGATGGCGTTTTACCTTCTAACGAAGGCCGTGGTTATGTGCTCCGTCGTATTATTCGCCGCGCGGTACGTCACGGTAATAAACTTGGCGCTACTGATGCTTTCTTCTACAAGCTTGTGCCGACCTTAATTGCTGTTATGGGCGATGCGGCTAAAGGTTTAGCTGAAATGCAGGCGATTGTCGAAAAAGCGTTAAAAGCTGAAGAAGAACAATTTGCCCGCACCTTAGAGCGTGGCTTAGGCTTGCTTGATAACGCCCTCAATAGCTTGTCAGGCAAGGTGCTTGATGGTGACACTGCATTTAAACTTTATGATACCTATGGCTTCCCTGTGGATTTGACCGCAGATGTGTGCCGTGAACGTGATATTACCGTTGATGAGGTGGGTTTTGAAGCCGCAATGGCTGAGCAACGTAGCCGCGCCCAAGCTGCAGGTAACTTTGGCACTGATTACAACAAACAGTTAATTATTGATAAGCAAACCGCATTTTGTGGTTATAAAGGCTTAAGTGGTGAAGCGACAGTGGTTGCTTTGTACGTTGATGGCACTGAAGTAAGTGAAGTGACCGCTGGTCAAGAAGCTGTGATTGTTGTCGATAACACGCCTTTTTACGCTGAATCTGGCGGACAAGTTGGTGACCAAGGTGTACTAAATGCGCCAGGCGTTAGCTTTGAGGTGCTTGATACACAAAAATTTGGTCAGGCAACAGGTCATCAAGGTAAAGTCGTTCAAGGCAGTATAAAAATAGGCGCTAAGTTAAGCGCATTAGTGGATAAAAAGCTTAGACAAAGTACTGAACTTAACCATTCAGTGACTCACTTACTGCATGCCGCACTTCGTCAGGTATTAGGCAGTCATGTGACTCAAAAAGGTTCATTAGTGAATCCAGAACGTTTACGTTTTGACTTCTCACACTTTGAAGGCGTTAAAGCAACCGAAATTAAACAAATTGAAGAGTTAGTGAATACTCAAATTCGCTTAAATCATCAATTAAATACTCAAGAAATGGGGATCGATGAAGCCAAAGAAAAAGGCGCAATGGCGTTATTTGGCGAGAAATATGATGCTCAAGTGCGTGTTGTTACTATGGGTGACTTCTCTGTTGAGCTATGTGGTGGTACTCACGTTAGCCGCACCGGTGATATAGGCTTATTTAAGTTAACCTCTGAGAGCGGTATAGCGGCAGGCGTACGCCGTATTGAAGCCGTTACTGGCGCAGCTGCAATGGCTTATGTTGCCGAGCAACAAGCTCAACTAGAAGAAGCCGCAGCATTACTTAAGTCAGACAGTGCTTCGGTTATCACTAAATTAAAAGCACAGCTTGATAAAGTGAAACAACTTGAGAAAGACTTATCGCAAATGAAAGATAAGCTTGCTGCAGCAGCAAGTGCTGATTTAGCGGTTGATGCTATTGAAATTAATGGTATTAAAGTCTTAGTGAAAAAGCTTGAAGGCGTGGATGCTGGATCACTACGTGGTTTGCAAGATGAACTTAAGCAAAAGCTAAAGTCTGCCATTATCGTGTTAGGTGTTGCAACTGAAGGTAAAGTTAATTTGATTGCCGGTGTCAGTAATGACTTAACCAAGCAAGTGAAAGCCGGTGAGTTAGTGGCTATGATTGCTCAGCAGGTCGGTGGTAAAGGCGGTGGACGCCCAGACATGGCTCAAGCGGGCGGGACTCAACCTGAGAACTTAGATGCAGCATTAGCTCTAGTGTTACCTTGGTTGACTGAACGCTTAGGCTAGACAGTAGTCATTAATGAATAATAATACTTAAATCAAGCCTTAAAGTCGTGTTATTACATTTTAAGGCTTGAGTGTCATTGACACTTTTGGCATAGTTAACATAGTTTTGTTGCTGGTTATGATCACAGCGCGATTAACTTAACGCTTAAGTTAGCTCTAAAATGGTTTAATATATCGTGCATAGCGGGTTTGTTAACTATTTATTGTAATTGTCATTTTGTATGATCTAATGTCAATATACTTTTTTGTTGATGTTAGCTCATTTGTTAATTTTTGAATTATATATGCTTAATAGTCAAACTTTGTATTTGAAGTTACTATGACTTTTACTGAGCAAACCCTATAATAAACGCATATTACGGACAAAGCGTGTTATGCAGTGTGAACTAAAGGAGCAACCAATATGCTAATTTTGACTCGTCGTGTAGGCGAAACATTGATGATTGGTGATGAAGTCACTGTCACAGTATTAGGTGTCAAGGGTAACCAAGTACGTATTGGTGTCAATGCACCCAAAGAAGTATCTGTTCACCGTGAAGAGATTTACCAAAGGATCCAATCTGAAAAATCAGACTCATCGGATAGCGGTAACTTCTAAGCAGTTTTTGTTAGATATCGAAACGACTAAGTCAGCATATGCTGACTTTTTTGTTTTTAAGCGCGGCAATGTTTTTTTGAGCTCGGCAATAAATATGGTGGACGAGTTAGCTTATATTTTATTTGGCTAATATTATTTATTCACTTAATAGCACTGCATTTTGGCCTTATTTGCCGTTAAACCCCTCAATGTGCTTAAAAACAGTTCAAATGGTTAGCTGTTTGGAAAAAGGGTTTGACTTATTTTCGGCAAACAGTAATATGTGCGCCAAGAAAACGGAGAGGTGGCCGAGTGGCCGAAGGCGCTCCCCTGCTAAGGGAGTATGGGCTTTAACTCCCATCGAGGGTTCGAATCCCTCCTTCTCCGCCATTTCTTACAATAGTTAAATCGATGCGGATGTAGCTCAGCTGGATAGAGTACCTGGCTACGAACCAGGCGGTCGAAGGTTCGACTCCTTCCATCCGCACCATTTCTATTGTTGTGATTTTGAATGCGGATGTAGCTCAGCTGGATAGAGTACCTGGCTACGAACCAGGTGGTCGAAGGTTCGACTCCTTCCATCCGCACCATTCAAAATGAAAGACTGTAAACGACAAATTTGCGCGTGTAGCTCAGCTGGATAGAGTACCTGGCTACGAACCAGGCGGTCGGAGGTTCGACTCCTCCCACGCGCACCATATTTGACGGAGAGGTGGCCGAGTGGCCGAAGGCGCTCCCCTGCTAAGGGAGTATGGGCTTTAACTCCCATCGAGGGTTCGAATCCCTCCTTCTCCGCCATTCATTCATTATTGTTAATAGTGCTCAGCACTTTAATGGTATGCAGTGATTGGCATTAAGTACGAAATAAGATTTTGCGCGTGTAGCTCAGCTGGATAGAGTACCTGGCTACGAACCAGGCGGTCGGAGGTTCGACTCCTCCCACGCGCACCATATTAAAAAACCTGCTATTAATTAGCAGGTTTTTTTTTGCTTTAAATTTATATCTATTTAACCTGAACTCGGGATAAGAGATGGAAACAGAATGCTTAATATCAAAGCATTAGGGTTAAAATATTTCAAACTTGTCATTTGTTTTGCTAAACAAGGCGAATTAACGCGTCAATAGCTAGCCTATTGCAAGTTCATTCAACGCAGTTAGCGAGACAAAGGGCTGTTTGAAAACCTTTTATTATCCCGAGTTCAGGTTATTTAGCTCACGTGTAACAGATCACTGCTACAGCTACTTATGTTTTCCCCATTCTTAATCATCTGATGGACTTTTTGATAGCCAGAATGCTATCTCACAACTGAAATTTGACTTTATTGCTATGTTAAGTGGTTTTTTATTCAATAGCTGTGTCTTGGGTGAAAAATCAGAATGAATATCTGATTATTAATTCGTTTTTATAAGAATTATTGTTAACAATGATTTAACGATTGCGTCGTGATAGCTGTTAAAAGAAATTTATTGATGAATCTTTAGTAACTGGTTAGGTTTAATGAATAATTATCATTTGTTCCTGTTTAAGGTAACTGTTTTTGGTAAGACCATTTTACAGGTTGATAATGTTTTTGATATGATTTGTTTGTATTTTGTAACGTGCAAAGCCTTAAAAGTGTATCCGAATTTAGCTTTTACTAGATGAACTTTAGCTAATGTAGTTAGCTGTGACTGAATATTTATTCTGGAGGTGGTTTTAGATAGGTGCAAGCCAACGAAGCCGCTAATCATCATGACTTATACGCATGTCATTTACTTGGCATGGTATTCAATTCAGAAGCACACATTTATCGTATAGCACATTTATTACAGTGAGGGACTATGGTATCGATCAGCCAACAATTAGTTGATGCGCTTGGCATTATGGTAATGGGAATGGGCTTAGTGTTCATTTTCTTGAGTATTTTAATTGTCGGCATTGGAATAGTGGCTAAATATAGTCCAGTACCTGTTGAGCCAACACCAGAGCCAAACATCAACACGAGATCAACGACAGGTTTAAATCCTAAGTTAGTCGCCGCCATTACTTCTGCGATTCATCAGTATCGCGCGTAAGCATTTTTTTGGGAGCTTTTATGAGCAAGCCGTTAGTACTCACCGATGTCGTCCTGCGTGACGCCCACCAATCTTTACTTGCAACACGCCTGCGTATTGATGACATGTTACCTATTGCTCCGCTACTGGATAAAGTGGGTTATTGGTCATTAGAATCATGGGGTGGCGCGACTTTCGATTCTTGTATTCGCTATTTAGGTGAAGACCCATGGGATCGTATTCGTGAGCTTAAAAAGGCAATGCCAAACACGCCACAGCAAATGCTGTTACGTGGCCAGAATTTATTAGGTTACCGTCATTATGCCGATGACGTTGTGACTCGTTTTGTTGAGCGTGCTCACACCAATGGTGTCGATGTGTTCCGTATTTTTGATGCGATGAACGATGTGCGTAATTTAGAGACGGCAGTTAAAGCGGTTAAGAATGTGGGAGGGCACGCCCAGGGAACAATTTCATTCACCACTAGTCCGGTTCATACCCTTGATACTTGGGTTGATATGGCTAAACGTTTAGAAGACATGGGCGCAGATTCATTATGCATTAAAGATATGGCCGGCTTACTTAAGCCAATGCAAGCTTATGACTTAATTAGCCGTCTAAAAACGCAAACGGACTTAATGGTATCGATGCATTGTCATGCGACAACAGGTTTAAGCACAGCGACATACCAAAAGGCTATCGAAGCGGGTGTAGATGTATTAGATACCGCCATTTCTTCAATGAGCCAAACCTATGGCCATAGCGCCACCGAAACCTTGGTGGCAATGGTAGAGGATACCGATAGAGCCACTGGTTACGATATGGCTTTATTAGAAGAGATAGCCGCTTATTTCCGTGAGGTGCGTAAAAAATACGTTCGTTTTGAAGGTGCCCTAAAAGGCATTGATTCACGCATTTTACGTGCACAAGTGCCGGGGTGGCATGTTAACTAACATGGAAAATCAGCTAAAAGAGCAAGGCGCAGCAGACAAGATGGATGCCGTGTTAGCTGAAATTCCACGTGTGCGTGCCGATTTAGGTTTTTTACCTTTAGTCACGCCAACGTCACAAATTGTTGGTTCTCAATCCGTGATTAATGTGTTGATGGGTGAACGATACAAGTCGATGACCAAAGAAACCGAAGGTGTGCTCAAAGGTGAATATGGTGCAACACCCGCGCCAGTCAATGCTGAGCTGCAAGCTCGTGTATTAAAAGGAGAGCAAGCCATTACTTGTCGTCCTGCTGATTTAATCGCACCTGAATTAGATAAACTACGAACAGAGCTCGCTGCTAAAGCCCAAGAGGAAGGTTTTACCTTAGCGGCGGAATCTGATGACGATGTGATGACATATGCGTTATTTAATCAAATTGGTCTTAAATTTCTTCAAAATCGGGGTAACCCTGATGCCTTTGAACCTGTGCCGTCCGCAGATGATTTAGTGGTTAAAGCCGATAAAGAAAAAGGGCCAGAAACCTATACCGTCAATGTTGAAGGTCAAAGCTTTGTTGTTGAGGTCAGCCAAGGCGGCGAAATTAGCCAAATTGTCCCTGCTACCGCGTCCCATACTACAATGCCTACACCTGTCGCCTCAGCGCCGACGGGGGCTGTTAAACACAGTATGAGAGCGCCTCTGTCAGGTAATATATTCAAAGTGCTTGTCACTAACGGCCAAGCAATTAAAGCGGGTGAAGTGGTTATCATTCTTGAAGCTATGAAAATGGAAACCGAAGTGCGTGCGAACGAAGACGGTGTTGTGACTAATCTTGCTGTCAAGCAAGGCGACAGTGTCACGGTTGGTTCAGCTTTATTAGATTTGGCGTAAGAGGGCATTATGGAAGGATTAATGGCCTTTTGGGGCGAAACAGGTATTGCTCATTTTACTGGGGGGCAAGTGTTAATGATGGGGGTAGGGTGTTTATTACTTTATCTCGCAATCGCACGCGGTTTTGAACCTTTGTTATTATTGCCTATCGGCTTTGGTGCTATTTTAGCCAACATTCCCAATGCAGGCTTTACCGACGAAGGCGGCTTACTTTGGTATGCTTACCATATCGGGATTGAGACGGGGGTTTTTCCGTTATTGATCTTTATGGGGGTAGGTGCTATGACCGATTTTGGAGCCTTAATTGCTAACCCTAAAACGTTACTGTTAGGAGCCGCAGCACAGTTTGGTATCTTTGCCACATTGCTGGGCGCGATAGCATTAAATTGGGTGCCAGGTTTTGAATTTACCATGCAAGATGCCGCGGCTATTGCCATTATTGGTGGTGCGGATGGGCCTACCGCTATCTTTTTGGCTTCTAAGCTAGCACCTGATTTATTGGGCGCAATAGCCGTTGCTGCATACTCTTACATGGCGTTAGTCCCTTTAATTCAGCCACCTATTATGAGGTTATTAACCACTCCTGCTGAACGTAGCATTAAAATGGAACAGCTTCGCGAAGTCAGTAAGCGTGAAAAGATTATTTTCCCGTTAATGGTAGTTGGGTTAACCATTTTGTTTTTACCTGCGGCAACACCACTTGTGGGTATGTTCTGCTTAGGTAATTTGATGCGTGAGTCGGGGGTTGTTGACCGTTTATCAAAAACAGCACAAAACGAATTAATCAATATTGTAACGATTTTCTTAGGGCTCGCAGTGGGTTCTAAATTATCGGCAGATCAGTTTTTACGTATCGAAACCTTAGGTATTTTAGTGTTAGGTGCTGTCGCATTTAGTATTGGTACCGCTGCCGGCATACTCATGGCTAAGCTAATGTGTAAATTGTCAGGTGGTAAAGTTAATCCATTGATTGGTGCCGCTGGCGTATCTGCTGTGCCTATGGCGGCACGAGTGGTTAATAAAGTTGGCCTTGAAGCTAACCATCAAAACTTTTTATTAATGCATGCAATGGGGCCTAACGTTGCCGGTGTACTCGGTAGCGCGGTTGCTGCGGGGGTGTTATTAGCCGTGTTAGGCTAATATTACTTAAAAGTAGTTATGTATGACACATAGAATCAACACCTAGTAATGTGTGTCGATATTACTAAATTAAGGCCAGTACATCATGTGCTGGCCTTATTTTTTTGCTTAATCATCATTAGCCATAACTGCTACACTGTTGGAGATTATTTGTTACTGAAAGAACCATTTCTATGCAGCGCGCCCCATTACGTCAAGCCAAAACCATCGATAATGTCTTTAATAGTGCCTACTGGCATCTTGGTCAGCAAGACTTCACTATTAATGAAATTCGCACCAAGCTAGCGCGTAAAACTGATAATCAACAGTGGATTGATATCGTACTGGCTAAACTGGTAGAAAACGGTTATTTAAAAAATGACTTCGACTTCGCTGTTCGTTATTGTCAGTCGGCTTTTAGCAGTGAGCTAGGCGCGGGAGCTATAAGGCGAAAATTGCAACTGCGCGGGGTATCCGCAACAGACATTGAAACAGCAATAGAGCAAGTAATGGAGGAGCAACAAGTTGATACCTTTGAAATGGCCACTTCTAGATTACTCAATAGATTTGATAATTTTTATGGTACCAGTAAAGAAAAAGTCTACACCCAGATGACCACCAAAGGGTTTTCTCGTGCAGAAATTGAACATGCACTATCTCAGCATCCTGAAAGTGACACATTGCGTAGCAAGCTGGCGATAAAAGCGGATAAAGTCGACCTCACAACAGAAATTATTAAGCTATATAATAAAGGCAAAGGTAGAACACTTATCTTGCAGGAGCTTAAACAACGATTAATTGATGTCAGTGATTTTGAGGAAGTAGTGTACCAATTAACCTTAACCGAAGAAGTTGATTTCTATCAAAGCTGTAAAGATCAACTCGCTAAAAAGCGTTATAACTTATCGGATCACAAAGAAAAATCCAAAGCATATGCCTATTTATCCCGTAAAGGATTCGGCAGTGATGAAATAAAAGAAGCTATGATGCTAGATGACGAGTAATCAAAATATATTTGTTTATATAGCCGGTAACTTGAATGGCATTTTTTACTCGATATGAACAGTCTTTACACATAGAGAGACTCTACTTTAGGTTGCGTCTAGTGCTATTGCCCAAGATGTTTGTTGCATGATGATTATGGTAAATCAGAGTGATATCAAATGAGTGTTAACCAGGCAGAATAAGTGATAAAAAAATGCCAACATCATTAAGTTGATATTGGCATTTATTGTATCGGCATCAATAGACTCAAAGATACTCAATAAGTCATTTTAATACTTGTTATGCTATTTTTTGCTCCGCTGGTATCTCTTCAGCGTTGAACTGTTCAACGTCTAATTGGCCTTCGCTTTTACCTATAACCACCGCGGTCATCATGTCGCCAGTCACATTAGTTGCGGTGCGGATCATGTCAATAATGCGATCAATAGCAGCAATAAATGCAATACCTTCTAATGGTAAACCAATCACGCCCAAGGTAACCGTGAGCATAACCATTGCACTGCCTGGCACTCCCGCTGTGCCGACTGAAGCCACAGTTGCGGTGACAGCAATTAACATATAGTCGGTCATGTCTAATGGAATTGCATAAATTTGCGCAATAAATATCGCCGCAATAGCAGGATAAATACCGCCACAACCGTCCATGTTCATTGTCGCACCTAAAGGCAATACAAAGGCGCTATAACGTTTTGATACGCCCATAGCTTCAGTACAACGAGTACTGGCGGGTAAGGTACCGAAACTCGAAGCTGTACTAAAAGCAACCAGTTGAGCAGGCATGGCTTTGCGGAAAAATTTTATCGGACTTAACCCTGCGGCAAATTTAATTAAGCCACCATAAACAAATATAATGTGAATTAACGCTGCAATATAAATGGCAATAATAAACTTACCTAATGGCAGTAAAGTGCTTAAGCCATACTCGCCAACCACCCAAGCCATTAAACCAAACACACCAATCGGGGTAAGTTTAAGTACCATGCGTGTCAGTTGGAACATCACTTCAGCACTGGCTTCCATAACCTTTTTTAAAGGTTCTGCTTTTTCACCTACGGCATTGATAGCAATACCCACTAAGGCTGCAAACACAATTATCTGTAATACTTTGCCTTCAGCTAAAGAAGCAAAAGGATTAACTGGGATCATATTGAGCAATACTTGAGCAAATCCAGGTATATCACGCTCGCGCACTTCGCTGGTGGCTAGTTCAAGTGAACCGCCCATGTCAATTAAACTGCCAACGGCAAGACCAATAAATGAGGCTATTGTGCCTGTTAGCATAAATAGACCTAAGGTTTTAAAGCTTAAGCGCTTTAAGTTTGTTTGATTTCCTAATGAGGTAATGCTGACTACAATGGCGCAGAAAACTAACGGGGCGACCAGCATTTTAATGGCGCTGATAAATAAATCACCCAACGGCTTAAGCATTACTGCCGAATTGCCTAAAGCGATACCGGCTAGAGTCCCTAAGATGAAGCCTGCGAGGACTTTTTGCCAAAATGGAATACGTTTAAAGGTGTCTAAAATCATCGAAGTTCTCATATTATTGTCATTATTAGTCAGCTATAAAGACGAATAACTCATCTTTACTATCGCGGGATGAATCAACAGCGTACGTTACGCATGCTGAGTAGATGAATCAAGTTTAATGGCATTCTAGATAGGCAAATGCAGACAAACAACGTCAATTTGATATAACTTATAATTATATATATCAATGTTAATATAATTATTAATTGTTACTGCGCAGTAACCTTTATAATGATGCGTTTTTTATTCATAAATATTTTAAATAGTATTTAAAATCATAAGGGTATATTTTGACCGAGTTATGGCTGATGTTTTCTGGGGCTTTTTTAGCTGCCACTTTGTTACCAGGTGGATCAGAAATTTTACTTATTGGCTTGTTGCAACAAAACAGCCAGCCCTGGTTAGCCTTGTTAATTGTTGCCAGTGTGGGTAATACCTTAGGGGCCGTCACGAGTTATTATTTAGGCCGAGCGGGGCGGTTTGCAAAATCGCCAACGGATTTTGATAATAAATATTATCAACGTGCATTAAGGTGGTTTGAGCGCTTTGGTGTATGGGCGTTATTGTTATCTTGGTTACCGCTTATAGGTGACTTCTTATGTTTAATTGCTGGCTGGTCTAAATTACCAGTGGCAAGCTCAATAGTCATGATTCTTATTGGAAAAACAGTACGCTACAGTGTCATTGTTTTTATATTTATGGCAGCAATTTAATCATATAGCTATATGATAATACAGCTATATAGTTCAAGAGGTGTGTTTTTGAAAAAGTGGATACTTGCAGTCGCGATCAGTGCGGCTATTACCGGATGTGCAGCAGAAAATACTCATAATGGTGTTAACCCAATCGCACAGCAAACCAGCTTGCCAGCAGGCGTTAGTTTAGTTGAAGCCCTTGCTGTCGATGACAGCAACAGCGGCATTCCTTATAAAAAATATCAGTTAGCCAATGGACTGACAGTGATATTGCATCAAGACACTTCAGATCCTCTAGTGCATGTTGATGTGACTTATCATGTCGGATCTGCGCGAGAATTAGCCGGACGCAGTGGTTTTGCCCATTTATTTGAACATATGATGTTTCAGGGCTCACAAAATGTCGCGGATGAGCAACACTTTAAAGTGGTTACCGAAGCAGGTGGGACGCTAAATGGCACCACCAATTCAGATAGAACCAATTATTTTGAAACCGTGCCTAAAAACCAGCTAGAAAAAATGCTCTGGTTAGAGTCCGACAGAATGGGCTTCTTGTTACCCGCATTAACCAGCGAAAAGTTTGAGGTACAACGTGAAACCGTTAAAAATGAACGAGCACAGCGGATTGATAATCGCCCCTACGGCCGTTTAGGTGAACGTTTTGCACAAGCTCTTTATCCTGAAGGGCATCCTTATTCATGGCCAGTAATTGGTTGGCCGGACGATCTTGAACGTGCCACTGTTGATGATGTTAAACACTTTTTTCAACGCTGGTATGGGCCTAATAACGCCACATTAACCATTGGTGGTGATTTTGATGAAGCGCAAACCTTAGCCTGGATTAACCAATATTTTGGTGAAATTCCCTCTGGCCCTAAAGTGGATGCAGCGACTAAACCTGCGGTGACCCTAGATAAAACACGTTATCTTTCAATGGAAGATAAAGTGCATCTGCCTTTGCTGTACGTTGGTATGCCAACCGTGTATGCCGGTCACCCTGATGAAGCCGCATTAGATTTACTGGCCAATATTATTGGCGGTGGTCAAACATCATTATTATATAAAAATCTGGTCAAAGGTGGGCTTGCAGTGCAATCTTCGGTTAGCCATCCCTGCCAAGAATTAATGTGTCAATTTACCCTCTATGCATTAGCCAACCCTGCTAATGGTGGCAAGCTGGATGCATTAGAAGCTAAAATTAACGAATCTATTGCCGAGTTTGAGCAACGTGGTGTGACTGACGACGACTTACAAAAGGTCAAAGTGCAGTTTGAAGCCAGTACTATTTTTGGATTACAAAGCGTTGCGGGTAAGGTTGCTACATTAGCGTCAAATGAGACCTTTTATGGTGACCCTAATCGGGTTGCTAAAGACTTAGCCCGCTACAACAGCGTGACTAAAGCAGATGTTATGCGGGTATTTAATCAGTACATCAAAGATAAACCTAAAGTGGTCATGAGTGTCGTGCCTGAAGGTCAATCTCAATTGATTGCCAAAGCAGATAACTTTGCGCCAAAAACCTTGGCTATAGCAGAAGATGCTGTTGCCGAAGTGGTTGATATTAAACCTGTAGTATCAAGTTTTGATCGCAGCTTAATGCCCGCTACGGGGGAGGCACCACAACTGACTGTACCAACACTTTGGTCTGCTACCTTAAGTAATGGTATTGAGGTGATGGGCACTGAAAATGAAGAAACACCGACAGTTGAGCTAGTGATTTACCTTGAGGGAGGGCATCGTACTGTCGCTGTTGAGAAAGCCGGCCTAGCTAAGCTAACCGCAGCTATGATGAATGAATCAAGCAATAAGCGCTCAGCGGAGGCGTTAGCCCAAGCATTAGAAATGTTAGGCTCAAGTGTCAGTGTTAGTGCTGGAGAGTCACAAACCTATGTGCAAGTGTCTAGTTTGTCTAAAAATCTTGCTGCAACCTTAAGTATTGTTGAAGAACGTTTATTTCACCCTGGCTTTGTCAGTGCTGACTTTGAACGCGTTAAACAACAGCAATTACAAAGTTTACAACAAGCGATGACCAATCCAAGTTTCTTGGCTAATAATGGTTTTTCTGCCTTGTTGTATGGCAATAACACCGCCATGGGCAGCAGCGATTTAGGCACGGTTGCAACGGTATCAGCATTAACACTTGATGATGTAAAAGCTTTCTATCAACAGCAGTTTACTGCAGGTAATGCGCAAATGGTGTTAGTGTCTGATTTAACTAAAGCCGATGTGATGCCTATGCTTAACGGATTTAGCCAGTGGGCAGGTCCCGCTAGTGCGCTGTCACCAATTGATAAACGTGTGCATGCTAAACCTGCAACTATTTATATTATCGATAAGCCAGATGCGGCACAGTCGGTGATCAATATTGGTAAACGCGCGTTAACCTATGATGTAACAGGTGATTATTTTAAAGCTAATTTGATGAACTACCCATTGGGTGGCGCATTTAATAGCCGGATAAATTTAAATCTACGCGAAGATAAAGGTTACACTTATGGCGCCAGAACAAGCTTCAGTGGCCAAGAGGACAGTGGTGAGTTTATTGCCACAGCCAGTGTGCGAAGCGATGTAACAGGTGCGGCTATTAGTGAGTTTATTCATGAAATTAAAGCTTATCAGCAGTCAGGTATGAATGAAACTGAATTGGCATTTTTGCGCAATTCGATTACTCAAGGACAAGCTTTGGACTTTGAAACACCTTATCAAAAGGCCGGTTTTATTCGTAAAATTCAGCGTTATCAGCTTGACCATCATTTTACCGCTCAGCAGACTAAGATTATTAATTCGGTGACGATTACTGAATTAAACTCACTTGCTAAATCGCTACTTGATATCAATACTATGGTGATATTAGTGGTTGGCGATAAGAAGGTGATTGAGCCGCAACTCTCACTATTAGGTTATCCAATTGAAGTGTTAAATTAATTGCTTAATCTAGCTGACTTGAATTGAGCTGATTTACCCCAATATCAATATCAATAACAGATAAAAAACGGCGGCAGATTTTCTGTTGCCGTTTTTGTTTACAGTTTTTTTGCCAATTTGGTAATAATCTCGGGTATCATCGGGTCTAATGATACCAATCGTATTTAATCACGCGAATTAATCAATAGAGAATAGAATATTGAAATCTTTCAATGAAATTGTCGACCAACTTGGCGACAGCGAAGGGCGCGAAGCCTTACTCGGTATGCTTCGTGGTATTGAGCGTGAAGCTTTGCGTATCGAAGATAATGGCCAGTTGGCACAAGATTTACACCCACAAGCTTTAGGCTCTGCATTAACACATTCAAGGATAACCACTGATTACAGTGAAGCTTTACTTGAATTTATTACCCCTGTGCACAATAACATTGATGCGTTACTCGAAGAGTTAACGCAAACTCATGCCTACACAGTGCGAAATTTGAATGGCCAAAAATTATGGCCCGTTAGCATGCCTTGTTATGTTGGCGATGTGAAAAACATTCCGGTGGCGCAGTACGGTGTGTCAAATAACGGCCTGATGAAAACCCTTTACCGTAAAGGCTTAACCCACCGTTACGGTGCGTTAATGCAAATTATTTCAGGGGTGCATTTTAACTTTTCAGTGTCAGCGGAATTATGGCAACGTTTATTTGACCGCAAATTGTCTAATCATCCGCAGATGCGTTCAGACTCATTAAGTCGCTGTGAGTTCATTTCTGAATCTTATTTTGGTTTGATCCGAAATTATCGCCGTTTAGTGTGGGTATTGCCGTATTTATTTGGCTCTACTCCAGCCTTATGTTCATCGTTTGTGAAAGATCAAACCGTTGATTTTGATTTTAAAAAAATCGGTAAAGGTACGCTTTATTTACCTTATGCAACTTCATTACGCATGAGTGATTTAGGCTATACCAATAAAGAGCAAGATACACTGAATATCAGTTATAACTCATTACCTGAGTATCTTTCTGGCGTGCAAGCTGCGATTAAAATGCCATCGAAAAAGTTTGAACAAATTGGTGTACATGTGGACGGCGAATACCGTCAGCTAAACCATAATATTTTGCAAATTGAGAATGAGTTTTACTCGCCTATTCGCGCAAAACGGGTAACTAAAGCAGGTGAAAAACCTTCACAGGCACTGATGCGTGCCGGCGTTGAATATATTGAAGTACGGGCACTGGATGTTAATCCATTTAGTCCAGTGGGTATTGATGCGACTCAAGTGCGCTTTTTAGATTTATTCTTACTGTATTGTTTATTGTCACCGTCAGCACTGACAGATGGCCAAGGTGAAAAAGAGATTGCTGCTAACCTAAAAGCAGTTGTATTAGAAGGGCGTAAGCCTGGATTATTGCTTAAGCAAAATGGCCAGGACATTGACATTAAAGTGTGGCTAACCAATTTATTTGCCGATCTGTCTCCGCTAGCCACTTTGTTAGATGGTGAGCATGGCTACAGTTATCAAAACGCATTAACTCATTGGGCAGGTGCGATTGAAGATCCTAGTCAAACACTTTCTGGCCGTGTGCTTAATGAAATTATCACTAAAAATGTTGATCATGGTGACTGGGTTAAACAACTCGCTAATAATTATCATGAGTTTTTATGCACTTATCCATTAAGTCATGATACTGAACAGCAGTATAGAGATGAGGCCGAATCATCACTAAGCAAGCAGCAACAAATAGAATCCGAGTCTATGCCTAATTTTGATGTATTCCTACAAGAGTATTTTAAAGAAGTCGCTTCGCCAGAGTTGTATAGTGGCTGTAAAGCATAATGACAGGCGATAAAGTGTGATGGGTGTAGTAAAGCGATTATCCCCACAATCAGGGTTATTCCTCAGTCTAACAGCAACGATAATGTTGCTGTCTGGTTGTGCTTTGTCTGGCAATGGTCTTGAATGTGGCATTGTGTCGGCTTATATCAAACCGGATGCAAGCCAGTACCTTTATCGCACGATTGTGACTCACTTAGATGGTAAACCGGTTATTTCTCGTCCTAATTACTTACTGCAAACGGGTGAGCATCAATTTACGGTAGTGGAATTAATAAACTCACCAGAGTTAAAAGTGTCACTGTCAGCCAGAGGCCCAAAAACCTTAATCGTCAATGTTGAAACGGATCAGCGTTATCATATAGCCGCTCAAATGAATACCGACAAAATTTACGTCGGTACTAATAAAGACTTCTGGCAACCCGTGGTATTTAAACAAGAGTTTTTTGAATGTGAGCTAAATCCACAACCATAATTGCATTAGCTGACCATAGATGTGACACTAAATTTATATTAAGTTAGCTAATTGAGGTGTTATGAAACCGTTCTTATGCATGGTCAGTTTGTGCAGTGTAATTGTATTATCCGGTTGTGCGACATCTCCTCCTGCCGAGCCTGAAAACCTTTGCTCCATTTTTCAAGAACATCGTTCATGGTATGAAGCTGCGGTTGATACCCGTGAAAAATGGGGCGTGCCTGTCCATATACCTTTAGCCATGATGTATCAAGAAAGTTCATTCAAGCATAATGCCGCTCCACCAATGGAGTATTTTTTAGGCTTTATTCCTACGGGGCGTGCCAGCGATGCATATGGTTATGCGCAGGCTAAAACCATGACCTGGGATGATTATGTGCGAGAAACAGGTAACTCTTGGTCTAGTCGCAGTAACTTTGATGATGCGATGGACTTTATGGGCTGGTTTATATATAAAACCAATAAGATTAATGGCGTGTCGAAATGGGATGCGAAAAACCAGTATCTAAATTACCACGAAGGTTGGGGGGGGTATAAACGCGGTTCCTATAAAGCCAAAAAATGGTTAACGCCAGTCGCTCAAAAAGTTGATGATCGTGCTAGGCGCTATGCTCAGCAATATCAAACATGTAAGGACGATCTTGACTCTTCATGGTTATGGCGGCTTTTCTTCGGCTAACTCAAGCCCATTTTTATTGTTAAAATAATCAAGAAAATACCATCTAAAATTAGGTGGTATTTTTTTATAATATTTTATTAGTTTAACTTCACAGTTGTTTGTCGATACAATGTAATCAGTTTGTTAAGGATACCTGTTCCAGTAAGGCTGCTAGCACAAGTATTTAACCTCAGATCGGGATGATAAACGCTTACCAAACAGCTATTTGCATTGCTAACAGCGTTATTTTTTTCACAAGAGTACGTGCAATAGGCCAGCTATTGACGTGCTAATGCGCCTTGTTTTCAACACAAATGGCAAGTTTGCTACAAAATAAGCTAAATCTGTTGAATTCAGCTTATTGAGCCCATCTCTTAACCCGAGTTGAGGTTATTTAGTGATAACAAAACGTTCAAATTGAATAATAATAAGATGATCGGAAAATAATATGAAAACGACATTCCAAAAATCGATACACCGTAAGCTATTAGTACCTATTTTATTAACCTTTGTCCCTTTTTTAGTCATTGTCAGTTTTCTAGATAATGACATGACTAAGGCAAGTGTATTTGGCTTATTGATTGGATTACTATTATGCCAGCTGGCAATTGGGCTGTGGTCAATGGATCATTATTTACAAGTACGTTTGGCTAAATTACATCAGTATTTACAACTCGTCGTGAGTACAGAAAAAGCGCCAGTAGGGCCACTTAAAGATATTGAATCTGACGAACTTGCATTAATCACTAATGACTTAAGCCAGTTTATTGAAGGCCTTAAAGTGATACTCGATGCTATAAGGCTTGATGCTAAAGCTTTCAAGCTAGGGGCGAATGTATTAACCGAACAAATGCATCATGCCGAAGGTTCAGTCGATAAAAGCATTCAAGAAAACCAGCAAATTACCCTATCACTGCAAGAAATTACCCATACCGCTACTGAATTATCAACTAATGCAAGTAAGTTAAAATCAACGTCTGCAGAAGTGCATCAATTACTGCAAATTGGCAATAAAGACGCTATTGAAAATCAAACCGCAATGACGGCTTTAGCCAGTGGAATTGAAAGCATGGTCAATGATGTTAGTTTATTGAATAACGACAGTTTAAAGATAGGTAAGGTGCTTGAAGTGATTAAGAGTATTGCTGAGCAAACTAACTTACTTGCATTAAATGCCGCTATTGAAGCTGCGCGAGCTGGAGAACAAGGGCGAGGTTTTGCCGTGGTTGCCGATGAAGTTCGTGCACTTGCACATCGCACTCAAGAGTCAACTGTGGAAATACAGACCATTGTTGAGCAGCTGCAAACTAAAGCTAAAAATGCCGTTAATGGCATTAGCGAAAGTCAACGTATTAGCCATGAAAGTGTTGAACAGTGTCAACGTGTCACTCGCGCTTTTAAAGATATTGAAGCAGCCTATAGCCTACTAGACAATGTGGCCAGTAATATGACGTATAGCATTCAAGGTCAGCAAACCTCAACTGAAAGCATAAATCAACGAGCCAATGAAATATCACGCCTGAGCCAAGAAGTGTCTCAAGGGTTAAAAGTGGTTGTCGAAAGTGCTCAAATTCAAAGTAAAACTTCCTACAAGTTAGAACAAGTACTTGGGCGAGTCTGTGTATAGATTTTTATCATAAAAATTAATGTGAAAAATGAGTATAAAAAAAGAGCCTAGGCTCTTTTTTTATACGTAGACAATAACGCGATAATCGCTAAGCAAATTCAGCTAATATCCAATCAAGTGGTGCTTGGTATTGCTCTGGCATCCATAATTTTAATTGGCTTATGGTTTCATTTAACGCTTCAGTATTATGCACTGATAGGTTCAAATGACCCACTTTACGACCAGGGCGAACCTCTTTGTTATACCAAAACAGTTCAGCGTTAGGCAGACTTAACCAGCGGTCATCTTTTTCAATGCCAATTAAGTTCACCATGACACATTGAAAGTTGACTTGCGGTGTATGAATTGGCAGATGACATAAAGCACGTAAATGCAATTCAAATTGACTAATATGGCAACCCGTTTGTGTCCAATGCCCTGAATTATGAACGCGTGGAGCCAGTTCATTAACCAGTAAATGTTCTCCTATGCGGAAACATTCCATAGCCATTACACCGACATACTCAAGGCCATTCATAATGGTTGAAAGCATGCTTTCAGCTTCATCTTGCAAATGACTAAGGCGAGCTAATGGTGCAATCGACGCCATTAAAATACCGTCTTGATGTAAATTTAATGTCAAAGGGTAAAACAAGCAGCGGCCATCTTGAGTTCGCACGCCAACTAAAGACACTTCTTCATCAAAATTAATCGCTTGCTCAGCAATGGCTTCATTGCGCCAGTCATTGGGAATGCTAGTTGCTTCAGCTTGCTTTAACCAGTGTTGACCTTTGCCGTCATAACCACCAGTGCGGCGCTTTAATAGCACGCGATCGCCATAAGCTTGGTGTAAGTCGTCGGCTTGTACTTTTTCGTCAACTAGCTGCCAAGGAGATGTCGCGACATTGAGTTCGTCAAGTAGACTTTTTTGAGTGAAGCGATCAGCTAAGCGCCCAAATACAGGACCATTGATGAAGTGTGGATGAGTGCTGAGTTGTAAGCTAGTGCTTGATTCTGGCCATTGTTCACGTTCAGCAGTAATAACGTGTGATGCATCAATGGGTAAGGTCTTGCCTGTTGGCGCCATTATGTCAACCGGGCGAACATCTATCGCTAAAGGCTGCCCTGCATGGCTGAGCATGGCACCCAATTGACCATTACCTAAAACCCAAACAGTATGTTGTTGGCTCATTACGCTTCTCTCGGATCTGGATTGTCTAATATCGTGCGAGTTTGTTCTTCACGAAATGCATCAAGTCGAGCAGCTAATGCACTGTCGGTTATCGCAAGGATTTGGCTGGCTAATAAGCCTGCATTAAATGCACCCGCGGTACCAATCGCCAAAGTCCCTACCGCAATACCTTTTGGCATTTGCACGATAGATAATAAACTGTCCATGCCTGATAGCGCTTTACTTTGTACTGGGACACCCAGAACAGGTAAACGTGTTTTTGAAGCAATCATGCCAGGTAAATGAGCCGCACCACCCGCGCCGCCAATAATCACTTTGTAACCTTTGTCGACAGCTGTACTGGCAAAGTCCATCAGCTTGTCTGGAGTACGGTGAGCTGAAACAACTTCAACATGATAAGGCACCTGGAGCTTATCCATAATTTCAGCCGCAGCTTCCATGGTTGGCCAATCACTTTTAGAACCCATAACTACAGCAACAAGGGCTTGCATGTTTACTCCTTAATGTACTATTTATTGGTATATTTAGCTCATCATTACCCATTAGTGGTGAAGTGATTACAGCATCAATATTAAGGCGATAAAAAAGGGGACAGATAATAGCATGGTGACGTTAAGTTCGCTGCTGTTTAGTGTTTCGTGCGGCTAACACTTAGTTTCTAAAATAGAAAACTCTATTAAGGTAATAATTCATTCTACAGGGGATAAAAATGATGCAGATCAAAAAAGTATGATTAACCCTCATTATATTGGCGGTATGTTGGGCCAAAGGTAGTATATTGTGACTAGTACGCTTAGTATACTGTGTTATAAATGCTGACTTATTGCACTTAACGCAACCTTTATAAAACAACATAAAAAGCAATTATCATCATCACCCGCTAAACTATAACTTAACTAATTTTAATTATTAATAGGGAGTGCAGAATTGAGCATTAGATACTCATCCAGCAACCCAGCATCATATAAGCTAGCAGGTTTATTAGGGCTGATTTTATCAGCTCCGATGACTTATGGAACTGAACTAAACGCTGTAATGCTAGGTGAGTTCTCTGAGAATGCTATCGATGTGACACAAATGAAGCCGATGGCTGTGCTGGCCTTATTGAAAAAAAACAGCCTACAAAATATTGGATTCTCTTTCCAACAAATGAGTATGCCTCGTGGGTGGTTAGAGATAACTAAAATTGACAATGCCTGCATGTATAACAAAGTCAAAACCGAGGCACGGGAACAGATTGGTTATTATAGTCAATATCCGATTACCTTATATCCGCCATTAAGACTGATAGTTCGTGCCGCAGATGCTAGTCAATATTCAACTGGTTTTGATTTATCGACCATTGAACAGCAGCATTATATGCGTTATGCGGTGGCTAAAAGTCGCTCCTATGGCAAAATGCTCGATACACTGATTTCTGCAAAACAAGAGTTATTATTTTTTCGTGATGGGGCAAACTCTGTTGGCAAACTAGTGGACATGTTAGCGCTTAACCGAATTGATGGCTTTATCGAGTATGCTGATTCGGTCAATACTTATGTTATTGAAAATAAAATTAATTTTGATTTTAAAAGTATCCCTATAAAAGGCGTTGATAAACCCTCGCCTGGATATATCGTGTGCTCTAAAACGGCATATGGTAGACAACTCGTTGATGCCATTGATCAGGCGATGAGAAATGAGTATTTTCAAAAAGAGCTAATATCTATTCATAATGAGTTTTCATCTATAGATGACAAATCATTATTAACGTCTGAACTTATCAATATTTTTTCCCAACCTGAATTATTAAAAAATAAAGTATTAACACAGCTGTAAAGGGTTCTCAATTTGCAACCGTTTAGCAAGAGTATGCTGGGAGCTATTCCATCATTTAAACTTTGCGCCTGTTTAAACATTATAGTGACTAGCAAGCTGTTCTACCCTGAAAGTTAGTATTATCGATATTGAGCATTTCCTGCAATACTTCACCTCCTGATTAACGGCTATGCAAGCTCACTATGGCTATATCATTTGAGCAAAAACAACCTTGAAAGATCAACAGACCCTAGTGGGTAAGCAATAAATAGGGTTATGGCGACTCCAAGCTTAAGCAGGTTTTTATCGAAGAATATAGTCAACGCTTTGATTATGTTCAGCAGGCACTCGTTCAACTCGGTTTTGACAAGTTCTCGCAGCTATAATTATTTTAGTGATATGAATCCAATCAATAGTGGCTTGAGTCATAGAGCCTTATTTTTAAATAAACCCTTTTTAGATTCGAATACGTTAGTAACCATAAGCGTATATCAATAAGGGTTTTATCATGACGAATTTTACTCCATTATGGCTTTTGAAAAATAAACAGCCACAAAACCAGCTATCACCTAATCAAACATCACAGCAGATTATTTTAGGCGCAAAGAGGTCTATAGGCATATTACTGCTTAGCGCTATTGGGTTTATGGGATGTCAGCAAAAAGTTGAGTTAGAACCTGCTACCAGAATAATTCCAGAGCCAATAGCTGCCCCTGAACCAATAATAGCCCCGGAGCAAGTGATAGCGCCGTTAGCCGGAGATGAAGCCGCGTCCTACTCGTTAGCCCATGCTAGCGCTGATGCGTCTGCACATCAGACTAAATCGGCATGGGTTAAATCAACAATACGTACTCATCAAACCGCTTCTGAACAATATCCTATCGGATCAACTGCAAACCGTACTGGGGCAATAGATAATTTTGCTGCCTATGCGCAAAATGGCAATATGGTCACGGCAGAAACACCGGTATCGACATTTTCAATTGATGTTGATACAGCAAGTTATACCACCATGAGACAACAAATAAACCGCGCAATATTACCGCTTAAAAACAGTGTTCGGGTGGAAGAGTTACTGAATTACTTTGATTATGACTACCCTATACCAAACATAAATGAGGTGCCTTTTAGTATTAATACAGAACTCGCCCCCTCGCCGTATAATCAAGATGCAAAGCTTTTACGCATCGGTATTCAAGGGTTTAAGTTAACTGCAGATCAAATTAAAGCTAAAAACTTAGTATTTCTAATCGATGTTTCAGGCTCAATGTCTGCAGCAGATAAGTTACCTTTATTACAACAAGCATTAATTATGTTAACGCAATCATTAACGTCACAAGACAGAGTATCGATTGTGGTGTATGCCAATGGCGTTCATAAAGTGCTGGATGGCGCCAAGGGAAATAATACCAAGCAAATACAGCAGGCGTTAAATGATCTTCAAGCCAGCGGTGGCACCAATGGGGGGAAAGGGTTGGCATTAGCCTATGATTTGGCTCATCAGCATTTTATTGATCAAGGTATTAATCAGGTGTTACTGGCTACCGATGGTGACTTTAATCTTGGCATGACTAGCCAAGCAGAATTAATAAACTATGTTTCTCAACAGCGAGAAAAGGGGATCGGCTTGACCACATTAGGGTTTGGTTTAGGCTCGCAGTCGGCCCAATTTAATGATGTTTTATTAGAGCAGCTTGCCAATCAAGCCAATGGTCAGTACGCCTATATCGATAACCTCAATGAAGCGCGAAAAGTGCTACATGATCAATTATCACAAACCCTCGATATCATAGCGTCTGATGTTAAAATTCAAGTCGAGTTTAATCCCGCCATCGTGTCTGAATACCGTTTAATCGGCTATGAGAATCGTCAATTACAACGCGAAGATTTTAATAACGATAAAGTCGATGCTGGCGAAATTGGCGCAGGCCATAACGTGACTGCTATTTACGAGCTACGCTATCACGACAGTGATAGTTTGATGCATGAGCCATTACGCTATAAACAAAAGCGTGAGCCGAGTTCAGGGGAGGTGCCTAAGCCATTTACCCGTAATGAAATTGCATTTTTAAAGCTGCGTTATAAACCTTTTTCAGGGGGGAAACTCGCGGTAAATGACAGTCAGTTAATCAGTCAGCCTATTTATGCCGATATCGAAGTTAAAGATATTCAACAAGCCAGTGATGATTTTAGGTTTGCCGCTGCAGTAGCGGGCTTTGGGCAACTACTTAATCATAATCATTATGTGCATAATACGGATTATGCTAAGTTGATAGCACTCGCTAAAACGGGACTAGGCGAAGATAATTTTGGCTATCGACATGAGTTTGTTCAATTAATGCGTACCGCTAAATTATTAGTTGAACAGGGTGTGGAGCAACAAGAGGGCTTTTACGACAAGTAATCGTCAGCAGAGTATTCTTCGAGGCTTTATTCTGCGCCTGATCATCAAGAGTCCAACTATTCGGGACTCAGTGATTCTGCCTAGAGTGAACCAGTAGAAAGTGATTCAGTTGATGGGGCATTGTAGAAATTGCTCCTGTAAAAAGCGCTTAGAGCCAAAGTCGACCCAAGCCAATTAACACTAATATCTCTAGGCTGGCAGCTGTTAACCTCCAGTCTTGGGATAAACAAACGGATTTTAAAGAGAGCGTGCATGACACCAAATCAGAGTGAAACCCTTGAGTTAGATGTAAGCCTTGTCAATGCGCAAAGCGATGAACACTTGATGTTAGCTTATCAAGCGGGCGATATAAAAGCATTTGAGGTGCTTTATACTAAACATAAAGGACCGCTATACCGTTATTTTGTGCGTCAGCTACACGATAACGCCTTGGCGGAAGATTTATATCAAGAGGTTTGGGGTAAGGTAATTAAAGCGGCGGTAAATTATCAGGTCAGCGCTAAATTTACCACCTGGCTCTATAAAATTGCCCATAACTTAATTATTGATCATGTACGAGCGGTAAAGCCTTTGGATGACACACAAGAGTTGGCAGAAGATCAAACTATGGACAGCTTTAGCGCTGCACCACAGGTAGAGCCAGATAGCCAATTACAGCAACAACAGCAAGCGAGATTATTGCAAACCTGTATTGATTTGTTACCAGCGGTACAAAAAGAAGCATTTTTGCTCAATGTTGAATTAGGACTTACCGCATCGGTTATTAGCGATATTGCACAGGTGACAGTGGAAGCGACTAAAAGTCGTATTCGCTACGCTTATCAAAGTATTAAATCTTGCGTTACTCAAAAACTACAGGCGGTATAAAGATGACTCAACAGCATGATGAAACATTTTTAGCCCTACAAGATGAAATAACTAAACTATATCATCAAGGCCCTAAACCGCAGCCGTCTGCACAATTAGATGAAGCGATTTTAGCCCAAGCCCAAGCTGAATTAAGCATAAGCCAGTCTGCGGTATTAGAACCCGCGGCTCAAAACCAAGATGACACTAATGTTGTCCGTATGAAAGATTGGCGACAATATCGCTGGCAATTGTCGAGTGCTGCATCTGTTGTGCTGGTGGCAGGATTATTTATGATGATGCCAATGGAGCAGCACGTTAATTTATCAGAGATTAATTCGTCCAAGTTTGAGTCACCAGCGCTTGAGTCGTTATCATTGGATATGCCAGTGGCAGATAACCAGGCTAATGGCATATCCCCCATGGCCGCACTTAAGTCTGCGCCCATGTCGGCATCTAACTCGCCTTCATTAGCGCAAGACAGAGCCGCTACCAATAACGCAGATGCTATGGTTAACGGCAAAGACACATCTCAAACAAGGTCGTTGCAAGCAGGTTCATTACAAACAGAGTCATCACTGCAAGCTGAACCAGCGAATGAAACCGCTAAAATGGCCGAAAAAATTGAGCAAAGCGGTCAACAAAAAATAATATCGACACTTAAACCATCAGCCCGCAGTGAGCTAAGCTCAGTCGCTAGGGAGCAGTATTCCAAAGGTACTGACATTATTAGCTTAGATACAGCAGATAAAGCGATGTTAAGGTTAACTGAGTTAGTTAAATTAGATAAATTGATCCAAGCAGAGGGCTATATGTTAACGATGGAGCAGCGGTTTCCAGAGCTTAATAACCCTTCGCATCCTTTACATGATGCTTACCACAAAATTAAGCAACAATTAACCGTGAAGTGATACTTGAAACACCCTACTGGCGTTAGTCGAATACTTTCGATTGGCGCCTAACACTAAATCGCCTTAATTAAGCGACTTTTAAATACCAAATACAGCCAATCAAACACCTCTATTTATTAAGCCTGCAAAAACAATCTAGCTGCTCATCTGCCAGTTGCCATTGGTTACATTTTTAGACTTTAAAAAAAGCCACATTCTGGTAACTTAACCGCCAACAAAAATAATATGGAATAAACCCTTAATGAAACTTCGTCGCTCAGTATTAAGCTGCATGATTGCCTTAGGTTGTGTCAGTGCATTCTCATCTATGGTGCAGGCCAGTAATGGTTATTATCGCGCCCCCGCACTACATGACAACACCTTAGTCTTTACCGCTGAAGGGGATTTATGGAAAACCCAGCTTAATAGCCAAGTTGCCAGTCGGTTAACCACTCAGGCAGCGGAAGAAACCGATGCCAGTATTTCCCAAGACGGTAAATGGATTGCATTTAGCGCCAACTATGAAGGCGCCACTGAAGTGTATGTTATGCCTATGGCGGGCGGAGTGGCTAAACGAGTCAGTTTCGAAAACTCGCGGATAAGATTACAAGGTTGGACAGCCACAGGTGACATTCTGTATTCCACTGACAACGCCTTTGGTCCAGCAAACTATTGGGTATTAAAAACCATTAATCCTAATACGTTAGCTGTGACTGACTTACCCCTTGCCGATGCCATAGAAGGGGTGATAGATGCTAAAGGCGAATATGTTTATTTTACCCAATTTGGCCTGCAAGCCAGTGGCGATAACGCCAAAGTGTATCGTGGCGGTGCTAAAGGTGAAATTTGGCGTTACCGTTTAGGTCAGGATAAAGAAGCCCAGCAATTAACCACTCAGCATGAAGGGTCTGTACGTCAACCTATGTTGTGGCAGGACAGAGTGTATTTTATTAGTGATGCATCGGGTAATGACAATATTTGGTCTATGGCATTAACCGGAGACGACATTAAGCAGCATAGCCAATATAGTGATTGGCAAGTCAGAGACGCTAAGTTGCATCAGGGTAAAGTGGTATTTCAGCAGGGTGCTGATATCAAACTATTTGATCTCGCCACTAATAAAGACTCCGTTGTGGAGGTTGAATTAAGCAGTGACTTTCCCCATCGACGTGAGCACTGGGTCAACGACCCAATGGATTTCGCTACTTCAACTCGCTTAAGCCCTAAAGGCGATCAAGTGGTGATTACGGCGCGCAGCCATGTTGCTATTGCTAATAAAGATGATCGTCGCTTAGTGCAAATAGCGTCAGCCCCCGATAGCAGGGTACGTGATGCATTACTGAGTAAAAATGGTAAATGGGTGTACGGCATCAGTGACGCCTCTGGCGAACAAGAAATATGGCAATTTCCAGCCGATGGTAGCGAAGGTGCAAAACAGTTAACTAAAGATGGCAACACGCTACGTACCAGTTTAACGCTATCACCAAGTGGTCGATACTTGGCCCATGACGATTATATGGGCAATGTGTGGTTATTAGATTTAACCAACAATAAAAATAGTAAAATTGCCGTTAATGGCGAAGGTCTAGGGCCATATCAAGATATTATCTGGTCACCAGACAGTGAATACATCGCATTAACTAAAGCCGAAATTGGCAAACAACGCCCGCAAATTGTGTTGTATTCGGTTAATGAATCTAAAGCGCAAACATTGACATCAGATAAGTATGAGTCATTCTCGCCAAGCTTTAGCTTAGATGGCAACTGGTTGTATTTTCTATCAAACCGTGATTTCCATGCTACCCCAAGTTCGCCCTGGGGCGACAGAAATATGGGCCTGGTATTTGATAAACGCACTCAAGTGTTTGCCCTCGCATTAAACAAAAAAGCACTATTCCCGTTCGCTAAAACCACCGAGCTATCAATACAAAATGATAAAGATGCTGAAGATAAAGTTGAAAAAGCGGATATTAAGCTTGAATGGCAAGGACTGGCGCAGCGATTATGGCAAGTACCTGTAGAGTCAGGTAATTACAGTCATTTACAGCAATCAAAATCAGGTTTGTATGTTATTGATAGTGTGAACGATAAAAGCGCCTTAAAGTGGATTAAGTTCGATAATGTGGCCCCAAAAGCCAAAGTATTTGCCGACGATGTAGCCGAGTTTACCCTAGCAGATGATCAATCCACTTTATTACTGCGCAAGCAAGCCAATCCTAAAGAGTTATTGATTGTCGACGCAGGCGAGAAGCTACCCACTGATGTGAGTCAGGCGAAGGTGAAAACCGATCAATGGCAACTGCGCATTTCACCTATGCAAGAATGGCAGCAAATATTTGAAGATGCGTGGTTAATGCACCGAGATCAATTTTTTGATACTCAAATGCGTGGACTCGATTGGCAAGCAACTAAAGCCAAGTATCTGCCTTTGTTGCAAAGGGTCACTGAACGTAATGAACTGAACGATATATTTGAGCAAATGATGGGCGAGCTAAATTCGCTGCACTCGCAAGTTCGCGGTGGCGATATGGCGCAGGACGCAGATGCGGCTAAATCAGCCTCACTGGGTGCGCGTTTAAACCTGACGACTAAAGGTATTGAAATAGCGCATATTTATCAAAACGATCCTGAGTTACCTAGCCAGGCTTCACCATTAGCCCGTATCGAAGTTGATGCTCAAGTCGGCGACATTATTAAAGCTATTAATGGTAAACCCGTGGCTAATTTAGGGGATGTTGCACAGCTATTGCGTAACCAAGCCAACAAACAAGTGTTATTAACTTTAGAGCGTGGCAGAAATCAACACAAAACCGTGGTGTTACCAACCGACACCAACACTGATGCTACATTGCGTTATTTAGATTGGGTGCAACATAATCAAGCTAAAGTCACTCAAGCATCAAAAGGGGAGTTTGGCTATTTGCATTTGTACGCTATGGGCTCGGGTGACATCGAAAGTTTTGCCCGTGAGTTTTATACCAACTACGATAAACCTGGCTTAATTATCGATGTTCGCCGCAATAGAGGTGGTAATATTGATAGTTGGATTATTGAAAAGCTATTACGTAAAGCATGGGCATTCTGGAAGCCAACCCATGGCAGTGCCAATACTAATATGCAGCAAACCTTCCGCGGCAAACTGGTGGTACTGGCTGATCAAATGACTTACTCAGATGGTGAAACCTTCTCTGCGGGAATTAAAGCCCTAGGTATCGCGCCATTAATTGGTAAGCAAACAGCAGGTGCAGGTGTGTGGTTATCGGGTCGTAACAGTGTTGCTGACAATGGTATGGCAAGGGTTGCTGAGTATCCACAATATGCAATGGACGGTCGCTGGGTAGTTGAAGCCCATGGTGTGGAACCTGATATTGAAGTGAGCAACTTACCCCATGCCACCTATCAAGGTGAAGATGCGCAATTAGAAAAAGCCATCAGCTATTTAAAAGAGCAGCTAATACAAAGTCCTTATCAACCGTTAAAAGTGCTCCCATTACCTAAAACAGGTAAGGCGGATGATATTAAAACGAATTAATCAGCTGATTTTACATGGTCAGATAATGTCGATTTAATCAATTACAGCCTCATCAGTGATGGGGCTTTTTTATTTAACCTAAACTCAATTAAATTTTCATTGGTGTTAGATAGACTTCAAGTGCAAATGATCCAGCGAGACGCCGGCTCTTAGTTTTAAAATCAGCATCCATGTGGGATTAACTTAAACGTCCTGTTTTGTATACCCAGCGGTACGAGAGGGGGAATGAAGTTTGAGGCGTGTTGAGGATTTTACAAAAAATAGGATAAATGAAAAAGCCCCTAACGGGGCTTTTTCTCAGAACCAATGAATTACACTGCCATGGACTTGGCTTCAATAATCATCTTATTCTGTGATTCAGTCGCTTTCTTGATAACTTGAGTATACACACGCTTTTTCTCTGCTGAACTTGCGCTCATGACAAAGGCTGAAAGCTTGGACGTGGTAACGTTATTTTTAGCTGCATTGGTCGACATAGGCTTCTCACATAAAACAGCCTAAAAAACAGGCTCAGATGGCAAGTTTAACAGTCTTATTAATTCTGCGCGAGAGTATTCTTTCTTAATATGATGTTCAACAGCCGTGATGTTGTCATGATAGATACGAGTGCTACCATCATTGTTCTTTATCAGTAGATCTATCTTGATAGCTGCACCATATTTGGCTTTGACTTGCCTGACTACCTCTTGCGAATTTAAGAATTGATCAGAAATTTAAACGAGACACCCATAATTAACAATATTTAGTCGGTCAGTTAACGTGATTACAAAGCCCGCACTGCGGGCTTTGTTGTCTCTGGCCTAGGCTGCCAATTCGTTATCGTTTGTCTTTTTGACCTGCTTTTCGGCTGCTTGCTCAGTCTCTTGTCCGACCTTCTGCTCTGCAAGGTACTCACTGGCCATGGCCTTGTGTTTATTGACGCTCATGCAGCGGGCTAAGGTTTTCAGCTGCGTTTCTGTGTCTGGCATCTGGCCTTTGTCGGCCTGACCGCTTTGGGCATCCAGCTCTTGGCCATTGATGAACCAGTGACAATTATCTTTATGGCGACTTCCGGCCACATAGGATGCCGCTCTGTCCATGGCTGTGGTGTACAGCACAAAGGTGTCGCCATCGACGGTAGCGCCTTGAGCACTGTAGACTGTGCTGGCATAGGCTTGGACTAATTGCAGCCTGCCTTGCTCGTCACAGTAATCGGACTGCTGAAAGCTCACCGTACGGCCGTTATCGAGCTTGACGGTAAAACGAATATCCTCCCCCTGTTGCAGCACTTGAGTAATAGTGCTTTGCTGGCAGTTAGTAAAATCCCGCTTATTCGTTCTTGGTAAGGCGTACCAGCTCACCCTTGGAGAACGCAAAATACAGGCTCTGATTGGATACCACGCACTCGGTCAGGATGTTTTCCGTGCCCAGCTTGCCTTGTTCCTGATAGACGGTACGCACTAGGTCATTGAGCGGTTTACGTCTTTCCAACGTTGCGCCATTATCATGGCTTCATTGGAGGTACATTACAAAACTCATAAGAAAACCTAGGTTGACTCATGCACATTGAATGAAAGGGGATTTGTAGTGGTCAATGAATCAACTCTTCGTTTAACTATTCGTACTGGTATTCGGATAACTTTTAATAGGTCAAAGTGGAATAAACAGGATGCAAGTGAGTTTTTGCTCTAACAAGCAAAGGGGCAAAACCAAGTCAGTGTTAAAAATAATCTTATTCTACTCAATCTTTAAAACTAGCAGATTAAGAAAATACTGAAAAGGTTCATTATGGTAGTTTGCGAACCGACCATTCGACCCAGGGATGGGTCGGTTGAGCTACAAGGACTTTTTTATTTCGAAAGAATGCTGCGTGTCGGTGAGTAAATGCCATGCTGAACCTACATAGATAAACTTCACTATACATGCTTTGCTATGAGCGAAGCACCATTCTCATAGTGGCCCTAGGCCATACATCTAATCAAACTTTGGGGCAAAACCAAGTCAGTGTTTTAAAAATAATCTTATTCTACTCAATCTTTAAAACTAGCAGGTTAAGAAAATGCTCGAACGGTTCATTATAGTCGTTTGCGAACCGAGCATCCGACCCAGGGATGGGGCGGCTGAGCTACAAGGACTTTTCTATTTCGAAAGAATGCTGCGTGTCGATGAGTTAATGCGATGCTGAACCTACATCGATAAACTTCACGTATATTTTTTGCTATGAGCGAAGCTGCATATTTTCACGCAAACCTTGGGGCAAAAATGTGTTAATCCTTGATATGTATTCATTATCACCGCTGAGGTTATTGACTATCCTCATTAACAAAGTGATTGATAAATAAAGTCATCATATCTTTATTAGCCAGAACACGTCGTTCAAGCGTTTGCTAATCAGTCGGTTGATATTGATGGCGTGAAAACCTACCAAGTGAATTTTATGGCTGCAGCCGCTCAGGCCGCGGTTCGAGGCTACAAGTATTGGAAAACCGATTCTAGCGACGATTTCATGCAAAGACTTGAGTCATCTGCTGTGCAAAACGGATAAAAAAAGCCGCTAAATAGCTAATGCCGTTCACTTAAGGTGAGCGGCATTTTTTATTTTTGCGACTGGGTAGCCATTTTTACTGACTTTTAAGCACCTTGGATAACTTCTTTCTCGTTTTCCTTCCAACTTAAACTGCTTGGCATTTCTCTCTATATCTAAAATAAACCTCGGAACATTTCCTGGTGCATATAACGGCATATTAGTGAGTTGATTGATAATATGAGATGAAGCATCTCGAAAACTCAGCTGATTTGGAAATACATTTTTAAGCGATTTCGCCATTAAAATCATTTTATAACGTATTAAATTATAAGCTAATAATAGTCCCCATAGCTCTTGATTTATTAACTCTGGAAGATTGCTTCTCAGCGTAAATCGACTTTCTAACATATATTGTTTCATTTCTCGATAACCCAGCTCTATCTCCCAGCGATGTGTATATAAATCAACTATTTCTGCACCCGGATAGGCCATAACATCAAGCATTGAACTCAGAATGTTGACCTGTTTACCTTTTATCTGACGAGTGGTTAATCTGGCTTCTATTGTTAATGGTAATTCAGGGCGTTTCTTTCTCGATTGAGGCGTTGTACTTAACCTGACAAGCTTATCGTGCTTACCTAAACTGCGGATTGTTTCATATTGAGTGCCTTTTTTTAACGGTAATAACCAATGGGTGTTGACGCCTTTAGCCTGCCAATCGTGTAATAAGCCTAGCGAGTAAAAGCCTTTATCAAACAAGGTTAAGCTGTTGTCGGGTACACTTTTGATAAGCTTAGCCGCTAAGTTCATTTCATTTTCAGCCACACTGTCAAAGACGCTATCAACCAGTAAATGACTACTCAGTTCCATCATACAAACCATGCGCACTTGAGGGTAACCAGACTCACTTGATTTGTTTGCTGTGCGCGCAAAAGCTGCACTATTCTCTTTCGTTTCAGGCGTTCTCCAGACTACGCCATCAACGCCAAAGAGGTTCAAACCGCACCAATGAGGATGTTCAGCACGTTGATGCCATGTGGCCGCTGAGCGATGAAATATATCGCGAACCACATCACTGCCAAGCTTTTTTCTGGCCTGTGTGACAGCACTTCTCGCCACATAATCAACCTCTTGTGGCAGCACAATATCAAGCTTGTTAATCAATTGACGAACGGATTCAGTGCGAAATAAAGACATTCCAATAACAGCCCAAACCATAGCGTCCATGGGTAGTTTTCGACGTCTTAATGTGGCAACACCATTGGAGTCTAGACAAGATTGAATAATATCGGGTTCAAGGACATCAGCAAGAGATGAAAATTCGGTAAGTCGGTTAATTGAAGTGCGAGCAAGTGCTTCTGAAAGTTCCATAAAAAAATCCGATAATAAAGATTATCGGATTTTGGCAGACTAAAAGGATCGGTCAATAGATCGGTATATTTTTTATCACTTCAGTTCTTAACTGATCGGCATTACGCTAAATAGCGGCTTTTTCAATTTTCCACACACAATTTAGTGCTTAATTTCAACTTCACAGGCTAAAGAGTTAGCGATAAAGCAATTAGCGTGGGCTTTTTCATGAATTTTGGAGATGGTTTCTTCGCTAACTTCAACACCTTCTGCAAATACCACTTCAGGGTTTAAGGTCATTTTTACCACAGCAATTTTACCCGTATCATTTTTGCCTAAATCTGCAATAGCATTATCGCTATAGGTACTAACGGGTAAACGTTTAAGGTGCGCAATAGCCAGAAAAGTGAGCATATGGCAAGAAGACAACGCCGCCAATAAGCTTTCCTCTGGATTCACTTTATCGGCATTGCCTTTATATTCTGGCGCTGACGACGCTTGAACCATTTGACCACTGCCATAATTGACTTGGTGATCACGATTAAATTCACCCTCTTGTGCTGGCGAAGAGTGCCAATCCACAGTGACTTTAAAACCCATCTGATACTCCTATTTTTAGCGACCACATTGTATTCACAATGCGTTATGCGGTGCTGATTCAACACTAACTGGCAGCTAATGTCCATGCTTTATCCACGCTTTTAGGCGTTAGGTTCAAATGATTTTCGTATGAGGTCTAACACAAAAGTATATGTTTTATTGAGAGTTAATTACAAAGCATTAATTTATAACACTAAAAGTGCACAATTTAGACATTTAGCTGTGATATTGAAAACTCAATTGTTGCCGAAATGTTATGAATACGTATGCACTGTATTGTTATCAAAAGGGGGCAAGCCTAGTATATCGGGATAATAAGTGTCCGATATTTTGCATAATTTGGGTGGTATATCTGAGTATTGGACAAAAATAAAACCTTAAAGGTGAAGGGGAAGACCAATGCTTAAAAGTAAACCCAGTGTTTTATCATTGGCGTTAGCGGCAGCGGGTATGAGTGTGATGTTCATGTCTTATGGCGCTAATGCAGCAGATATAAAGCCAATTGTGCAACCAGAAGCAGTCAAAGCCGATGTGATTAGTGATGAGCCTACTGACAATACACTTACTGAAAATGATCAAGAGATCGAACGTATAGCGGTTAAAGGTTACAGCCGTAGCTTGATAGATTCACTTAACTCGAAACGATTTAGTGATACCGTATCAGAGCAGTTATCAGCGGATGACTTGGGCGCTTTACCCGATGTATCAATGGCTGACGCATTAACGCGTTTACCAGGGATATCAGCGGTTAGAACCGGTGGCCAGGCTGCTGAAATTAATATTCGCGGAATGTCTGGCGGCTTTGTATTTTCGACACTTAATGGCCGTGAACAAGTCTCTACTAGTGGCTCACGCAGTATTGAGTTTGATCAGTATCCATCAGAGCTTATTAGCTCTGCTGCGGTTTATAAATCCCCTAAAGCCTCACTCATTGAAGGCGGCGTAGCCGGTACGGTTGAGCTGCAAACCATTAGCCCTTTAAGTATAGATAAAGACCATAGTTTTGTCGTCAACGCCCGTGGTATGCATAATGATCGCGCCAGTGAAGTGTTTGGTGCAGAAGAGTACGGTAGCCGCTTAAGTTTTTCATATCAAGGCAAGTTTTTAGAAGACACAGTCGGTATTGCGGTCGGTTATGCTCGTTTAGATCAGCCCAGCGTAGCAACCCAGTTTATTGGTTTAGCTTATAACGACTCTAAAGAAATAGACGGCCTAGCAAACGACACCAATGGTCCGGTTGATAACCCAAGCTATGAATATATTAGTGAAGGTTTTGAAATGCAGCACCTAGGCGGCGTTGAAACCCGTAATGGTTATATGGGCGCCATTGAGTGGGCACCCGTTGATAACTTTGTGCTTAAAGCCGATGCGTTTATGTCTCGTTTTGACAGTGAATCATTTGCCCGCGGTTTTCGCGCCAAATTAGGTGGCCGTAATGCTAGCGTGGCGAACCCTGTACTTGACGGTAACAGCGTTATTGGTGGCACGTTCAACCGCACCTCAAAAAGCTATACCCGAGTAGAAATTGTTAACGATGACAACCAAGACTTCGATGAAGTAAACAACTATGGCATTAATGCCGATTGGCAAGTCACTGACCGATTAAATGTCAATCTAGATGTGTCGTTATCATCGGCTAAAAGTGATTTCCGCAACGGTTTGTTATGGGCCAATGTTGCCCAGGATGCCAATGCAGAAACTCCTATTTTTGATGAAAACGTGTCGATCAGTTATTTACTCAACGGCCTAAACCTGCCAGATGTTGGTTTTAATCAAGCTGATGCTTTTTCTGATGTTGACCGCGTGATGGTCAGCAAGTACGGGATTTATCCTTTTCTCAATGAAGATGAAGTAAAAGCTTATCGAGTTGACTTTAAATACGACTTAGAAATGGATGTGATTACCAGCGTTGAGTTTGGCGCACGTTATTCTGACCGTAATTACTCAAATGACCGCTCGGTATTTGAATACGGTAATGATGGCGCTTTTTCTAAATCTCAGCCGCCGTTAAAACTCACCGACGACATGACCACAGTGGTCGATTGGCAAGGCGACTTTAGTTACTTCCCGTCTTATCTCGCCATTGATTTAGATTCCGCTTTAAATGCCTGGTTTCCAAATGGTGTGCCGCAACCGGTACAAACCTGGGGTAATGCGGGGGGCGTTATTGACCCGCAAGGTTACACCACCAACTACTCATGGACCATGCTGCAAAGCGGCGAGGTGTATGAAGAAGTATTGTCGGCCTATGTGATGGCCAATATTGATACTGAATTAGCGGGTATTCCTGTTACCGGTAACTTTGGTGTGCGTATGGTTGATACCGACCAGTCAGCCACCATGCTGCAAAACGTTGAGGGTGATGTAAACCTAGGCGCGCAAAATATTGCTGACAGCATTGGCATTATTAACCAAAACTACGCGCCAACGGTGCAAGGTATTAGCTATACCGATTATCTGCCATCACTTAACTTAAACTTCAAAGTGGCAGACGACATGCAAATTCGGGTTGCCGCAGCAAAAGTTATGTCACGTCCACCGATTAATCGTTTAGCCGGTGATATTAGCGCATCAGTGTCCGATGACGGCAAAATTAATGGTTCAAGCACTAACAACCCGTTTTTAATGCCATTTTACGCTGATCAATACGACTTATCCTTTGAGCAGTATTTTGATGAAGGCGCATTTGTTGCCGCCATTTTCTATAAGAATATTGATTCATTTATCGATACTGTTGCCATCGAAAACTTTGACTTTAAAGGTAATGGATTCAACGTACCTGAATATATTATTGATGAAGTCAGTGGTGAGCAAATTGCCACCACCAATGGCACCTACACCACAGCAGTAAACAATGCTGAGGGCGGGTATATTCGAGGTTTAGAGCTGGCTTATACCCAAGTGTTTGCCTCGCTGCCTGATGCTTGGTCTGGATTAGGTTTTAACGCCAGTTATTCCTACACCGAATCTGAAGTGCAATCAATCACCAACCTTGGTGGCGATACAAGCGCGCAAGATTTGCCCGGTTTGTCTAATAACGTGGTCAGTGCCACTTTGTTCTATTCCTATGAAGGTTTTGAAACCCGCGTAAGTGCGCGTTTCCGTGATGAGTTTGTTTCAGAGCAGGTCGCCATTAACGAGCAAGTGGTTAACTTTGACGGCGAAACCGTGATTGATTACCAAGCATCGTACCAAGTCACTGACAGCCTAGGGGTGTTGTTTCAAGTGAACAACTTAACTGACGAGCCGACCAGAAGTTACTTCGGCACCGAAAACAAAACCGGCACCTTGCAATACTTTGGCCGCGAATTCTATATGGGGTTCACGTATGCGATGTAATCACCTAGCGATTTTAGACATTAGCAATATCACAATAACAACAAGCACTAATCAAGCAGTTGCTTTACAGCAAAAAGTGATCGGGAGAATTCAGTCATGATGACTAAGCCAACAATAACGACATTCAGTGTACTTGCACTGAGTATGACAGTACTAATGGGATGCGGCAGTGACTCAACCGAATCGGGTGAAGTATTACTGACCTGTAATGTGCCAAACGTGCCCAATGCAGAGGGAACCGCGTGTGTGCCACCGCCCCCCTTAAGCTGCCCAGCGCCTAAGTTCCCCGATGCTAACAACGAAAGCTGTATTGTGGGTTACAACCCAGATTTACCTTTACCTTCAGTATTGGCGGGGCCAAATCAGGCAGTGCTGTATTACAACCGCATTAAAGACAAAGATAACAGCAGTGGTAATCCAAATTACCCAGGCTATAAACTCCATTCTTGGAACAATGATACCTGTGACGCTTATGCGCCACCTTTTGATTCAACTGACTGGGCTAATGGTCATTCTTTTGATGGCATCGACCCTAATTACGGCGCTTACTGGTTAATCAATTTAAAAGAAGGCTACAGCGAGTGCGCTAACTTTATCATCCATATTGGTACTGAAGGTTCGGGTAAAGCATTAGGCGATGGCGATTCAGTGATGAATCTTAAATCTTTTATTGATGACGCCGCCCCTGAAGCCCAATTTAATCGAGTCAATTTTACCATTCACGGTGAAAGTGATGTGTATGACTATCCTATTTTAGATGTCGGCTTTGCCATTGATGGCGCAAGCGCACATTGGTTAGATCAAAACACCTTTGTGTGGAATGAGTCGCCAGAGGGCATCGCTAAATTTGTATTACACCATTCAGCCACCGCAGGTATTGAGGCTGATAACGACAGTAATATCAACGGTATTCAACTTGAGTTAACCGAAGCGACACTGACTGACGAGCAAAAAGCCCTAGTGCCGCATTTAGCACAATGGCCTGCTTATGAAGCCAACTTTAGCGTTGATGAAGCGAAAAATATCGCTAAAGAACAATTGGTATTGGTGGCGTACGACAGTGATAACAAACCCGCTGCAGCGACCCATGTTCAAGTGGCTAAAGTGTTAGATGCACTTTATACCGGGGTGATATGGATGCCGATGAAGCCACACTCGGTATTGTGTATGACAACGGCATTAGCGCGAAAGTGTGGGCGCCGACTGCACAATCGGTCAATTTGAAGATATATGACAGTGCAAAAAAACTGACTAAAACTGAGGCCATGACCCTTGATAACCTAACCGGTATTTGGTCATTTAATGGTGATATGAGTTTAGACCGTCAATATTATCGTTATGAAGTGAAAGCCTTCCATCCTGTGTCTAAAAAAATTGAGACAATGGAAACCACAGACCCATACTCACTAAACGTATCAACTAACGGCCGTTTCAGTCAGTTTATTAATTTATCTGACGATGACACTAAGCCGGATGGCTGGGACGGGCACACAGTTGCAACGGTCGAAAATCCAGAAGATATTGTTATCTATGAAGGCCATGTACGTGATTTTAGTATCAGAGATGAAACCACGTCTGTTGCTAATCGCGGTAAATATTTAGCCTTTACTGAGCAAGGAAGTGCACCGGTTGAGCATTTACGCCAACTTGCTGACAATGGCGTCACCCATTTCCACGTATTGCCAGTAACCGATATTGCCACCATAGAAGAAGATGTGACTAAGCGAATTGAAATTACCGATACCTTAGGCATGTTATGTAGCAAAATTGCTGACAACGCTAAAGCCTGTAAAACAGAAGATAAATCAGCCAAAATTGTTGATATATTAGCGGACTTTTTACCTGGCTCTGGTGATGCACAAGATCTGGTTAATGCCATGCGCGGCTATGATGGTTTTAACTGGGGTTATGATCCACAGCATTTTATTGCCCCAGAAGGCAGTTACGCTTCAAGCCCTGAAGGGGTTGCGCGAGTCAAAGAGTTACGCGCCATGAACCAAGCCTTACATGAGCTAGGTTTACGCGTAGTTCTTGATGTCGTGTATAACCACACCAGTTCATCAGGGTTATGGGACAATTCAGTGCTTGATAAAGTGGTACCAGGTTACTACCACAGGTATAACGAAATCAGCGGCAATATTGAATCATCAACCTGTTGTGACAATACTGCTACCGAACATCGGATGATGGACAAGTTTGTATCAGATTCAATGGTGATTTTAGCCAAAGAATATGGCTATGATGGCTTTCGTTTTGACGTGATGGGCCATATGCCTAAAAGCAGTATTTTAGCCGCCCGTGAAGCGGTTCAAGCTGTGGACGCCGACAACTACTTTTACGGTGAAGGTTGGAACTTTGGTGAGGTGGCTGATAATCGATTATTTGAGCAAGCGACTCAAGCTAACATGGCCGGCAGTGAAGTGGGCACCTTTAACGACCGTATTCGTGAAGCCGTGCGCGGTGGTGCATTATTTGCCACAGACCAAAAAGATGACTACCTACGCGACCAAGATACGCTGCGCTTATCTATGGCGGGTAACTTACAACACTACATTCTAAAAGACTTTAACGGCAATTCAGCCAAAGGCAGTAGTTTTAGCTGGAACAGTCAACCAACGGGTTACACTTTAGATCCAGCCGACAGCATTAACTACGTGTCCAAACATGATAACGAAACCCTATGGGATACTTTACAATATAAACATAAAGTCGGTTTGTCGTTAGAACACCGTGTGCGGGTGCAAAATATTGCCGCCACGATTCCGTTAATGAGTCAGGGTATTCCATTTTTCCAAATGGGCGGCGAAATGCTGCGCTCAAAATCAATGGACCGAAACACATACGATGCCGGCGATTGGTTTAACTGGGTCGACTTTAGTAAAAACAGTAATAACTGGAATGTTGGCTTACCTTTAGCGCAAGACAATAAAGAAAAGTGGTCGGTTATTAGTGGTATTTCGGCTAACCCTAATGCAGCCGCTTCAATGTCAGAAATTGATTTTGCATCAAGTGTGTTCAATGAGTTTTTATCGATTCGTCAATCAAGTAAGTTATTCCGCTTGACCACAGCACAAGACATTATCGACCGGGTTGGTTTCCATAATATTGGTAAAAACCAGCAGCAGGGCCTGATAGTCATGAGCATCGACGACGGCCTAGGCCTAGCCGATATTGACCCAGCAGTTGACGCCATTGTGGTAATGGTAAACGGTAGCGCACAAACCCAATCGCATACCATAGCCACCGCCGCGGGCTTTAGCTTACACGCTAAACAAATGATGTCGATTGACAGCACAGTTCAAGGCGCAAGTTTCAGCCAGGGTGATACTGACGGTACCTTTACTGTGCCGGCTTACACCACAGCCGTATTTGTTAAAAACCAAGGTAATGCCCAAGGCGAAGGCTTAAGTGCCAATGCTACCGCAGGTGCACCCGATGTTGTGCCTTATGGCAGTACAGATGTGTTTGTGCGTGGTGGCATGAATGGTTGGGGTGAAGTGGATAAGTTTACCTATGTGGGCGCAGGCGAATATCGTATTGCGATTACACTTGCCGCTGGCAGTTATGAGTTCAAGATTGCTTCAGCTGATTGGAACACCGTCGACTTTGGCGCTGTGTCGGCCGATGTTGCAGGGGTTGATCAAGATATCGCTGAGCAACTGACCGCTAAAGGGGCTAACATGACCTTTACGGCTGCAACTGATGCCACCTATGTGTTCTCATTAGATGCTGCAAACAAAGACAACCCAGTATTAACTGTGTTCAATGAAGAGCCATTTATCGGCACAGCGGTTTACTTACTGGGTGACATGAATGGTTGGTCTACTGACAGTGAAATGGTTTATTTAGGGGGCAGCTTATACCGCGCCGAAATCATGGTCACCGCGGGCACTAAAGGCTTTAAAATTGCCTCAAGTGACTGGAGCAGCGTAGATTATGGTAGCGCAGATGCTGACGGAACCGTTCAATTAGGACTGCCTAAAGTGTTAGCGGTAAAAGGCGCTAATTTAGGTTTTAATTTTGCTAGCGATGCCATGTACAGTTTCACATTCGACATGAGCAACCGTAACGAACCTATCTTAACCATAGATAAAACCGATATGTTTGCCGGTAATACCGTTTATATTCGCGGTGGCATGAATGGTTGGGGCGAGGTTGATGCACTTGCGTATCAAGGCTCATCTGTGTACACGGTTGATATTGCTGTTGCTGCCGGTGATTATGAGTTCAAAATCGCCACAGGCGATTGGTCAACCGTCGACTTTGGCGCTATTGCCGCTGATGAAGCCGTGGTTGAAGGCGCAATTAAAACCTTGGCGAAGAAGGGCGCTAACTTGACGTTATCTGTCGCCAGTAATGCAACCTATCGTTTTACGGTAACCGGTCCAAGTAGCAACTCGCCTACATTGAATGTGACTAAGTTGAATTAATAGGTCTAACGCGACAAGATTAAATAGCGGTTATTAAAAAGCTAGTTTTAAACGTAATGACAAAAAACCAGCATGAGCTGGTTTTTTTATGGACTAAACTTAATCAACCTCAGCTTAATCAACTTCAGCTTCATCAACTTCAGCTAAATCAACTTCAGCTTCATCAACTTCAGCTAAATCAAAGAAGCCAGCTCAATGACTGTGCTAAATAAGCATAATCAATAAGTATGCTCAATGTTATTGAGCTAATCTGGTTTTACTGACTGTTTAATGGCTTCAATGAGGTAATCTGCACTTTGTGCACCGGAAATCAAATACTTTTGATTCAATACAATCGCTGGCACAGCGCTTATGCCTCTGCTTTGCCATAAAGCTTGCTCTTGTCTAACTGACTCGGAAAATTGTTGAGAAGCCAGTACTTGCTCCGCTTCTACTCGGTCTAATCCCACGCTGTCGACAATATCTAATAATACCCTAATGTCATCAGGGTTTTGCTGCTGGGTAAAATAGCCATCAAATAAGGCGAGCTTAAGCTCAGTTTGTTTATTGAATAACTTTGCCCATTGAAGCAGCTGGTGGGCATTAAAGGTATTGTAAATACGCGATTGGTCGGTGAAGTTAAACTCAATATCTAGCGTTTTACCGATAGCCGTTAAATTGGCTCGATTCTGCTGACTTTGCTGCGGTGTAGAACCGTATTTTTTAGCTAAATGCTCACCAAGGTGCTGTCCTTGTTTGCCCATATTGGGATTTAATTCAAACGGGTGCCAAGTGATTTGCACCTGGGTATCAGCAAAAGCGGTTAAGGCTTGTTGAAGTCGCTTATAGCCAACAATACACCATGGGCACATAACATCTGAGACAATATCTATTTGCAGGGTTTTGAGTGACATTGGGTTAACCTATAGATTAATTTAAGTTTATCAAAGTAAGGTAAAACTCACTTAACTGGTCAAAATTTAACTTAAAAAGTCATTTATTAGACTGCTTTGTGAGCGGTGTTGTAAAGCGAGTAAAAGTAGTGAACAAAGTTACTTGTTTATGCCTATACTAAGTGTGTATGGTGATGTTAACTCAAATTGAGAACAAGGTTGTTCAAAAAGTTGGAGCTAACTTTACTGATGCAAGCAATACAGAATTAAATTACAGATGTGACTTTGATATTCATTTTGACACTTTTTTGATTTAATCTCTTGAAATCTACAGTAAATGCCCCAAGTTCTCTTTTATGCAGTCAATTAATATGACATTAAAGAAACGTTATAACGCTAAGGACACTTTATGAAAATAAATCTTTCTGGTCACCATGTAGATGTTACTGACACTGTCAAACAACATGTAGAAGAAAAGTTCGCTAAGCTTGCTAGCCATTTTCCTACTCTAATTGCACTAGACATTATCATTGCCAAAGAACACGGCGAATATGATGTAGAAGTTAGTACTAATTATGAAGGTACTCGTATCGCGGCTAAAGGCCTTGATTCCGTAATGTACCCAGCTATTGCAAGTGCAGCTAAAAAATTAGACGCAGCACTTAAGCACCGTAAAGGTCATTTAAAAGCAGATCTGCATGCAAAGCCTGAAGTGACCGCGCCAGAAATTGCTTATGAAAAAGTACAAGAGATGGATTTACGTTAATTGAATTGTTAAATCCAATGCTAATAGAAAACGCAGCCTAAGCTGCGTTTTTTGTTTATGGCATCAAACTGAATTCAGTGTTGATTCCATAAGAGATTACTCGTTAATCTCAGCATTGTGATATACGTTTTGTACATCATCACAATCATCTAATGCCGCTAAAAACTTATCAAAACTTTCGATATCTTCACCGCTGATTTCTGTCATGGTTTGTGGTACAAACGCTAAATTTTCTACTTTGAAATCAATGTCAGGAAAAGCTTCAGTTAACACTGTACGAGCATTGTTAAACTCTGATACCGGTGCAAATACACTGATAATGCCATCTTCTAGTTCTACGTCGGCAACGTCAACGTCAGCCATCATAAGCAGTTCTAAAATGGCTTCATCGTCATCGCCTTCAAACACAAATACCGCTTGATGTTCGAACATGTGACCAACAGTACCTGGGCCACCTAGTTTGGCATCATTTTTAACAAACGCCTGGCGAACTTGGGTAAATGTGCGGTTACCGTTATCTGTAAGGCAGTCGACAATAACCATACAACCACCAGGGCCAAAACCTTCATAACGAGCCGTATCGTAATCTTCACCGCCACCACCACGGGCTTTTTCAATAGCACGTTCAATAACATGCGCCGGAACTTGATCTTTCTTCGCGCGGGCAATTAAGCTACGTAGTGCTAAATTGCCATCAGGGTCAACACCGCCTTTAGCGCAAATGTAAATTTCTTTACCGTAACGTGAGTAAATTCGTGTCTTTTGGCCAGCGGTTTTCGCCATGGACTCTTTTTTATTTTGATATGCTCTGCCCATCTTAATCTCGTTTTATTAAATGTTTAAGGCTAAAAATTGTCATCGATTCTAGCAGGAATCATTCAAGCTGTTTAGGGCTGACTTTAAAAAACGTGTAGATAATCTATATTTAAATCCACTTGTGCTAAATTAATAACGCTTACATTTCATTAATCTTGGTAACTTTGGCAGTATTTTTAGTTACCTTTGTTTCTTTTTGTATAGGATTAACGCATCAAAAAGCATATTATTAAATTTAAAAGTGATCTGATTTTTCTTATGGGTTGATCACATCACAGTTTAGAAATGACAACGATTGATAAACTAAATACGGAATGTTGGCTAATTAATCCTTCACTTAACTAGTGTCTACTGGTACGAGAGTAAAGAATGAAATCTGAAGCAAAGCAAGATACAAATAGCGAACAACCGTCATTAGCCACGGTGACAATATTGTTTTATGAAGCACCAGCTGGGCTTGAAATGCATAATATGGTATTAACCGATTTACCGGTTAGCCACACAGGTAGGGTAATGATCCCTGATAGTTTTCGTCGCGGAAAATCGATTATTGCGGTGTTAGATGGCGAATGTACTATTTTGAATGCCTTGGGCGAGCGAGTCTTTTCACAAAAAACGATTGGCTAATAGTAAGCTAAACCCATATTTCAGTTAAACAAAATGACGCGAAAGGCGTCATTTTTTTAAAGTAAGCTGTTAAATAGCTTGTCAGCCAGTGGTAATAACATTTCTTTTGTAGGGTGTGTATGGGCAAATGTGCGTAAACCATACATGCCCATCATTAAAAATTGCGCCTGTAATTGGCTACTGGTGCCATTTTCAATTAACCCTTGTGACTTTGCCGCATCAAACACTTGCTCAATAGCCTGTTGCCATGCATTCAGATTGGTATTAATTAATTGGCTAATATCCTCATCTTGTTCACCTACCTCATTTAAGGCTTTCGTTAGTTGGCATCACAACTTAAACACTCTTCTACAATAGAGGCCAAGTAAGCTTTTAAATTATGCAGCGGGTTATTATTATTGGCAAATAACTGTTGAAACTGCACGCTGCGATCATCATGGTATTGACCTATTGCGGCTAATAATAAGCCTTTTTTATTTTTAAATGCACAATAAATCGACCCTGGATGCAACCCAGTTGCTTTGGTTAAATCTTGCATACTGGTTTTAGTATAACCCTTCACCATAAATGCTCGCATGGCCGCACGAAGGACAACTTGGCGATCAAACTCTGCATTTCTCATGGTGGTCTCTATAGTGTTAAGTAAGTATTGGCTGAGTTTACCCAATTTTGAATAAACATTCAAAAACTACTTGAATGATCGTTCAAATAAGATTATCTTGAACGCATACTCAAGAAAGGGAACTGTCATGTCTGCCAATTTATTCCAGCCATATGCATTAAATAATACGTTAACCTTAGCCAATAAAATCTTAATGGCGCCATTAACGCGTTGCATGGCCGATGCTAACTTAGTGCCCACTCAGCAAATTGCTGACTATTACGCTCGTCGTGCAGACGCTGGGCTGATTATTAGTGAAGCCACTATTATTCGTCCAGATGGTCAAGGCTACCCCAATACACCTGGTTTATTTAGCCCTGAGCAAATTAAGGGATGGCAAGTGGTAACCGATGCGGTACATGCAAATGGAGGCAAAATATTTGCTCAACTGTGGCATACCGGTCGCGTTGCGCACTCACATTTTTTTGGTGGCGGCGATGTGTTATCTGCGTCAGCCATTGCGATTGAGGGCAGTGTACCAAGAATGCGCGAACTGACTTATCAAACGCCTAAAGCAGCGACTAAAGAAGATATTGCACAGTTAGTGAAAGATTATGCCCAAGCAGCAGCGAATGCGATGGATGCCGGTTTTGATGGTGTTGAGATTCATGGTGCTAATGGATACTTAATCGATCAATTTTTACACCATGACAGTAACCGTCGTGATGATGAATATGGCCAAACCCCTGAAAATATGTCTCGTTTTGCATTAGAAGTGCTTGATACGATTGTTGCGCGTATTGGTGCAGAACGTACCGGTCTGCGTTTATCGCCAGGTGCTTATTTCAATATAGCAGGCGACAAACGTGACCGTGAGGTATTTGACTATTTATTACCACAAGTGGCTAAGCGTGATATTGCTTTTGTTCATGCTGGGATATTTGACGACTCAATGGAGTTTGACTACCTCGATGGTCGAGTGTCTAGCTACTTACGTAAAGTGTATCCAAAAACCTTAGTGGGTGTTGGCAGTTATACTGCAGACACAGGCGCACAAGCTATTTTAAATAATCAATTTGATCTACTGGCCATTGGTCGTCCATTTATTGCCAACCCAGATTACGTGGCCAAAGTGCGCCAAGGTGAAGCGGTTGTTGAATATAACGACGCAATGCTAGCTGAACTTATCTAATGTTTTTAAGGATATTATTTTCAGTTAACTGAACGTAAAGCTAAAGCATCAACCCCAAACTGACATTTTAGTATCCATTTAACCACTGTTATGCAGTGGTTTTTTTGTGCTGTTATTTCAGCCTGTCATTCCAATCTGTTATGGCAATATCAATTTGATGAGTATTTGCTATCAAGGGCCTGCTTCTTTACAATCCCGCGTTCATTTAGCCGATTACGACATTGACAGGAATACTACCATGCATACATTAGAACAGCTTGAATCAGGCGAATTGAAAGGGCTTTCTCGTGTGCAAATAGCGGCCAAACTCAGTGAGTTTCCTCTGGCGATATTGTCATTAGCTGACAGTTTAGAGATTTTAGATTTATCGAATAACCAATTATCAAGTCTACCTGATGACTTTGAAAAATTAACTCAGCTTCGCATCGTGTTTCTATCGCAAAACTGCTTTACTGAGTTACCTGAGGTATTAGCTCGTTGTCCTAAACTGGAAATGATTGGGTTTAAAGCCAATCAAATTAGCCATGTTAGTGAGCATGCTTTACCTAGCCAAACCCGGTGGTTGATATTAACCGATAATCAATTAAGCCATTTACCCCAGTCAATGGGGCGCTTAACTCGGCTTAAAAAACTTGCGCTAGCCGGTAACCAGTTAACCGAATTACCTGACTCTATGGCTAATTGCCGTGAACTTGAATTAGTGCGTTTATCCGCTAACCAACTGAGTCATTTACCCGATTGGTTGCTCAATTTACCCAAACTCAGTTGGCTTGCATTTGCAGGTAATCCTTTTAGCCATGTTGATGAATGTTTAAATAACAGTGTGCCAATGATAGACCCCGAACACTTGCATTTCAGTGCTCAAATTGGTCAAGGTGCATCGGGCATTATATATAAAGCCCATTGGCTTAATCGACCTACCACTCAAGCCCATTTACCCGACAATGTCGCAGTGAAGATTTTTAAAGGCGCCATTACCAGCGACGGCTACCCAGCAGATGAGCTGGATTGCTGTTTAACAACAGGCGAGCATGTAAATTTAATTCCCGCCATTGGTCAAATTCATCATGGTGAACAATTAGGCTTGGTGATGGCACTTATTCCTGAAGGTTATCAAAACTTAGGGCTGCCACCCTCATTGCAGACGTGTACCCGTGACACTTTTAATGACAATGCACAATTCTCTGTTGAAGCCATAGTGCGAATAGTTAAGCAAATGAGTGACACCATGACCCATATGCACCAGCAACAGGTTAGTCATGGCGATATCTACGCGCATAATATTATGATTGATAATGAGTGTAAGGTGTTATTTGGTGATTTTGGCGCAGCCTCTAACTTAGCTAACTTACCGTTACAACAACGCCTCAAAATGCATAAAATTGAAGTGCGTGCCTTAGGCTGTTTAATTGATGACTTGTTAGCGTTAATTACACCAGAAAATCCACAGTATTCAATACCAAAGCATGCTGAATTAACTGCTTTGGCGAAACTGTGTATGCAAGAGAATGTATTACAGCGTCCAGATTTTAAAATGATATCAGCACAGTTACTTAGTTGAATAAATGGCTAGTGCTTGAGTGATTGTTGGCGCAGGTTTGCCAAGTAAGTAACCTTGAGCATAATCAATTTCATATTGGTTAAGTAAGTTCAGAGTCGCATCATTTTCAACAAATTCAGCTACGGTCTTTTTACCCATCTTATGGGCGAAAATCGCGATGGTTTCAACCAATAATCTGGCTTTAGGATCGTTATCTAAATGACGGATTAATGAACCATCTATTTTGATAATATCAATATCTAAACTGAGTAAATGCACAAAGTTTGAATAACCGGCACCAAAATCATCAATAGCAATTTTACAGCCTAATGGTTTGACTAACTTAATAAAATGTTCCACCGCCTCATAGTTAGTAATTTCTTCACTTTCGAGTAGCTCAAAGGTTATCCGTTGACAGGTGTTTGGATCAGTTTTCAGTAAACTGATAATTATCTCTAGATTTTGTGTAATGGCAATATCATCCAAAGTGATGTTAACCGAAAAATCATAGGGTTGGTCTTTAAACAGCGCAATCGACTTTTGTAACATGCAACGCATTAACTGCGGATAAATACGTGATTGTCTAGCGGCTTTCATAAATTGATGGGGCGCTAATATTTGTCCGTCGGGGAGTTGCAGGCGCATCAAACATTCAAATTTTATAGGCGCATCAATTAAAGGCTGAATAAGCTGAACATAAGGCACCACCCAATTCTCTTGTGCAGCCTTTGCTAGCATTCTACTTTGGCGCATGTTTTCTTCAAATGCGGCTGAGTTAGCCATTTCAGTGCTAAAACAGCAATAAAAGAGTTGCTGTTTTTTAGCAAAGCGACGGGCTAAATCTGCATGTCGGTGCAACTGATTAGCTGACTTTGTGGCAGGAGAGTGTTCAACTGATAACCCCGATTCTTCTGTCACTAATGTTTGCTCATTAGCCAGCAGGGCACCGCCAATACTGACACAGATATAATATTCACTGCCTTTGATAAGCAGCGGTTTTTGGCAAATATCATCAAATAAAAGCTGCGCAAGTTTTGCCAGTTGTTGATTATTCGAGCTTGCTACAGTAGTCACGGCTGAGGATGATAGCGAATCTGATATTGATGTAGAGGTTAACACTTGAGTTGTTAATGTTACGACAAACTCATCCGGGCCAGTTTTATATAATGTAACCGGTCTGTTTCCTGACGCAAGTCGATTAGCCACTTCTAATAAAATTTCATCACCGGCATCGACACCATAAAAGTCATTAAACTCGCCGAAATCATTAATGTTAATCACCAACAAGGCGCCAATAGCTAGCTCAGCTAGATCGCTATGCAATTTTTTACGGTTTGGTAATGCCGTTAGCCCATTAAAATAGGCTTCTTGATATAGTTTATTATTTTGCACCGCTATTTGGGCAAAACTATCCTGTAAAGATTGGCGCATTTTATTGAAATTTTCAGACAACTGTTGAATTTCATCTTGGCTATTGATGGTCAATATTTGTGATAAATTGCCTTTAACAATATTTTGAGTCCATTGGGTTAACTTTAAAATATCCTCAGTGACCATTTTGCCCACGCGGGTAAATAACCAACTTGATAATACAATCACTCCCACAAGTAATAGCAACTGAAACACAAGTATTCTTAGTAGTTCATCTCCGTACAGCTTGACTTGAACCGAGCCTGCATAAAAGCCCTTTAACTGGCCTCGGGATACAATGGGTTGCACAAACTGGCTAAACCCAAGTATCAACTCTGCCGACTGGGTACGCGATGTTTCAACCTTGCGCATATTATGTGGCCGTGACGCTATCACTATTTGGCCGTTTAGGGCGTTAGTTATCGCGTTAGGCAATAAGTGTTGCCACATGCCGTTAATAAAGTAGTCCTGGCTATTATTAAATCCCAGTTGTTCAGCCCGTGACTGTTGAATATGTTGATTTTGTTCTCGATGGCGCAGGGTAATTAACTGGCCGTTTTCGTTTAATACGGCGAAGTCAGATAGGGTAATTTGAAATAAACTACTTTGAGTTTTATCAATGCGTGTGGTGGCAGGTAAAAAGAATTTTGTTAATGCATGATTGATATTATCTGTTTGTGTATTGAGATGTTCAAAATCAACTCCTTCGCCATGAAAAATCAGATGCATACCGTGTACGCTGTCGATTAAGCCCTGCTTAATTAGTTGCCTATTTAAATGCAGTTGGTAACTTAGAAATATAATTTGCGTACAGGCTAAAATTAAAATATTACTGAGCACTAATTTCCGATGAAAGGGTAATTTCTGGTGCAGTAACCAATAAAGAAAAGGTTCTAAAATACAAAAAAGTAAAAATGTGCCTAGTAACGCAGCGGTAAGGATTTGACTGATTAAGCTGACTTTTGGCCAGTCGGCAATGTGTAAAACAGAGTTGCTCCCCTCCCATGGGTTTACGGTAATGTCAGGATTGTTAGGGTCTAAAATCCACACAGGCTCAACTTGGTTTTGAATAAATAACACCAGTTTATATTCTAGTTCCCCAGGGTAAATAGGTAAATCAAACTGCCAATGCCCGTCTTGCTGCGTTAATTGATAAAAGGTGTCATCTATATGCCAGTCGCTAAAGCTTCCGCTAACAAATACTTTTTCAATAACAGCGTCTTGGTTTATTCCCCATTTATCACGGGTAGCACTATCAAGGTTGACGGGTAACTGAATATGATAAGGTTTAAGCGCATCCGACTGTAAGGTGCTAATGAAAGCATTTTGAAGCGGCCACAGTAAAAGTAAGCCAATCAATATGGCTAATCTAAACTTCCACTTATGTAAATAATGGGCAATCAAACTCATCTAATGACAACGCTTATGGTAATCATGTAGCGTCACCACTAGTTAAAAAACTGATCGAATGAAACCGCGGCACATGCCATCCTTAATACGAGTAGTAGCACACCTGACGGATAGACTAACGAGAAGATAAAATGTAGATATTTTGTTACTGATAATATGCGGTGCAAAATGGATTCGGTCAAGCCTAGCGTTAACTAAAATCACATTCTAAACCTGATATTCTAATGTCACAATTACAGTCATAAGAGTGGTAATACACGTTGCTATTGGCAGCTACAATTCTGTGCCAGCTGGAGATAAAACCAGTATCTGCATCATTGCATATAAGGTATTATCATCAAATGATAATGTTTTAAGGGAGTAACCTTGATGGAAAATAAAACCGCACGATTTACTGTGCTATTAGACCCAAATAAAAAACAGGCTTTTGAGCAACTGTGCGCATCACAAGATTTAACTCCATCGCAAGTTGTACGCCAGCTAATTCGTGGTTATCTTGAGCAGCATGATGTCAGCTACGGGGATCAAAAGCCGACTAATAACCCAAAAGTGCAAGGCTAGCGCTACTTTTAGTCTTAAAAGAGGATGCTGGATTGAGTATGAATGATAATTTTATTATAATACCATTATCATTTTTGGTCAGAATACTGCTTACAGCCCATTAGACTCATTATAGAGTCAGCATCGCATATAAAGTTCTGACTGTTATAGTATGTTAATTAAAGAGAGTTACAGATGAGCGATATAATCCCACCCTGTCCAAAATGTGAGTCACCATACGCCTATTCAGATGGTACATTATTAATTTGCCCAGAATGCGCCAACGAGTGGAACCCAAATGAAGTGGTCGTTGATCCAGATGTCATCATTCTAAGCGATGCAGTAGGTAACTTGCTGGCAGAGGGCGATAAAGTCACCTTAATCAAAGATCTTAAAGTGAAAGGGTCATCACTCGTACTTAAAGTGGGTACTAAAGCAGTAATCAACCGTTTTGCGGCTGGCGACCATGACATAGATTGTAAAGTCGATGGTAACGGCCAAATGATGCTGAAGTCGAAGTTTGTAAAAAAGCAAAGCTAATAACACAAGCGTTGAGTTAATAGCTCGCCCTTGATTTGTTTTAAGCTTACGAAAATACCTGCCAAGTGCAGGTATTTTTTTGTCGCGGTAATGTGAATTAGTTACTATACCTTTCAATTGGTTATGTTAATCTTGAGTTTATGTCTAGTCCCGAAAATACCTAAACTCAGTATGACCATAGATTTCTACAACCAGCATTCTGATGCCTTCTACTCTGATACTGTTAATGTGAATATGACAGCCCTTTATAATGAGTTTGTTCCCCTCATTCCGTTAACTGGCACTATCCTTGACGCAGGTTGTGGTAGCGGCCGTGACAGTGCTTATTTTATTAAACAGGGGTTTAAGGTTACCGCGTTTGATGCTAGCGAAGCCCTAGTAAATAAAGCGAGGTTATATACAGGCCTTGAAGTCTCACTGGCTACTTTTGACAGTTTTGACACTCGATTTAAATTTGATGCTATCTGGGCATGCGCGTCATTGCTACATGTGCCTAGTCCGTTAATTACCACTACGTTCAAGCGTTTAGCCTCACATTTAGCCGTTGGAGGCATTTTCTATTGCTCATTTAAGTATGGTGATGATGATATAAGTCGAGGAGGGCGCTTCTTTACCAATGCTAATGAAGAAAGGCTTGCTTCGTTCATTGCTCACTCTGATTTATCAATAAAAAAAACATGGATAACCCAAGATGTAAGACCCGACAGGCAAGATGATAAGTGGCTAAATGCCATTTTGATAAAACGGTAACACTATGGCTATCACTGGACATGACATAGATAACATAGCTGCTGGTTTTCAGTATCAACTTAAAGATGTGGTTGATGTTGGTCGTTTGTATATTTATATCGGTGGGGGAGTCAATATTCTGCTTTAGAGAAGCCTGCTGTATTGGTTGATCACACATTATATGATTTATCACCAACGTCATTTCATTATGTAAACTATACGAGTTATCAAAACAGAATCATGCATAGATATCAGGGGCTTTATCGTTTCTGTGCATCTGATAAGCTGCAATTACTCAATGATTGGCAAGATTTTTTATTTGATGAGATTGAAGATATTGAGTTAAGAAAGTTTGGTGCCAATAGATCTGAGGATCATATTGACCCAACGCCACCAGAATATAAATTTGCCGAGTTATTTGAACAAGTTTATGGCGCTGCCTCTATCCATGCCTTGCAAGCAGAAGCACCTTATATTGATAGATTAGGTCATAAACGTTACGTTGACTACATTCTCCAACGCAGCACCAATCCCATCGCAATTGAACTCAATGGTGAAATCTATCATCACCCTTTATCTGCTTTAGTCACTAAAAATAAATACCGTTCACAATTGTTTAAGCAGAACTCATTAGTTAACGATGGCTACCTGGTTTATCGCTGGTCTGATCGCGGCATGAGTGACGAGTTTAAATTTGAAGATCAAATAAAGGAATATTTTGGTGACGCAAATAGCTTTAAAAAATCGCCGCTTTATAGAGCACAACGAGCCTATAATTTCGAGATATATCAACATCAACAAGATGCAGTAGATAAGCTGGCCTTGAAACGTGAAAACGGTCAAAACAGTTTTTTAGTCGTGCTGCCAACAGGAACAGGGAAAACCGAAGTTTTTATTGAAGACTTCAGATTACAGTGTCAACAAGCTAAAGCTAAACAGGTGCTTGCCATCGTACCTACCCGTGATTTACGCCAGCAATTAATAGAGCGAATACAGAAACGTCTACCTAATATCCACGTTGGTCTAGAGTTATCAAATACTCAATTGGATATTGTTGTGCAAACAAGCGCCTATGTATTGCGGCATTATCGTAAATTAGCTAAAAATCATTTTGACTATATTGTTGTGGATGAAGCTCATCGAGCTGGTGCTGATGGGTTAAGGCAAGCGCTAAGTTATTTCTCTCCAGAAACTTTACTAGGCTTAACGGCAACGGATCAACGATATGATCAGTGCCAATTGGCTGATATTTTTGGTCAGTATGAAGTTGAAATGACACTAGAAGAAGCCATTCAGCAAAAGCTAGTTCCTCAAATAAGGGCTTTTCGACTAGAGTCAAATATCGACTTTTCAAAAGTGCGTTTTAATGGCAAAGAGTTTGTTAAAAGTGACTTGCAAAAAACAATCATCTTACCTTCTAGGGATCAACTCATTGTTGATATGTTGAAAAAGTATTTTTTTCCTCATAATAGCGAATACAAAATTAGCGCCCAACAGGGGGTTATCTTTTGTGTGGATATTAAACATACCCAGCGAATGGCTGCATTGTTGAATCAGTCAGGCATAACAGCGGTGGCTGTTAGCGGTAAAGATCGCTCAGGCCTTGATTTATACCAGCAAGGGAAAGTACAGATAATTTGTGCATGCGAGTTACTGAATGAAGGTTGGGATGCCCCACAAACCAGTATATTAGTTATGGCAAGGCCGACTATGTCAAAGGTGCTGTATACCCAGCAGTTAGGCCGTGGAACAAGAAATCATCCAGGCAAAGAAGCATTATATGTGATTGACGTTGTTGATAGTTATGGCGCTGTGATTAAGCCTTGGTCAATTCATGGGTTGTTTAATTTAGGATTTTATCAACCCTTTGGTGATGTGGTAAAAGATGTCCATGGCACCCTACAGCATGATCTGATTATCCTAGATGGATTGTGGGAGTCTGAACGAAGAATTGAGCCAATCAATATATTTAACTTTGAAAAAGAATTCAGTGATTTACTCAATGAAGAGCAACTCGCTCGAGAACTCTTTATATCAACGGGTACTGTTAAAGCGTGGATGAGAAAAGGTGAACTCGTTGCAAGTAAAACGATCCCCTTTGGCAGTAAAACCTTAAATTATTTCAGCCAGCAAAAGCTTAATGATCTTAGACAAGATAAAAATATCCCTATTCGTACTCAAGATACCCGTAAAGCTGATTTTATCGAGTTTATTGAAAAACGAGATTATACCTATTCATATAAAATCATCTTTATGCTGATCATGATTAACCATCATAATCCGCAAGGTGAAGTCGACATTGATAAAATGGTTCAACATTACAGTGGCTTTTACCAGACCATGTTACAGCAATATGGTCGAAGTGAGAAAGAGCACAATCCGCTAAATCGCCATGAAAATTTATTTGATAATGCATATATTAAACGCAGTATAAGCAGTAATCCATTTGAAAAATTTGAGCGGAAACGGTTCTTTTATCAGTGTAATGAACTCAGTTTAATGTCATTTGACACTGTACTATGGGAAAAGCTTGAAGACAGCGATCTAAAACAGCTTAATCAACAAATGCTAACTGACTTAAAAGATTATTACGCCAAACTCGATATTATATTAAAACCATCAGATTTAAACTCACTGAGTTTATCAACCAGTGCGTTATCTATGCTAAATGATGCACCCCAAGATAATGTTATTTACCTTCCATTCTATGAAGATTTAAAAATTGCGTGTGGGCATTTTAAAACCAGTTCAGCCGAACAAGTTAGTACCATTAAAGTCCCTGCACACTATGGCAACTTAAATTCTCAGAAACACTTCATCGCGCGCGCAAAGGGCAACTCAATGAATGGAGGTAAACAGCCTATTTGTGATGGCGATTATCTACTGTTTGAGTGGATAACGTCAGCGAGTGCGGGCTCAATATCCAATCATACTCTTGCGATTGAATTATTAGATGAAACCGGAGATCCCCAATATTTATTACGTAAAGTGAAAAAACTGGGGCAAGGTCAGTACACTTTAAGTGCCAATAATCCAGATTATCAAGACATGCAATCAACAACGTCAATGAATACCTTTGCAAGGTTTAAAGGAGTTATTGAGGTTTAGCGATGCAAATAGGACGTGGGTTCAAGTCCCGCCGCCACATCTGAATTGGATAAAAATAGAAAGTGATTTTCGCTGTAACAATATAAGTTAAAAAAACTAACAAAAAGGGCTTAGCATTGCTGCTAAGCCCTTCTATAAATTGGTGGAGGCGGCGGGACTTGAACCCGCGTCCAGAAAGCCTACATCCTCGGCACTACATGTTTAGTCTCTCTTTTATTTAACCAAGGAGTCTCCGAAAGACAGGATGCTACTTGGTGAGTCCGGTACTGTTTCGCGGTTCACCCCTGGACGGAGTTCCCTCGCTAGCACACTGTAATATGACCATCATGATCCACTGTCCACGTGCGAAACGTGTGGGTGATGGCTAGCTAGCCTAAGCTGCTAGAGAGTAGTTAGAGTCGTTTGCAACTATAACGGTGCGGCTTTTTACGAGGCCAACCGCCCCTCGACATGCTCCTTGGGTTTCGTGAATCCTGTCGAATCCAGAATCGCCCCCAATTAGTAATATCATAACGTGTTGTTTGGCTAATACCTAGCGACGATTAACAAAATATCATCGTTTGGTTATTATCCGTCCAGTCTGCTCTTTTTCATTACGCGAGACTGTTCGACTTTCCATTCACGTTCTTTGGTGTCTTCACGTTTATCGTGATCTTTCTTACCTTTGCCTAAGCCTATTTCGACTTTGACCCAAGCACCTTTACGCCAATACATGGATAAGGGGACAAGGGTGTAACCTTGACGTTCAATTAATCCGGCAAGTTTGTCGATTTCACTGCGCTTTAATAGCAGTTTTTTGGTTCTTATTGGATCGCATATAACATGGGTTGAAGCGGTATTAAGTGGTTGTATAGTACAACCATGCATAAAGGCTTCACCTTCTTTTATGTAAACATAACAATCAGATAAGTTAACTTTACCCATGCGGATAGATTTAACTTCCCAGCCCATAAGTTGTAATCCCGCTTCGACTTTATCTTCTATGCGGTATTCAAAAGTCGCGCGTTTGTTACGTGCGATGGTTGCTGAGGGGTTTTTTCCCGATTTTGAATTCTTCTTTACCATGCTTTTTTACCATCTAGGCGTTATATCGCCTGCAATTTGCCCATTTGAAAAGCGCTGTTGTGTTAACTTTTTTATTCGGTACTACAACAGATATGGGGGGAGAGTATTAATAATTCAACGATTATACCTAAATTATTAGTTTGTGTACGTCTATGTTGTGCTGCAACAGATGCCTTTTTCATTTATCGTGATAAAATCACGACATTATTTTGTAGAAGTGAGTGCAGATGCCTAAGATTTCCAAGAGTGTGTTGGTGCGCTTTAGTGCCATGCAGATGTATGAGTTGGTTAATGATGTTGAGTCTTACCATGCTTTTTTACCTGGCTGTGTGGGCGGTAAGGTGTTGGAGTTTGATGGCTCTACCATGGTGGCATCGGTTGATGTCAGTAAAGCTGGCATTAAAAAAACTTTTACAACACGTAATCAAGTTGAAACAGGTAAACGAATTACGTTAACACTGGAAAACGGTCCGTTTAAACGCTTACAGGGGTTATGGGTGTTTACTGAGCTAACAGATGATGCCTGTAAAGTAGAGTTTGATTTGGATTTTGAATTTGCTAATCCGCTGTCTGATTTAGCTTTTGGGCGGGTATTTAAACAATTGATGTCGTCTATGGTGACCGCATTTACTGACCGAGCTAAGGTAATTTATCGTGACAATTGAACAACAACCGTTTGCTGTAGATGTGGTCTATGCGCTGCCAACCCAACAAAAAGTCATTACTGTGATGGTTGAACCAGGTTGCAGTTTTATTGAGGCGGTAAGACAAAGTGATATTTGCGCTTTTTTTCCTGAAATTGATTTAGAACAGGTAAAACTTGGGGTGTTTAGTCGCCAAGTTAAGCACGATGAGGTGCTTGTGCCTGGTCAGCGTGTTGAAATTTATAGGCCGCTTATTGCTGACCCTAAAGACGTGCGCCGTAAACGTGCGGAGAAAGCTAAAGATGAAGGGCGAATTAATAAAATTACTGGCGCTAAGTTAGGTTAAGCACGCTTGCATTGCAGGCATAAAAAAAGCAGGGAGGCATCCCTGCTTTTTATTTTAGGCCTCTACCGTTATGTTGAGGTTTATTTTTTATCGTTGATAGTGCTGTTTAAACCACGTTGCTCTTCAACTAAAGGTTTTGCGTCTGGACGAGCTTCCGGAATGAGCGGGTCATCCTCTGGTTCATTGCTTGACGGTAACTTGTTTTCATCAAGCGGAGTATTAAAGTCCGCATGTAAATCATAATCACCTTCAACACGGTTAACCTTGTCATCAATAAAATGAATAATTAACTCTTTATGAATAATGCTAGCATCGCGGCCACTTTTAAAGTGATACACGTAATACCAAGTATCATCAGCAAAACTGTCACGTAAAACGGGACGCCCTAAAATATATTCAGCTTGTTCTTTAGTCATATCGATACGTAACTTATCGACTTGCTGGCTTTCCATGTAGTTCCCTTGCGGGACATCTGGCTTATAAATCAACCAGTCAAATACACTACAACCGCTTAAAGATATAGATAATGCTACTGCGCTTAACAGAGTAAGACTTTGTTTTTTGTTAATCATTGTCTGTGCTACTTCCTAAATTCTGTTGGTTATCATACCCAAGCAAACCCTATGATGACAAGGGCGGATGTGACTTGTGGCAAATTTGATTAGCTCAATAAGCATAAGTTCAATGGTTTATTATGTTTTTAAGTAAAAAAACATTGGAATAATTATTCAAATTGTTTAGCTTGAGCTATAAATTAAATGTTATTTTGCACTCTGTTACGGTATTTTAATAATAAAAATGAATAAATAATGAATAGTGTAATCTTGAACGTCAAAAATACTAAAATAGCGGCCAATTTTGAACAACCCAACAGTATCGGTAGGTTGGTTTGCGTGGGCACTGGTATGCACTTGGCTGGACAAATTAGCACATTAAGCAAAAGTTATATTGAAATAGCCGATGTGGTTTTTTCATTGGTAACTGATGGTTTTGCTCAGCGGTGGCTTGATTCGACTAACGCTGATGTGCGGTCGTTACAATCTTTTTATGCTAAACCAGACCAAGTTAAAAATCGACGTGATACATATAATGAAATGGTAGCTGCCATTTTATCAGAAGTGCGCCAAGGCAAATTAGTGGTGTGCGCCTTCTATGGTCACCCTGGTGTTTTTGCGTGTGTTGCACATATGGCAATTAAGCAAGCCCGAGCTGAAGGGTTTGAGTCGAGTATGTTACCTGGAATTTCAGCAGAAGCGTGTTTATGGGCGGATTTAGGGATTGACCCAGCTAATGTGGGCCACCAAAGTTTTGAGGCGACGCAGTTTTTACTTTATAACCATATACCCAATAACTGTACCCATTTATTGTTATGGCAAATAGCGTTGGCTGGTGAGCATACCTTGACCCAATTTTCGACCACACAAGCAAAACTTGAAGTGTTAGTTGAGCATTTGAGCCAGTGGTATCCATTAGATCATTCCGTGGTGATTTATGAAGCGGCCACCTTGCCATTCCAACAACCAAGAATTGATACTGTTGCTTTGAGTGACTTACCTTTTGCGCTACTCAAACCAATTAGTACGTTAATGATACCACCAGCAAAAAAGCTAGTGTTAAATCAACAAATTTTAGATAAATTAGGCATAACAGCTGCTAGTATTGGCTAGTTAAAAAAAAATCATAAAAACTATAAAGGAATACCATGTCTAAATTACAACAATTTGCCGAAGCGTTATCGGTTGATGCAGCATTATTAGAAGCTTATAAAGCGGATCCTCGAGGCGTTATGCTGGCAAATGGCTTAACAGTCGAACAAGTTGATTTAATTATGTCTGGTGATTTAAATGCCCTTAAAGCACAATTGGGTGATAGTTTAATGCAAGCTTACATTATGGTTACTACCCCGACTGAATAACAAATGAAATATATAGGCTTAGTTTTCTGTTTATTAGCACAATTGGTTTTTAGCCATTGTGCTTTTGCGTCTGAAAATTATGATGAGTCTTTAAGTCGAGTTGAAAAGTTACTGCAAACCGATTTTACCCAAGCTGATGTTGCAATCAAAGCTATAGAGGGGGCGCTTGATAAGCTATCTCGGCCTCAGTTGGCTGAGTTTTATACTCTGCTGAGTGCGAAGCACATATATTTATCTGAATTAGAACAGGCCAATCAAACACTGGACTTAGCGTTAACTTTCACCCCATCGGAAGCGTCACTGACCCGAATTTATCTTTATAAAACCACAGTATTTTTAATGCTTAAAAACTATGAAGCAGCGTTCTCCATGTTGGAGGTGAATTTAGCGCGTATTGAAGGGGTTCAAGATACGAGCCTAAAAGTGGCTTCTTATGTTCGTTTGTTAAATATCTTGCTTGATTTAAATGCTTATGAAGAAATGCTTAATACTGCGCAATTAGTGCTGAATATCAACCAAGGTAAAGACACTAAAAATGAATGTTATACCAAAGTCTATTTAGCGGTAGCCACCCTAAGGTTAGGGCGTTATACCGAGGCGAATGATTTATTCAAACAATCTGAAATCTATTGCGCTGATAATGAACAGCCATTAATTAAAATTATGTCTATAAAAGGGCAAGCCGAGAGTTATTTTGAGCTTGATCAGTTAGATTTGGCTAAACCGCTGTTTGAAACAGCGCTAGAAGGGTATCAATCATTTCAATTTCATCAAGAAATATATAGTGTTAAAGCTTTTTTAAGCAAAATTTATTTCTTTCAGGGTGATTATCAAAAAGCGGCGCTTTATGCGGATGAACTTAACGCTTTGAATGCAGATAAATCTAATAACCATGTAAAAAAACAAGCTAATGAAGTATTGGCTATGTTAGCCAGTCGAGATGGGCATTACGCTAAAGCATACCAATATCAAGTCGTTGCCCATGCGTTAGATTTACAAGATTTAGATGAGAGTAACCATAAACAAAATGCTTATCAAATGGCTCGTTTTGATAGCGCTGAAAAAAGTCGTGAAAATAAAAGTTTGCAGCAAGAACATGAGTTGATGGTGCAACAAAAAGATTTATTTTTGAAAGAAAAAAGTTCATCAATTATGTTTTCGACCTTGTTGTTTGGTGTGTGTATTGGTTTATTGCTTTTATTGCTAACGGCATGGCTTCAACGTAATCAATTTATGCGTCAAGCTCAGCGAGATGGATTGACCGGGATTTTTAATCGCCAGACAGGACAAGATTTAGCTGAAAATGAATTGGTGCAAGCTTTATCTAACCATAGTCATTTTTCTGTATTGATATTAGACTTAGACTTGTTTAAATCAATTAATGATCGCTTTGGTCATGCTACTGGTGATTGGACATTAAAAAAAGTTACTCAAGTTATTGAAGATATAATTCGTCCAGCAGACATTTTCTGTCGCCTTGGGGGCGAGGAGTTTGTACTTTACTTACCTAGGACAGATGAAAAAACAGCCTTTAAATTAGCAGAAACCATACGTAAAGAAGTTGAAAGTATTGATACCAAATATTCAGGTCATAATTTTTCAATTACCTTGAGTGTTGGTATAAGCTCGTTAAGTAGTGATGATTTAAGTATTGATCCATTATTAAGTCGCGCTGATATAGCTTTGTATGAATGTAAGCATCAAGGGCGCAACAAGGCGCTGGTATACCATCCAAACTTCGTCTAACGGATCTTTCGATAGCCACCACTGTACTTGATTAGCATTGTGGATATAGCGGTATGCCGCAACTATGCTAAGCGTTACGACACTGTCACAGTTACAATAGCGAAGGTTTTTGTGTTTTACCTAGGAAGCGCATCATAAAACTGATTTTTATCAACTCCCTTTTATCAACTCCCTTTTATCAACTTCCTTTCATATTGCTAGTCTCTCAATGCTTGTAAACACCATAGGCAGTATTTACGTCAATAATGTTCATAGGCTGATTAGTTTAATCACCTACCTTTCTACCAGTTTATTTCCCTACCCATTCAGTTATTCAATGCTATTCATATGCGTTTTGGCGTTATTGGCTGTCTCTGTCAATGCTTTCAGAGCGTTATCTGCTCCCCTTGTTCTGTTGAATTATCAACAATACAAAATTTGTGATGATTAACGTGTACTTTGCAGGGTGAGGCGAAATCAGTTTGATGATCTCGCGAGAAGCAGAGGGGTATTTTTAGATTATTAGCGCTATTAGCTATTTTTTATGACGTGTTAATGCGCCTTGTTTACAAAATAAATGACAAGTTTGCGACAAAATAAGCTAAATCTATTGGATTGAGCTTATTGAGCCGATCCATTAACCCAAGTCGCGGTTAATAAGCAAGATGGCTGAAATCGTGTTAAGTCTCATTTAAAAGCGAAATATTAAGTTAAACGACTAAAAAATCAAAAAAATTTAAAATAAATTAACTTATTTTTTGATAAAACCACTGAGGATGACCTTGATGATCGGATAACGTTTATCTGTATTTTTGCCGTTAAATACCTTTTATTGTTCCATTTTACGTTAACGTCAAATTAAAACGGTTGTTTAAAAGTGGGTTTTGTTTGAGTTTGGTTAACTGACTGATTCTGTTATTTAAAGTAGGGGGTACTTAAGGGGAAGGCAAAACAAGTTGATGGTTGTTTAAATTATTGTTTTGACTGCTTTTGTGTAAATTTAAGTTTACTTTATGTTTTTTAATTACGGAAGTTATTACTTTGTGTTTTTATTGGTTAATAGGTAATACCATTTAATTTTACAGGGTGAATTTCACAGTGTGTAATTTTTTATTATTGTTGTTTATCAGTGCTTTAATTGTTGCTTTTGGGTTTGGTATGACCAATTTTAAATGCTGTTTTATGATGGTTTTATACTGAATTGGTAAAGTGATGACTGTTGCAAACACAACAGTTATTGCGTAGTTTTTATTGCGAAACGAACATTTGGTGATTTTATTTGAATAAAAGGTTTTACAGATAAACGTAAGTCACTCAGATTAATTTGCAGCATGTTAAGCAAGCAACTTTAGTTACTCTGAATTATTGAGTTTATTAGTCACTTTTTATTTAAAGCAGTAATCCAAATAGAAATGTTCAACCCGTTTGTAAAACAATGACAGTCGCACCAAGGGAGCCAGGTTATGACGGCAGATCAATTAGTCGCACAGTACAGTAAAGCAACATCTGAGCAGTCCAACAGTACGCCAGATTTAGTCATTACTGGTCCCGCAATAGCAGGGCAAGATGACGTGTTTAATGATGGTGCATTAGCATTACTTGACAGCTTATGTAGCCGGTTTGCCGCTGAAGTTCCACAATTACTTGAAAAGCGTAAACAAAAACAAGCGCGTATTGATAATGGAGAATTACCGGATTTTTTACCTGAAACCCGTGCAATACGTGATGGTAATTGGTCTATTCGTGGTATTCCGCACGACTTAACAGATCGTCGGGTTGAAATCACCGGTCCTGTAGACCGTAAAATGATTATTAATGCATTAAACGCCAACGTTAAAGTGTTTATGGCTGATTTTGAAGACTCATTAGCTCCAAGTTGGCAGAAAGTGGTTGAAGGTCAAATTAATTTACGTGATGCGGTTCGCGGCGATATTGAATTTACAGCCCCTGGTACAGGTAAGCAATACACGTTAAATCCTGACCCTGCGGTGTTAGTTGCCCGTGTTCGTGGTCTGCATTTAAAAGAAAAGCATGTTGAATATAAAGGCCAGGCTATACCCGGTGGCTTGATGGATTTTGCCTTATATTTCTACCATAACTATCACCAGTTATTGGCAAGTAATTCAGGCCCTTACTTTTATCTTCCTAAACTTGAAAGCCATGTTGAAGCACGTTGGTGGGCAAAAGTGTTTGCCTTTGTTGAAGAGCGTTTTTGCTTAAAACCTGGGACGATTAAATGCACCTGTTTAATTGAAACCTTACCCGCTGTATTTGAAATGGACGAAATTTTGTATGAGCTTCGCTCAAATATTGTTGCGTTAAATTGTGGTCGATGGGATTACATTTTTAGCTATATCAAGACCTTAAAGCGTCATGCTGACCGAGTGTTACCCGATCGCCAGGCGGTGACCATGGACACCAAATTTTTAAGTGCATATTCACGTCTATTGATTAAAACCTGTCATAAGCGTGGTGCATTAGCCATGGGCGGAATGGCGGCATTTATTCCGGCAAAAGATGAAGCCACTAACGAGTTGGTATTGAACAAGGTTCGTGGCGACAAAGAGCTAGAAGCCCGTAATGGCCATGATGGTACATGGGTAGCACATCCAGGTTTAGCTGACACCGCAATGAAAATATTCAATGACTATATTGGCGGAGATAAAACCAACCAACTGCATATTACCCGCGATGTTGATGCACCGATTTTGGCGGCTGAGTTACTTCAGCCATGTGAAGGGGAACGCACAGAATCCGGTATGCGGCTTAATATTCGTATCGCGGTGCAATACATAGAAGCCTGGATCCAAGGTAATGGCTGCGTACCAATTTACGGTTTGATGGAAGACGCTGCGACTGCTGAAATTTCACGCACCTCAATTTGGCAATGGATCCAACACGGCAAGACATTATCTAACGGTCAATTAGTGACCAAAGACTTGTTTAGAAGCATGTTGGCAGAAGAACTAGTCAAGGTTCAACAAGAAGTGGGTGATGAGCGCTATCAAGCGGGGCAGTTTGCTAAAGCCGCTGAGCTACTTGAACAAATTACCACATCGGATGAATTGGTAGATTTTTTAACTCTACCCGGATATGAGCTTTTAACCGCTTAATATTAAATTACTGAATTATAGAATCTCACGCACTGCATTGTGCAGTCGTGATAACAAACTAGCAATCACACAGCAAGGAGTCACATTATGACTAAGGCAACACAACTAACTCGTCAACAACAAGTCGATGCAATCAAAAAAGATTGGGCTGAAAATCCACGTTGGAAAGGGGTTAAACGTCCATTTACTGCAGAAGAAGTGGTCGCCTTACGTGGTTCAGTCGTGCCTGAAAACACTATTGCCAAGCTTGGTGCGGCAAGACTATGGGAATTAGTCAATGGTGGCGCTAAAAAAGGTTATGTTAACTCTTTAGGTGCATTAACGGGCGGCCAAGCTGTTCAGCAAGCTAAAGCGGGTATTGAAGCTATTTATCTTTCAGGCTGGCAGGTTGCTGCTGATGCTAACTTAGCTGGCACCATGTACCCAGACCAATCTTTATATCCAGCTAACTCGGTACCCGCGGTAGTGAGCCGTATCAATAACTCATTCCGTCGTGCTGACCAAATTCAGTGGGGCAAAGAAATCAATCCAGGTGATAAGAATTATACCGATTATTTCTTACCTATTGTTGCTGATGCTGAAGCGGGTTTCGGTGGTGTATTGAATGCATTTGAACTGATGAAGTCAATGATTGATGCCGGTGCTGCAGGTGTTCACTTTGAAGACCAATTAGCGTCAGTTAAAAAGTGCGGTCACATGGGCGGTAAGGTTTTAGTGCCTACCCAAGAAGCGATTCAAAAACTGGTTGCAGCACGTCTTGCGGCGGATGTCAGTGGCGTAGATACATTAGTTATTGCACGTACTGATGCAAACGCTGCAGATTTAATGACATCAGATTGTGATGCTTATGATAGTGAGTTTGTGACTGGCGAGCGTACCTCTGAAGGTTTCTATCGTGTTAGAGCGGGTTTAGACCAAGCGATTTCTCGTGGTCTTGCTTATGCGCCTTACTCAGATTTACTTTGGTGTGAAACGGCTAAGCCTTGTCTTGAAGAAGCAAAGAGATTTGCTGATGCAATTCATGCTAAGTATCCAGATCAACTGCTTGCTTATAACTGTTCTCCTTCGTTTAACTGGAAGAAGAATTTGGATGATGCAACCATTGCTAAATTCCAGCAAGAGCTATCAAATATGGGCTATAAGTATCAGTTCATCACATTAGCGGGCATTCATAACATGTGGTACAACATGTTCGATTTAGCCTATGACTATGCACGTGGCGAAGGTATGAAGCACTATGTTGAAAAAGTGCAAGAAGTTGAGTTTGCTGCAGCAGAAAAAGGTTATACGTTTGTTTCTCATCAACAAGAGGTGGGTACGGGTTACTTTGACCAAGTGACCACCTGTATTCAAGGTGGCAAGTCTTCAGTAACTGCATTAACCGGTTCTACTGAAGAAGAACAGTTTTAAGATTTAAATGTACCGTTTTACAGTTTAGTCGCTTTGCGACTGTTGTAACCCCGTGCGGTTCTCCTACAGGCCGCACGGGACTTTTATCCAACCTTTTGGATCATAAGCTTGCAAGCTTTGTTGTTGATTCTTATTGTTGGTTTACTTCCTACCCGTAAGTTTTTAACCAACTCGCTTGTGTTACGGCCCTTAATGGGCCGCTTTTTTATATCGCGTCCTATTTTATCAACTTGAGTATTAATAAGATCTCCATCATAGAGCTATCTTGAGTATACTTGTCACAATATATCCACAATTATTTAATAAAAAAGACAACTATGACAGCCAATCAATCTCACAAAGGTGTTGAATATTGGACCAAGCGCATTAGTGATCAAGAAATGCCAGCCCTATGTTCAACCGTTAGAGATTTAGAGCAGCTTGCCAAGGATGACGTCTCCTCTTTATCGTTACTGGGTCGCAGTGTGATGCACGACAATGCGCTGACCTCACGCATTTTACGGGTTGCTAATAGTGCAACTTATAATAAAGGTATTAATCAAGTTTCTACTGTTAGCCGAGCTGCAGTGGTATTAGGATTTGATACTATTCGAAATATCTGTCTAACCGCCAGATTATTATCCAGTTTACTAGAAAGCCACAATCTTTCCGATAGTGTATTCAAGCGCTTATTAAAGCTGATGGCGCAATCATTTCACGCGGCAATGATTGCCCGAATGATGGTGAGTGATAGAGATGAGGCATTAAGGGAAGAGGTGTTTATTGCCACTTTGCTTTATCGCATAGGTGAGAGTGCTTTTTGGAGTACTGGTGGAGAATTACTAGATGAGTTAGATGCCAAATTACTCTCAACACAAGATGGTGTCGAACAGCTCAATATTATTCGTGCAGAGCTTGGTACATCATTCAATCAATTGACTCAAGGTATTGCCAGAAACTGGGGGTTAGGTGATTTGCTACTTAAAGCACTGAATAATCCGGATGAGCGTATGCCTGAAATTCGCTGTATTTTTATAGCCGATAAATTAGCTGAGTCAATTGCACAACCTCAGTTAGATCCGCAAGGTTTTCAAAAACGCTTACAACAAGCCGCTGATATGCTTGATGTTAGTTTAGAAGAACTTAATTTACGATTAATTCGCTGTAATCAAGTTACCCATAAACTGGCTGTAGATTATGGTGCTAAGGTGTTAGTTGAGTTTATTCCTAATACGGCAAACGTGTTTGAGTCACTCGACGCTCCTCAACCTATTAATATCGTTCGGGAAGCTAATTTAATGATTCAATTAGCTAAATTACGTGAGTTAACTGGTTTTGCTATAAACAAAACGGACTTTAATCAGATAATGCAAACCGCGCTTGAAGGAATATTCACCGGGGTTGGTGTTGATCGTTGCGGTGCATTGCTATTGTCACCCAATAGAAAAACGTTGTTGCCTAGAGTCTCTATGGGTGATGATGCTCAAACGATGAAAACCAATTTTGTGATTGAGTTAACCGATCAACAATCTATTTTTGCTCAGTGTATTGAACAGAAAAAACCTTACTGGATACCGCAGGTAACTGGAACTGAACCACAAAGCGTGACCGCAGATATGACTGAGAACTTATCTCGTGAAGGTTTTCTGATCGCGCCATTAATGGTAGGCACTAAGGTATTAGGTGTTTTTTATGCTGATAGGCATGCTTCATTTAGACGGTTTGAGGCCATTGATTTTGATACTTTCACCCATTTTTCACAACTCGCTAATGTGTGTTTTGGTGTGGCAATGAAATAAGCTTTCCGCTATCCATCTAGTTTAAAAAAGCCCTTAGTGATAACTCATTAAGGGCTTTAAATTAACTCGCTTTGTGGTATGTAAAGAACAATACTCGTCGTATTATTGTTTAATTAACGATGTAATACGTTTGGCTTTATCATTTGGAATTGGAAAACTTAAATGATATTGCGCTATCTTCCAACCTTGTTCAGTATTAATTAGCGCACCAGTGCCACGGCTAATGCCGTATGAAGAGCTATAAAGCTGCTCATCAAATACAATAACATCGCCAATTTGAAGTAAATGACGAGCTTGCAGATCATAACGCCAGCCTTTAGAGGGCGTAGCATATTGCTTAAATTGCACCATATTCCAACGCTCATTGGCATCAGTGCCAATAAAAATAGCATCTGGATGATATAAGCTAAAATAGTTTTCCCAGTCAGCCGACATTGCACTTTCATTTAACTGGTTGAGTAAGGCATTAACCTTATGGCTGTCTTCTTCTGTTAACCCTTGGCTATCTAATGTTTGGTCAACTTGGTTTAGGTTAGTGATAACAGCTTGTGTTTCATCACTGCTTAGCTGACTTGCGAGAGTGTGTTGGTTATCTTTCTTTATTACCGCTTTATTTGCTTGTTCAGCAGTGGTTTCACTGTCGAGTTGTTGTAACGAATTAGCGTTAATATCAAATGCACTCACTGTGGTGAGTAATACTGCGATAAAGCCCAGTTTATGAATAATTGATTGCATGGTTATCCCTGCTGATTAAACGAATATTGTGTTGTTATTGTTATTGTTATTTTCTATAAAAAGATTTTCAGTATTTTGGCTAAAAAGAGTGAGTTGTGAGTACATTATATTTTTAGTGCCAATGTATTGGGTCTAATTGATAAAACTGACTTAACTCATTATACAATTTAGGATGCTGTTGAAAGAACTGTTTTGGTTTTTCAAAAAAGGTTTCGCTTATTACCGCAAAAAACTCTGCGGGATTGGTCGCACCATAGTAATTGAATAATGACGGTATTTTCTGTGACGCGCAATACTGTAACTGATTAAATTCTTTACCTAGCGTGGATGACCAATGAGCATAATCGTTAATTTGTCGTAATGCAGGGGCGCCATTAGCTGGACCATTTTCTTGATCGAGTTGATGAGCAAATTCATGAATCACCACATTTTCACCATCATATGGGTCAGCTGCGCCATTGAGGGTGTTTTGCCATGACAGAATGACTTTGCCGTTTCCCCATGACTCACCTAGTAGCACACTTCTGTGTTGTGAGGTTACACCGGCAAAATCGACTTTTTGCTGTTCTACGATAAAAGCGTGTGGGTAAATTAAAATCTGTTTGAGGTTAGGGTAGTAGTCCGTTTTACGATTCAGTAATAGTAAACAAGCTTGTGCAGCAACGGTGACTTTTATCTCATCGGTAATGACCAGTCCGTCACAGCCAATAAATTGTTTTTCATCTATAAAAATTTGAATATGTTTTTTAAGCTGTAACTGTAAATCAGTTGGCATACTTTTAAAATACGGAAATCGATGCCGCAATATAATCCGCCAAGGTTTAGGGAAGGCTTGCTGACAAACTTGTTGGCGATGACGCTCTCGTCTAAATGAGGCACTGGTTATCCAACCTATTGCTGTAATAGCAATAATGGAGACAATTATAATGGCAATCATGATCAGGCTCTAATTTAGATGATAATTAAGAGATGGGGTAAAGTGAGTCAATTTTCAAGCAGATAAAAAAAAACTGGCAAACAATTAATGTTGCCAGTAAAAAGGGAGGGGATAAATAAATACCGTTGTAATGTCTATGTAGGAATAGAGTTAAGCTGAGTTTCTAATGCAAGTTTTTGATAAATATGTTGCTTATCTTCATCGGATAATAAATTGTGTTCGGCAATTAAGTGCCGGATTAATTTTGATTTGGCTATCTGACTCGCCTGACTACACTGCGCCAATTGGCTAATCGCCTGTTCACTTAAGGTGAATGTGGCTCGCCTAAAAGGCTGCTTACTGGCTAAATTGACTGGCTCAGTGGGGATGCTAAGCGCGGTAATAGCGCGTTTGTTATCACGGCACTGCAGAAAGTCGACCACATTATTAGATTGAGTAAACTCATGTGTTTGCCCTAATGCATATAGGTTGGCGGTGTCGATAAATTCTTCAATCGACATTTGCCTGTTAAAACTCGATTTACATGACGAGGCGTTTTTCTTGAGATCGGCCAGTGCCATAATTCCCCCTCAGTGAAGTGACATTGTTAGGCGATAAGCGCTGTTCCATTATTTGTGCAGCATTTTCTGCTTGCAGTAATTCACATGCTATTGCGCGCATTTCTTCAGCAGCTTTACCATTTGGTTCTATTTCAATGACCGATAAGCCCGACTCTTCGCTGTCATCATAAATGTTCCGGCAGTAATTGATGGCCTCTAACACGTCAATGTCATAGGTGCGACAGACATCTTTAGCTTCTAAAATTCGCCCAGCTTGATTAGGTAAATTAGGGCATTGAGTGATCACAAATGCGGCGCGCATTTTAGGGTTTATCATCATACATGTTGATACAATATCATCCATGTGGCTGACGGTTTTAAGATCACGTCGTTTTGGTCTAAGTGGCATTAGTACATGTGATGCCACTGACATTGTCGCTCTAAGGGCAAGGTTATCTTGGCCGCCGCAATCAACTAAAACATAGTCATAATGTTGCTCTAAACTTAATAAGTCGTTACGTATTTTTCCGTAAAGTTGTACACAGTTAATCGCCGGTAGTTGCGGATTATTATTACGTGCTTGGATCCAATCTGATGTTGTTCGCTGTGGGTCACAATCGACCATAATGACACTGGCTTTGGTTTCTTTAGTAAGAAATACTGCAATATTTTGCGCTAGACAGCTTTTACCACTGCCGCCTTTTTCTCCACCAATTAGAATAATCATTTACCTGCCCCTCATAATTGAGTGATATGGCTTTACTTTAGTCTTGTGTGGTATGGGGCGTCAATTAGCTGATTTTTGACACTTTTTCTAAACTGTCTAGATGTTGTTTTGTTGACGCTATCCTGTTGTTCAACAAAAAAATGACTCTACTAAGTCATTAGCGTCAATGTTGCTAAAAGGTTAATAGAATGAGTCGCTTGAAGAATATGTTATAAAGAACGATTTTATTTAACTAAGGTGCTTGAGTAGAATTATTGTTTTAATATAATCAAATGTAGCTATTTTTTTATTTTTTTATGTCAAAATAATATAATTGATTGTCTAATTACTGAGGTAAAAAGCAGATTTATGAATGAACAGCAGTTACTGGAAGCGATCAACCAAACTATGCCTTTTGGTAAGTATGCCGGCGAAAGTTATTAGAGTTACCTGAGCCTTATTTAGTCTGGTTTCACGCTAAAGGGTTTCCTGAAGGCAAGTTAGGTCAACAGTTAGCGTTAATGTATGAAGTGAAATTGAATGGACTTGAAAGTATGCTGCAACCCCTGTTAAATAAAAACTCACAACGCTTTGATTAAGGTAAACGTCGCTAAAGTTTGTCCTTTCTTTACTCGTAAATTTGATTCAATTAACACAAAGCCATTTTTCTCAAATAGGGGTTTAGATAAATACGATGCATCAACGCGGAGTTGAGCATAGTGTTGCGCTGCTGCCCATTGCTGAACATGTTGAATTAACTGGGAGGCTAAACCTTGGTGTTGGCAGCTTGGATGCACATAAAGACAATCGATATACCCTTTGCTTGGGAATGCTGTTTCTAGGCCAATAAATCCTAGTACGTTTTTTAATGCACCTTCAATTACCCAAGCTTTGCTGTGTTTATATTGCTGCAGCCAATATTTGGCTGAACGAGGCGCAGTCGACCAAGCATCTTTTTTGGCTTGATTATATCTTGGGTGGCTAATGGCTTGCACTGACTGATGATAAATATGACTAATGTCAGCTGCATGGCGAGGCAGAAAACTAACGACTTGAAGTTGGGTCATGGTATTTTTTCGAAAGGGTTATAAAACATCGGCTAACTCAGCTAAAGTTAACTTAGTCAAGATTAACCGACTATTAAAGTAGCGCTATTTATGTCATTAACCAGACATAAACTGATGGTTACTTTTTAGTAATATGACCGACAAACATAATTTCATCGAAGGTGCGGTCTAAGCTAGCGCTTTTGAAGTCGCTCATCCACATTTGTTCAGACATTTCAACATTATCGCCTTTAACTATTACAACTTGTGGACCCGCTGCCCAATAAGTTTTGTCGGCTTCTTTAACTTGAACATAGGTATAGCCACCACCATTCATAGTGTCAATAACTTCACCCTGATGAATAACACCTTGAGCCCAGGCAGATGACACACCTAATACCAGCATTGTAGCGGCAAGTGCCTTAATCAATTTTGTTTTCATTAATGTTCCTTAATTGTTTTTAGTATTGGCGTCATTAAAACACGCGAGTCAATTGCCGTCTGTGATCAAAGCCAAAAATTATCTATGGCTAATGTAATTAATATTGACAATTTGTTGTTGACCTATTTTGTAACCATACTGACAAACAAAGTCAATAAATGCTTCAGGTAGATTTTTACTTTCGACCGGTTGTTGCCACAAAGCTTTTAAGATTGCGTCATAGCCTTCACGTCCTGTTGCGGTATATGAGCTAGATACCCCGATATAAAGCTCGTTCGGCTGTAAAAGTTGCCATTGTTCGTTTCGGTACACTTCAATCAGGGTAATTCTGGCACCTAGAGGTTGCTTACCATCATAGCTATAGCGGATCCCATATGGGTACGGAAAGCTGCCTGCGCCTGTGCCCATTACACCGTTATTTGTTGCCGCGTTAATGGTAGATTCCAATACCTCAATAATATATTCACCTTTAATTTGATAAGTCACTAAGGGCAGTTCAAATGGCAATATACGGCCAAATACATCGGCAACCGAAAGCTGACCTTTACTGAGCGATTGCCTTACACCACCGGCATTATGCAGTGCGAAATCTAATTTTGGCTCAACTAATTGGGTGGCTTTAAACATGCTTCTACTGACCCAAGGGGCAATTTCGCTACCGTGAGGGAAATGTTTACTGGGCAGGCGAGTATGAATAAAGTCTTTGGGAATATGTGCCAATATTTGACTTTCTAATGCCACTAAAGCTGGACGATACTGTGACTGAATAACCTCATCAATGGCATCATCTTGCGTTGCATCAAGCATATTAGGGTGTTGGCGCAGAGAATTGATTAGTACGTGTTGTAATGCCTCAGGTACCACTTCATCAGATGCTTGACTCACTTCCACTGTGTTACCGAGCATAAAATAGTTATCACCGCTAAATTGACATACTCGGCCATCTCTATCCAAAGATAGCTCAAGCAGGCCTATGGTTTCGGCATACTTTCCGGCGTGAAAGATTGGGGTATTATTAACGGTTTCGCCATAGGGCAGGTTAGATAGGCCAACCGCGCTAAAGTCACCTTGTAAGGTATGTGAATGACCGCCAATAATTAAACTAATGCCATCAACTTTACTGGCAAGCTCGCGGTCTTGATCTAACCCTAAGTGACTTAATACTAGGATATGTTTTATGCCTTGTTGATGTAATGCATCAACGGTACGTTTAGTGGTGTCAATGGCGTTAACAAACAAGGTGTCAGGATCAGGTCGTGCAATCAATGGCATTTGATCTAACGTAATCCCGATAATAGCTATCTGCATATCATAGAAAGGCTTAATTAAGGTTTTAGCAATGCCTTGCTCTATGTCGTAATCTAATAACTGTGGATGACCACGCAATACGCCTTCTTTTTGGGTTTCTTCTTGGCTTAAGTCCATATTACCCGCCATTAACGGGAATTCGATGCGATTTAAAAAAGCTTTTACTGGACTGTTACCCGCATCAATTTCATGGTTACCAAGTACCATAGCGTCGGGTTTTAGTAAATTGAGTAAGTGGGCATTGGCTGAGCCTTGAAACTCACGAAAATACAGTGTGCCTTGAAAGCTGTCGCCACCGTGAAGAAATAAGAAAGGCTGTTGTTTGGCTTTTGCCTGCTTGCGAGCTTGTGCAATGTGATATCCCAGACGAGCATAACCACCAGTATCGACTTTTAAGCTATAAGCTTGTTGTTGATGTTGCAGATTAAACTTGACCTGACTTGGCTCAAAATTAGAGTGGGTATCATTAATATGAGCAATAGATAAGCGATAAGAGTTTGGCATTTTTTTCCTCAGCTGATTGCCAACATGCTAGCATTTTTAGATCAGCAGGTACTAATTTACCTCGCTCAACGTTAGTGTTCTCAGTAATATAATAACTACTATGAAAAGTTCAGCGAGGGTAAGCTTAGTTTTGTGATTCTGTTCGGTTTCTAGGTTACTTGCCTGTTTTTGGATGATGAATTTATGGGCTTAAGCATCGTTTGACAGCACTATGCCTTTACTCTCTATCCGACGTAACCATAGCTTTCTGGCTAATGCTTGCATGTCTGGCGCTAAATCTTTGGAGTCGACAATTTCTAAACCAATTAACGTTTCGATAATATCTTCAATAGTGACAATGCCTTCACTTGAACCATACTCATCAACCACTAATGCCATTTTGGCATTACGTTTTATCATCATTTGAAACAATGGCAGCACTTTTACTGATGCTGGAATAACTAATAAGCTTTTTAGCAGATCACCTATTGGCGTATCAGGTGTTTGGCGTGCAGAGAGCAAAATATCATTACGATTAACATAACCAATGACGTTATCACGATCCCCTTCATATAAAGGAATGCGGGTGAAAGGACTGGTTAGGTGCATGTCAATAAATGTTGAGTGGCTAATGTGAGTTGGCAGTTTAAAAATGACTGTTCTAGGTGTCATTATGTTGGCTACGCTCATGTCTTTTACGGATAACATTTGCATTAAAATTTGTGATTCTTGTTCACCTAATTCACCGCTGTCTTTACCCATTTTTGTCATAGCACTGAGTTCTTGACGAATGTATTGGCCTTGATCACCTTTACCTAAAAGACTGGTTACTTTCTGTGACATCCAAATCAGGGGAAGGGTTAATTTTTCCATCCAAAATAAACAGACAGACACAGTAGGGGCAAGTTTACGCCAATGATTAGCCCCTAACGTTTTAGGAATAATTTCTGATAAAAATAAAATTAAAAATGTTAATACCGCAGAGAATAGCCCAAGCATTTCACTGCCAAAAACCACAGAGGCTTGAGCACCTGCAGCGGCTGCGCCGGCAGTATGTGCGATGGTATTTAAGGTTAAAATTGACACGAGAGGAGATTCCACGTTGTTTTTTTGCTTAGCAAGCAAAGCGGCAATTTTGGGGTTAGATTCTTTTAAGTTGGCAATGTAACTCGGGGTTACAGATAAAAGAACCGCTTCAAAAACACTACAAAAAAACGAAATCGCAATAGCGATAAATACAATAAAAAACAGAGTTAACATAGGTGTGGTGAAAACTTCCCAATAGCAGGCAATATTGCCAAGGGCTATTATCATATATTCATATTGTTAAATCCAGATATACTGGCTAAAACGTGACGCGGCCTGTATAATTCGCCGCCCTGTTACAGGTTTTAGGTGTTTGAGGTTAGGCTAATGAGTGAAAAGAAAATCAATTTATTAAATCTTGATCGTAAAGGACTGCGAGCATTGTTCAGCGAAATGGGTGAAAAACCGTTCCGTGCCGATCAATTAATGAAGTGGATTTATCACTTTGGTGTTAGTGACTTCGAAGAAATGAACAATATAAACAAAGCATTGCGAGCTAAGCTTGCTGCTAGATGTGAAATTGTAGCACCTGAAATTGCCAGTTTTCAAAAATCCAGTGATGGTACAATTAAGTTTGCTATTGACGTAGGTCAGGGGCAAGAAGTTGAAACTGTGTATATCCCTGAAGAAGGGCGCGCGACTTTGTGTGTGTCCTCTCAAGTAGGTTGTGCGCTTGAATGTACTTTCTGCTCTACCGGCAGCAAGGCTTTAACCGTAACTTAACTGTGTCTGAAATTGTTGGCCAAGTGTGGCGAGTTTCGCAATTTTTAGGTTTTCATAAAGATACCGGTGATCGTCCTATTTCAAATGTAGTGATGATGGGCATGGGTGAGCCGTTACTGAACTTGGCTAATGTTATTCCTGCAATGGACATTATGTTAGATGACTTTGGTTTTAGCCTGTCTAAACGCCGAGTGACTTTATCAACATCGGGTGTTGTGCCTGCACTTGATAAACTCGGTGACTTAATCGACGTAGCGTTAGCGGTCAGTATTCATGCTCCAAATGATGAGCTACGGGATGTTCTTGTTCCAGTGAATAAAAAATATCCATTACAAGAGTTCTTAGCCGGCATTCGTCGTTATTTAGCTAAGTCTAATGCTAACCGTGGGCGAGTCACTGTTGAATATGTCATGCTCGATCATATTAACGACAGTACCGATCAAGCGCACGAATTAGCCAAATTAATGAAAGATACCCCTTGTAAGATAAATTTAATTCCATTTAATCCTTACCCGGTCACCTTATGGCCGTTCTTCTAATTCACGTATTGATCGTTTCTCTAAAGTCCTTGTGGAATACGGTTTGACCGTGATTGTACGTAAAACCCGAGGTGATGATATTGATGCTGCATGTGGTCAACTTGCCGGTGATATCCGTGATCGCACCAAGCGTTTAGCAAAAAAACAAATGCAACAAAACCAGATTTCAGTCACAATGGATTAACTCTTTGTTTTGCACAATAAATAGGCCATAAAATGAAACAAGGAATACAGTACATTGCAATAGTGGGTTTGTTAGGTGCATCTTTAAGTGGCTGTGTCACTGAACGAACCTATACTGGAACAGATATACCTGTTGCAGAGCGAGATATTGATAAAGTTTCAGCCGCACGTGAGCGTATGCAGTTAGGGCTCACTTACTTACGCCGTGGCAATAGTGAGCAAGCTAAATATAATTTAGATAAAGCGATAGAATATGCGCCACAGATAAGTGAAGTTCATGTTGCTATGGCTTATTATTATCAAACTGTAGGAGATTTGGTGCGCACTGAAGCCGCCTATGGTGATGCAATTAGAGCCACAGATGCATCCGGTGATGCTAAAAATAATTTTGGGGTGTTCTTATGTCAGCAGAAGAAATATGCCCGCGCCGAAAAAATGTTGTTAGAAGCAATAGAAACACCTAAATATACGCGAGTCGCATCAAGTTACGAAAATTTAGGTGTGTGTAGCCGTAATAATGGCGACCCAGAAAAAGCGCGACAGTATTTTAAGATGGCGTTAAAATATGATCCGCGTCGAGGCAACACATTAATAGGATTGACAGAGTTGGCCATGGATGATGCCGACTATGCTGACGCTCGCAATATTTTATCTAGATATCATCAAGTTGCGAATGAAACTGCAGAAAGTTTAGCGTTAGGGATAAAAATAGAACAGGAAATTGGCGACATTGACGCCATGAAAAAATTTGGTATTACCTTGATCGCCAAATTTCCAACATCTTCTCAAGCAAAAGAATATAGAGCAAACTTGCTTAAATGATAAAAGAACAATTAGACGAAACTACTGAAGTAGCAGCAGTATTAAATGACATTGCCACCGTCGGGGCAATACTTAAAGCAGCGCGTGAGAAAAAAGGGATTACAGTTGAGGCGGTCGCATTGCAACTGCATTTACGTCCTAGAATTCTTAATGATATTGAAGCTGATAATTTTGCTAATATTTCATCTAATACCTACGCCCGTGGTTATATCAAGAACTACGCGCGTTTTGTTGACGCCGATATTGTTGCAATAAAGCAATGTCTTGATCAGCAAATACCGGAATATGTCCCGCCAACTATGCAAAGCTTTTCGCGTAAAACAACACGCCAGGCTAGAGATAACCGAGTAAATTTCGTCACCTATGCTATTGTGATTATTTTACTGGCGATGCTAGTTTTATGGTGGGTGCAAAAATCTGATGTATTAACTGAGTCAAATTTTGCTTTGCCTACAGTTGAAGAGATGCAAGCTGAAAGTGCCAATACACACTCTGGCGTATTAGTACCGACTCAAAGAGATACCAGTACCGGAACTGTAGAGGTAATGAGCCCTGCTAATGAACAATTTGAACAAATAGGCTCTGCAGGAACCGAGTTCATTCAAAATGCGACTGATAATAATCAAGCTGTCGATGTGGCAAACCCAGTGAATAACTCTGTTAGTAATAGCAACCTTTCTAATAGCAATAGTTCACCTCATCGCGATAACCTAAGTGCAGTTCAACAAACTGATGTAGTGGCCTCTACGCCTGTTGCTTCTACTACAACATTAACAACAGCATCAACAACAGTAGACAATAATACAGTATCTGATAGCAGTGCTTCAGTTGTCACTATGGATGTCAATGCCGATTGCTGGGTAAACCTTGTTGATGTCACAGGTAAAGTGTTAGTTGATGGCGTTAAAAAGGCCGGTCATAGTGTTAAAGTTAGTGGTAAAGCACCTTTCAAGTTGATTTTAGGCGCGCCGCAGTCGGTGACTTTAGCCGTTGATGGCAGCAATATTGATTTATCTGAGTATGCTAACGGTCGCGTGGCGCGATTAACGTTAACTAAGCCTTAGTTATTTTTGGGTGCCCGTATTATGCTAAATCAATTTATTAATACATTCTGATGAATCAATTTTACGCAGATTGAATAGCCGAGTTGATAAAACCAAATTGATAAAAAATTAGTAGAGCAATATTGCATGTATAACGAATCTCCAATTATCCGCAGACCTTCAACACGCATTTATGTTGGAAATGTTCCGATTGGTGACGGCGCACCTATAGCGGTGCAGTCGATGACCAATACTAAAACCGATGATGTCGCCGCGACTGTTGCGCAAATTCTTGCACTTGAAAAAGTGGGTGCAGACATTGTACGCGTTTCCGTACCGACGATGGATTCAGCTGAAGCATTTAAACTCATTAAACAGCAAGTCAATGTGCCCCTAGTTGCCGATATTCATTTTGATTATCGAATAGCATTAAAAGTGGCTGAATACGGCGCAGATTGTTTACGTATAAACCCAGGGAATATTGGTAATGAAGCCCGTATTCGCAGTGTGGTAGAATGCGCGCGCGATAGAAATATTCCGATCCGTATAGGTGTTAACGGTGGTTCATTAGAAAAAGATTTAATGGATAAGTACCGTGAGCCTACACCTGAAGCGTTAGTTGAATCAGCTATGCGTCATGTGGATATTTTAGACCGTCTTAATTTTGATCAATTTAAAGTCAGTGTAAAAGCCTCTGATGTATTTCTAGCGGTAGAGTCATACCGTTTACTGGCGAAGCAAATTAGACAACCATTGCACTTAGGTATTACCGAGGCGGGCGGTTTGCGCTCTGGTTCGGTTAAATCTGCCGTAGGTTTAGGTATGTTACTCGCCGAGGGTATTGGCGATACGATACGTATTTCATTGGCCGCAGATCCTATTGAAGAAATTAAAGTTGGCTTTGATATTTTAAAATCGCTGCGTATTCGTAGTCGTGGTATTAATTTTATTGCCTGCCCATCTTGTTCTCGTCAAGAGTTTGATGTGATAGCAACGGTAAATGAATTAGAGCGCCGCCTAGAAGATGTTACCACTGCAATGGACGTATCCATTATTGGCTGTGTCGTTAATGGACCTGGTGAAGCGCTGGTTTCTCATATTGGCTTAACAGGCGGCAGTAATAAAAGTGGTTACTATGATGATGGCGAACGCCAAAAAGAGCGTTTTGACAATAACAATATTGTTGACGGCTTAGAAGCTAAAATTCGGGCCAAAGCCCGTTTAATGGCTAACCGAATTGCTATTAGCGATAAAACCGAATAATTTGTGCCTGTACTCAACCTTAGGCTAGCTTAAGGTTACCAGTATGGGTGATTTTTTATCAGCTAACTGAGATACAGTTGGCTTAGCAACAGAATGGACGAGTTATCTGTGGCAAAACAAATCCAAGCAATTCGTGGTATGAATGATCTTCTACCCACCCAAAGTCCAGTTTGGCAAAAAGTAGAGTCGATTATTCGCTCTTCAGTCAGTGCTTTTGGTTATAGCGAAATTCGTACTCCCATTGTAGAAAGTACCGATCTTTTCAAACGCTCAATCGGTGAAGTAACTGATATTGTTGAAAAAGAAATGTACACCTTTGAAGACCGTAATGGAGACAGTTTAACATTACGACCAGAAGGAACTGCATCAACAGTCCGTGCCGGTAATGAACACGGTTTACTCTACAACCAAGAACAACGTTTATGGTATATGGGGCCTATGTTCCGTCATGAGCGTCCACAAAAAGGACGTTATCGTCAATTTCACCAGTTTGGTGTTGAAATTTACGGTATTGGCAGTGCCGACATTGATGCTGAAGTATTGATGCTTTCTGCACGCTTATGGCAGCAACTGGGTATTGAAGATCACGTCTCGTTAGAATTAAATACCTTAGGTGATCCTGCCGAACGCGCCGCATATCGTGATGCATTAATTGCGTTTTTAGAGCAACATAAAGATGTGCTTGATGAAGACAGCAAGCGTCGTATGTACACTAATCCGCTACGAGTGCTTGATTCTAAAGACCAGCAAGTGCAGGCGTTATTATCTGATGCGCCAGACTTGATGGATTACTTAGGTGAAGACTCAAAAACACATTTTTCAACATTATGTGAACTCTTAGACGCTGTGGGTATCCAATACACCATTAATCCGCGTTTAGTACGTGGGTTAGACTATTACAACCGCACCGTATTTGAATGGGTTACCAGCAGTTTAGGTTCACAGGGTACGGTATTAGCGGGGGGCAGATACGACGGTTTAGTTGGCCAGTTAGGCGGCAAAGACACTCCTGCAGTAGGTTTTGCGATGGGATTAGAGCGCATTGTATTGCTGCTTGAAACCTTAGAGCTGAATGACGATATTGCTGCTGAAGTTGATATTTATGTCACGGCAATGGGTGATAAGTGCCTAGTTGAAGCGATTAAAGTCGCGCAAGAGTTGCGTCAAGGGTTACCAAGCCTTAAAGTCATGAGTCATTGTGGCGGTGGTAACTTTAAAAAGCAGATGAAACGTGCTGATAAAAGCGGTGCACAGTTTGCTTTAATTATTGGTGAAAATGAAATTACTAATAATCAAGTGGCTATCAAGCCATTAAGAAACAATAACGAACAACAATTAGTTACCCGCAGTGAGCTGGTCGCTAAAATTGCAGAACTGATTTAGAAAGGGGAAGTGCGCGTGGAAATTTATAGCACAGAAGAACAACAAGTAGATGCTATCAAGCAGTTCGGTAAAGATTATGGTTTATCTATTATAGTCGGCGCTGTAGTTGGTTTGGGCGGCTTATATGGCTGGAACACTTATTCTGAAATGAAACTGGCTGCATCAGAAGATGCATCAGAATCTTTCGATAAATTAGTTGTTAATGCGACTAACCCAACATCATTTCTAGAAGGTGCAGAAAACTTCGTTAAAGCTCATGATCAAAAAGGTTATCAAGCTTTGCTGGAGTTAATGACAGCAAAAGTGGCCGTTGAGTCAGGTGATTTTGTTAAAGCAGAAGAAGCATATAAACGCATTATTATTGCTCAGCCAGGATCAGGTATTGATATGGTGGCCACTATTCGTTTAGCACGCTTGCAAGCGGAGCAAGACAATGTTGGTACGGCCTTAAAAACATTGGACGCAGTCACAGATGATGCCTTTAAGTCACAACGTGAAGAATTAAAAGGTGACTTTTTGGTTCGCCAAGGTGATTTAGACAGTGCAAAACAAGCCTACCAAACAGCGATTGATAATGGCGGTGCATTAACTAATCCAACATTGACAATGAAGTTAGATAACCTAAACAAAGTATAAGGATTTACCCAATGAAGTTATGGTGTAAAAATTTCCTTGCCGCTGGGTTAGGTATGGCCCTTATTACTGGGTGTTCTTCAAGTGATGTTGAAGAAGAACCCGTCAGTGAGCTAGTCGAAATTCAAGCAAGTGTATTCCCTGAAGTGAGTTGGAGTACCAGTATTGGTGATGGCATAGGAGACTATTATTCACAATTGCGCCCTGCTGTACGCTATGGCAAAATTTTTGTTGCTGATCGCGACGGCGATGTTAGTGCTTATGATCAAAAAACGTTAGAGCGAGTGTGGAAAAAAGATTTTTCTAACGAGTTTGAAGAAAAACTTAGCATTAAAACCAAAGGCATTCGCTTAGCTGCAGGTATTACTGCAGCACGTAACAAAGTTTTTGTGGGTGGTGAGACTGGTATGTTAGTGGCACTAGATGAAGCAACGGGTGATGTTGTTTGGTCTGCGCAAGCTAACGGTGAATTATTGTCTGCCCCAACAGTTGCTGAAGATATTGTGACAGTCAATAGCAGTAAAGGTGCATTTGAAGCATTTAATGTTGATAATGGCGAAAAAATCTGGAGCCATGACATGCAGCTTCCGAACCTAACCTTGCGTGGCACGGGTTCAGCAGCATATGAAGCGGGTGGTTTTTTTGTTGGTACTGCCGACGGTAAAATAGCCGTTGTTGTAAAAAACAGCGGTCAAATTGCTTGGGAGCAAGCGACTTTTACGCCAACTGGCGGTAATGAGTTTACCCGTATGGCTGATGTAGATATGACGCCATTAATTTTGGGTGATAATCTATTCGCCATTAGCTATAACGGTAACTTAGTGTCAATGGAGTTACGCACAGGTCGAGTAGTTTGGTCACGTAAGTATTCAAGTTTCAATGAGCTTGCTGAAGCTGGCTTAAGTTTGTACTTAGTGGATGACCGTAGCCGAATTTACTCAGTTGATCGTCGTAATGGCCTAGAACTGTGGAGTAATTCGACCCTTAAAAACCGTGAGCTTACTTCGCCAGCGGTTATTGGTCAGTACTTAATTGTAGGCGATTTTGAAGGTTATCTTCATATATTAAGCCGTGAAGACGGTACTGTTGTTGGTCGAGTTGAAGTCGATAGTGGTGGCTTATATGGTCAACCTTTGGTTGTAGATGATAAAATTTATCTGCAAACTCGCAATGGTACACTCGCTATCGTGACCTTAAATGGTGACGGCAGTGTCGCAACAAACGAAGAGGTTGCCGCTGGCGAATAATTTCGCAGCAGCAATTTCTAGACAATAGAGTATAATATATTCTATTAGAGCCCCTGGAAGCTTTCCAGGGGCTTTTTATTGAGAAGTATTTTAGAGGCAAAATCATGATCCCTGTAGTGGCCCTTGTTGGGCGACCCAATGTCGGAAAATCGACGTTATTTAATCGTCTAACACGTACCCGTGATGCATTAGTCGCCGACTTTCCTGGCTTAACTCGTGACCGTAAATACGGCCGAGCATTTTTAGCTGGCTATGAATTCATTGTGGTTGATACCGGCGGTATCGATGGCTCAGAAGAGGGGATCGAAACTAAAATGGCAGAGCAGTCATTAGCTGCTATTGAAGAAGCTGATGTTGTATTGTTTATGACTGATGCTCGAGCTGGCTTAACGGCTGCGGATTTAGCCATTGCTCAACATCTACGTAGCCGCGATAAAGTCACTTTTGTTGTGGCTAATAAAGTCGATGGTATCGACGGTGACTCTGAGTGTGCTGAGTTTTGGTCGCTTGGCTTAGGTCAAGTATATCAAATGGCGGCTGCTCAAGGCCGTGGTGTAACCAACATGATTGATTATGCCTTAACGCCTTATGCTGAAGCGATGGGCATTGTTCGTATTGAAGAAGATACAGGCGATGTCGTTGAGCGCGAATATACCGAAGAAGAAGCCGAAGCTGAACAAGCCCGTTTACAAAGCTTACCGATAAAATTAGCGATTATTGGTAAACCCAATGTCGGTAAATCGACCCTAATTAACCGTATTTTAGGTGAAGAAAGAGTTGTTGTTTATGATGAGCCTGGCACCACCCGTGACAGTATCTATATTCCGATGGAACGTGAAGGTCGTGAGTATGTGCTTATCGATACTGCAGGTGTTCGTCGTCGTAGTAAAGTGCATGAGGTCATTGAGAAATTCTCAGTTATTAAGACCCTTAAAGCGGTTGAAGATTGTAACGTTGTATTGTTAGTCATTGATGCCCATGAAGGTATTGCCGAGCAAGACTTAGGTTTATTAGGGTTTACATTGAATGCTGGCCGCGCATTAGTGATCGCAGTTAATAAGTGGGATGGCATTGATCAAAACATTAAAGACCGCGTAAAAAGTGAATTAGACCGCCGTTTAGGTTTTATCGATTTTGCTCGTATTCACTTTATTTCAGCACTTCATGGTACTGGCGTTGGCCATTTATATGAGTCAATTGAAGAAGCTTACGACAGTGCAACACGTCGTGTGAGCACTTCGATGCTAACTCGTGTTATGCAAATGTCTCAAGATGATCATCAGCCACCATTGGTCAATGGTCGCCGCGTTAAGCTTAAGTATGCTCATGCTGGTGGTTACAATCCGCCAATCGTAGTCATACACGGTAATCAGGTGTCTAAGTTACCTGATTCTTATAAACGTTATATGATGAATTATTTCCGCCGTTCATTGAAAGTGGTTGGTACACCAATTCAATTACGTTTCCATGAAGGTGCAAACCCGTTTGAAGGTCGAGGCGAGAAGCTCACCTTAAGCCAAGAGCGTCGCCGTAAACGTGCGACTAGCCATATTCGTGATCGCAAATAAGATTATGATTTAATAAGAAGCCTGAGTTGTTCAGGCTTTTTTGTATATGAATTCTGAGGTGCTTGTATGGATAAAGCTATTGTCGGGTTTCATCAGGACGAAGAACAACATTGGGTAGCAAGGTTAACTTGTGGTCATTTTCAGCATGTACGTCATGACCCCCCTTGGCAACAAAGGCCTTGGGTTATGACTGTGCAAGGACGGCAACAAAAACTAGGATTTACACTGATCTGTCAGAAATGCATTCGTGGTGAAGAAAAAGATAGGTAACACTTTTATCTATCGTAAAAATACTCGCACCGAACAAAACCGCAAAGCCTACAACCCCTATCGTTTATCAATAGCAAAGCCGATAAATCATTTAGGCGATTAAAAAAATGTAAGCCCCAAATCGAGTTTGGGACTTACATTTATGCGTTGTAGGCAATATTTTATTAGCGCTCTATTACACGCGATTTTGTTCCGTTTGAATTATGGTTAGCTTGTCTCGTTGGGGCAGCTCTTGGCGATGACTGTCTGCTTGTATTAGTGGCTCTAGTATCAGCCTGTCTAGTATTGCCGGTTTGCCTATTGCTATCTTGTCTTGGCGCTGGCTGTTTTACCTGATAGCTAGGTTTATTTAAGCTGCCGTTGCCAGCACTTTGGTTATTTAAGCCGATATTGCTTGAACGAGTACTACTCGAGCCAAGCTCTCTTGAGCTAATGTCGCGGGCGCTTTGACGCGATGGCTCTTTAGCCATATTCAAGTCTCTCGCCGCTTTAGCTGGTTGTTGGTTCACCGTATGAGCTTGCGTGCGTTGAACCTGTGCCGAATTAATTGTCTTTCTATCATTACTTTTATATTCGGCAGGTTGTTTTTGGTTGTGTAATTCTCGACTAACCCGATCATGTTGGCGATCTTTAGCCGCTAGCTGTAATGATTGGCTCACTCTATGTTGTGGTGAGTTATCTATTTTATAAGTCCCTTGGCTGTTATGTATACGTGGTGCAGCATCTAGTTTTCTACTTGGGACTATGTGCGTGTCATTACGCACGCTTCTTGCTTGTTGATGTTGTTGATAACGCTGAGGTGAATCATAACGCTTACTCACCGAACTACTGCGATAAGCTACACCATGGCGGTGAGTCGGTTGGTGCTTCCAACGCTTTGCCCCATTACTGTAGGCAATTTTATGGGATGGTTTATAGTAATGGCTATGCTGATGGTTAATCACCACTACTCGACGTTGAGACCAATGCACTGAGCCAAAGAAGTAGTTGAAATTAACATAGACACTTGGCCCCCAATAAATGGGTCTGTGATAAGCATAAACTGGGCGGGTATACCAGTATACTGGCGGATAAGCGTGCCAATACCAATTACCATAAACCACTCTAGTGTCGTAGTAAGGCACATAAATGACCTCAGGCTGCGCAGGCTCAATAATGATCTGTTTTTTAACTTTGGTCACTCGCATATTGTCCATGTCATCAAAGCTATTCGCGTCATCCGCTTGGCGGCGCAAAGTTTGTATCATGGCCAGTACCGCTTCTTCATCATGCAAAAAAGCGTCACCTAGGTTTTGAGACCAATCAAGATCGTCATTCAGCTTTTCTAATACGCTAGGGAAAGCGGTTAAGGCAATGACACTAGGGTCCCAGGGTTGATTTTCTGCCAGCTGCATTCTGGTACTTACATCAATGTTTTTCTGCTTTTTGACCCAGCGATTGGCCTGTACTAGTTCTAATGGATAGGTGGTAGCAATCAGAATGTGAGTGAGCAGGCTATCGGGATATAAGGCAATAGGGGCAAGAATTTGTGCTAGTTCAGCTTCTGAAATAGTTTCTTCAGCCATGGCTAGTTGTCGTTGCCCTGATGTGGGTTGAGCCGCATGGACACTTAATAATGGCATAGTCATAATGACCACGGACATCATTATAAATATGCGTTTTAATAATGGCGCGATTAAGTTGATCTGTTTCATATCATCTCCAACACTCTGGCTAAGTTAGGTTGATAATACAAAACTGAAAATGAACATAAGCTGAAAGCAAAAAGTTATAGGGTAAATGTAAGACTAAATTTTGCGCCGCCTAAATGGTGTGATTTACTGACATTAAGCTTACCTTGGTAGCTATTGACCAAGTCGCTCACAATAGCCAGCCCAATGCCATGACCTTGCTGATAAGTGTCAGCACGCGCTCCGCGTTCAAATATTGAGGTCTGCTGTATTTCAGTCAGCCCTGGGCCATCATCTTCAACAATGATATGTAGCGCATCTAAGGTTGTTTCAATATGCAGTAATACTTGATATTTTGCCGCTTTACAGGCGTTATCAAGCAAGTTGCCGATCATTTCACTTAAGTCAGTGCTGTCACCTTTAAAAATAGCGGCTTGGTTATTATGTTGTATCAGTTGGTAATCAATATCTTTATGGCTGTCATAATAAATTTTACTTAAGGTACGGACTAACTTTGTTGCAATGTCATCTACATTGACCCCTAAGTGCCAAGCATTTGCGGCCACGCTTTGCGCTTTTTTCAGTTGGTAACCAATAATATGGTTGATATGGTCAAGCTGCTCATGGCTATCTTGATTGAGCTCGGGTTGAGATTTAATCACAGCTAATGGGGTTTTTAAGCTGTGGGCTAAATCTGATAAAGCATTACGGTAGCGGTTACGTTGTTGCTGTTCAGTATGCAGTAAGGCGTTGAGCTGTTTGGCTAGGATGTTTAATTCATTGGGATATTGCTGATTAAGCTCAGTCAGTTTACCTTGTTCGACTTGAGTGATCTCATCGCTAAACAGGCGTAAAGGTTTTAGTGTCCATGCCAACCAAACGGTTTGAATCGCCACTAAAACGAGCATTAATACCCCAATCCAACTCCAAAGCGTACGGTTAAATTCATCGGCTTGTAGTTGATAATCTGATTCGTCTTTAATGATGTGGATTGTCATTGGAATGAGTTGCTTATTATGGGCAAAGCTAACGGTAAAGCTAAACACCACATGTTTAGTTTTATCTATTTTAATTCGATAAAACTGGCTTTGGCCTACAGTAGGTTGTTGTAATATTGGTGTTTTTATGCCGAAAAAAGATCCTGAAGACCATACTATTCTGTGTTGTTGGTCACTCACTAAGGCGTATAAACCTGAACCAATAACATTGAATTGGTTTTCAACTAAATGGGGAGGCATGTTGATGTCCCCCTCATCGACTTCTGTTACTGCTAATACACTGTACATATAAGCATTAAGTTGGTTTTCTATTGCTAGGGCAATTTGTCTTTCGAAGGCTTTATTGACCGTAAAGCCAATCGCAGGTAGTAAGACTACAATCAGTAATAAGCCGCTGAATACAAAGCGGGCTTTGAGTGAATATCGCCAATGCCGAGTTGCTGTCATAGTTACTCCTCAAAGGAGCGCAAGCGATAACCTTGACCACGTAAGGTTTCAATTAATTGATATTGGTTATCAGGATCAAGTTTTTTTCGAAGTCTGCGAATAAACACTTCAATAACATTAGAATCTAAATCAAAGTCTTGATCGTAAATATGTTCAATTAAGGTTGATTTTGAAATGACTTCACCTTGATGCAGCATTAAATACTCAAACAGTTTAAATTCAGAACTGCTTAGGGTGATTGGTTGCTGTTGCAAGCTTAAGGCTAAGGTTCGGGTATTTAATTGCAAGGGACCATTATTAATTACCGGGCTGGCTTGCCCGGCTGAACGGCGAATAAGTGCATTTAACCGAGCTGATAACTCTTCTACTTGAAAAGGCTTAGTTAAATAGTCATCAGCACCAGCATCTAAGCCTTTTACCTTGTCTTGCCAACCGTCTCGAGCGGTTAAAATTAAAATAGGGTAGCTAATCCCTTGCTGACGTAATTGTTCAATTAAACTAATGCCGTCAATTTTAGGTAAACCGACATCGATAATAGCTGCGTCAAATAGAGTCTCTTGCGCTTGAAATAAGCCGTCTTCGCCATCAGATGCAACATCAACACTGTAATTAGCCTGTTGTAAGTGCTGGACTAAATTAGCTTGTAAGCTTAAGTCATCTTCAACTAATAATATGCGCATGGTTAATTCCTCGACACGGCACCGGTAACGGCATTTACGCTGGCATAAAATACCACGCCATCATTGCTGAGTAATTTAACGCTATAGCCTGGGTGGCCATTCACTTGGCTTGGCTGTACCCGCAATACTTTGCCACCAAACTGGCTTTGGGCACGACTTGAGGCCTGTTGAGGGCTTCTTATTACTAAGTTTTGTTGTTTATTATTTTGCGGTCCAGGTTGTTGCAACATGACAAGGTTAAGCACAATCGGCGATATTTGAGCGTAACTTGGCCAACTAAAGCATAGCAAGCTACACCACAGGGAGACCAATATCATTACGCTTTTTAAGGGAGCCAGATTCATGTGTTATTCCATTTAGCCAAATTAATAGGCGGTTTAATTGTTTACCGTCATTACAATCATGGTGAGTCATTTTCTGCAAAATCAATCATCAGTGTAAAAGATCCGCTTCAGTTTAGAAACAGTTAACCAGTGATAAGATTGATTATCCAATAATGAAAATGAATGCAGACTGAATGTAAACTTTTTCTATTCGTTCAGCTTCGATTCATTTTGAATAGTCTTTAATGCACTCAAGCGGGAAGTTATTAAGGAATTATTATGAAATCGAATTACCTAAGATTAGCGACGCAAGCAAAGAATATTTTTATGAGCAGCATGATTATGGGCAGTGTATGTACATCGGCTATCGCCGAAAACTATGTACTCACTCCCGCAGCCGTGAGTGAAGGGCGAGTGATTAACAATCAAGACCCGAGCATTGCAAATGAAGATAGAAAAAATCAAATTGAAAAGCTGAAGCAAGGCGTCAAGCCACTCAATAAAAACCAAAGTGCGGATAAAATATTACTCATTGATCGTGATGCGCGTATTGCAGCATATCAACAAGGAACCATAGCACTACCTGAGTTAAAGCTGTCTGAATTGACACCGCAAAAACTAACGCAGCCAAAGCCTGCACAACAAGAATTTGCACCACAAACAGCGGCAAGTCGAAATAGCATTAAGCAAAGTCAGATGACTCAAACGCAGGTGCAACAAGTACAGAAAACCTATCTAGGTTATCGCGATTTTACTGTTTATCAAGCACATAGTCGTTTGTTTGATGATATTGACCAAGACGGGTTCTACCAAACATTTAGCGTAACCTTTGATGCTGATGTATATGGTTATACCGTCAACGAACCGGCAAATGTGTATGCAGAAATGTATTTAAGCCGCAATGGTGGACCGTGGGAACATTATTATACCACCGATGTTTTCACCATTTATGGTGAATCAGATGATGATGATTTTGAAGTGTTAACTACGCTTCGCCAAGGATATAAAACTGATTATTACGATGTGCTAATTGATTTATATGAATACGGTTATAACGATGTTGTTGCAACCTTAAGTGCCGATGAATCAGATGGTTTATATGCGTTGCCTTTAGAAAGCAGCGATCGTGATATTATTTACCAAGATGTCATCGTTGAGGAAGTGGTCATCGTGGAGGGCGGAAGTCTGTCATGGACTGTGCTATTACTACTGTTTGCTGGCTTATTCAGCAGAAAAACAATATCTCTAAAAAATGATCAGTAATAAATATAGTAAAGAATTGAGTAATCGATACAATATCCCTTATATCAAATATTGCCAAATAGCGAGCTTATAGGTGATGTTAAAAAAGTGGTGTTAATCGCTGCTAAATGTAAAACAAAGAGAGCAAATAATGAGTCATAAAGTAATCAACAATGCTGTTAAAGTGATATTCGCATCAGGGGCGCTTTTATTATCGGGTTGTCAACTACCTAATCCCTACACAGGTGAAGCTGAAAACAGCAAAGCAACTAACGGTGCCATTATTGGCGCATTAGGTGGCGCAGTCATTGGCGTGGCATCATCAAGTAAAAAAGATCGCGCTAAGGGTGCGGCTATTGGAGCGGCATCGGGCGCCGCATTAGGTGGCGGTATTGGTTATTATATGGATGTGCAAGAAGCGGAATTGCGCAAACAGTTAAAATCTACTGGCGTAAGTGTTACCCGTAATGGGGATAGTATTGTGCTTAATATGCCAAATGATGTCACCTTTGCGGTTGATCAAACCGTATTAAGCCAACGTGCTAAGTCAGTATTAAACAGTGTGGTATTAGTTGCCAAAGAATATGATGACACCCGCTTAAATGTGATTGGCTATACCGACAGTTCAGGTTCTGACTCATACAACTTACGTTTATCGCAAGTACGAGCCAGTGAAGTTGCTCAGTATATTACTAGCCAAAAAGTCAGTGGCTCACGTGTATCTTCTACCGGTATGGGTGAATCAAGCCCAATCGCAAGCAACGACTCTGAACAAGGTCGTGCGCAAAATCGTCGTGTTGAAATTGTGCTTACGCCTATGGGTAAGTAATAGAGCCTTAGCTTATCGTTAGCCAAGCTTTATGTATTTACTAACAAAAAAACCACCTTGCGGTGGTTTTTTGTTACACAAACTATTAGTGTGAGAATATAGTTATGTTGTTGATATTGTTTTATTATCAGTTACAACAATATCTTTTTTAAGTATTAATACTATCATTATTATAATACTTATTAATGGAATGAAGCTGGTAATAAAGCCAATGACTGTCATCAATACAGGCGTTTCCGTTTTACGTCTTGCAAGTAAAGCAATAATGATAGTCGAGATGGGGATCCAGACAATCAAAAGTTGACCAAGTACAGTTACATTAATATTCATCGTTAGAAGTCCTTATCTATAAAACTAGGCTTAATTTAACTTTTTTGTTATTTTTGAGCAACCTAAATGATACATTCCATAAGTCGTTTATATATTTAAATCACTTTTGATATAACTTCGCCCTTTTTCAACTGGGTTGTAAGTAGATCGCCTGTATTCACCTTAGTGGCATCAGTTAACACGTTATCATTGTGTTTGGTTATCGAGTATCCCCTGGTTAAGGTTGATAACGGACTCACGGTCTCTAAGTGGTGCACCGCGTGTTTGAGGCGTAACTCCGCATGGTTAAAATACTGTTTAGCTGCATCATTAAAGCGCGTTTCTAAAAATTGCAGACGATTCGCCTCGACTTTTAAACTATTCACAGGTGAACATTGCTGTAGTCGGCTATGTAATTGCTGTTGTTGCATCGCTAAACGGTTTAAACGATGTTGTAAGGCATTTTGTAACCGCATTTGCATTTCATCAAAACGTTGCTCAAATTGTTGTAAGCGTCTAGCGGGATCATGACGTTGTAATTGATGTTGCAATTGACTTAAACGGCTTGATTGATGCAATTGGTAATGGCGAATACTTTGATGCAAACGCGACAGCATTAAAGCCAGTTTTTCAGTCTTATTGCCTTTGTCTTTTGATAAGAGTTCCGCGCCAGCGGAAGGTGTTGGTGCGCGCACGTCAGCAACATAGTCGCTGATAGTGGTGTCTATTTCATGCCCTACAGCACTGACAACGGGAATTGAGCTGTTATAAATAGCATGGGCGAGTAATTCACTATTAAAGCACCACAGGTCTTCTAATGAGCCACCACCTCGGGTTAATAGTAATACATCCACTTCAAGGCGCCGATTAGCTATTTGAATCGCATTACAAATTAACTGACTTGCTGGACCACCTTGTACTTGTGTAGGGTAAACAATAACTTCAATAGAGGGATCACGCCTTGCAAGCACATGCAATACATCACGCAGCGCAGCACCAGTGGCTGAGGTTATCACCCCAATACGTTGGATATTATCAGGTAAAGGGCGTTTAGTTTCTGCGGCAAATAACCCTTCTGCTGCCAACTTCATTTTAAGGGCTTCATATTCTTGGGCTAATAAACCATCACCGGCTGGCAACATAGATTCAATTAATAATTGATAATCACCACGAGGCTCATACACGCTGATCGCGCCTTTAACTAACACTTGCTGGCCGTTAACTGGACGAAAACGCACTGCTTGGTTACGGCCTTTAAACATAGCACAACGAATTTGAGAGAAATTATCTTTAAGGGTCAAATACCAATGACCAGAGGAGGGCGATGAGAAGTTTGAAATCTCGCCATTAAGCCAAATTTTACCCAATTGACCCTCAAGAATTAGCCTCACTTCGCCGTTTAATTTGGAGACGGTATAAACATTGTTTTTTGTGGCACTCATGACTGTTCTTATTATAAGGGTAATAAAAAGCTATTTTCCATTTACCAACTGCAATATGCAAGGTATAATCTCGCCGCAATATTTCACCTCAAATCCTACTTACTAGGGAGATGTTGCCATGCTACGTTTACTGAAAGATGCACTAACCTTTGATGATGTGTTGTTGGTTCCTGCCCACTCGACCGTACTCCCTAACACCGCAGTGCTTAAAACTCGTTTAACCAATAAAATCGAACTAAATATTCCACTTGTGTCAGCTGCTATGGACACTGTGACAGAGTCTCGTCTTGCTATCGCGATGGCGCAAGAAGGTGGCTTAGGTTTTATTCATAAAAATATGAGTATTGAGCAACAAGCCGAAGAAGTTCGTAAAGTTAAAAGCTATGAAGCCGGTATCGTGCAAGACCCGGTTACCGTAACACCTGCAACAACCTTGACTAATCTACGTGAGTTAACTGAACGCAATGGTTTTGCGGGTTATCCTGTTGTCAATGATGCACATGAACTTGTGGGTATTATTACGGGCCGTGACGTACGTTTTGTGACTGATTGGAGCAAAACCGTTGCCGACATGATGACGCCTAAAGATCGTTTGGTCACTGTCGCTGAAGGCACTAAGTTAGATGAAGTGCAAAAGTTAATGCATGCTCATCGTATTGAAAAAATTCTTGTGGTTGACGGTAACTTTAAACTTAAAGGGTTAATCACAGTTAAAGACTTTGAAAAAGCCGAACGTAAGCCAAATGCATGTAAAGACGAATTAGGTCGTTTACGTGTGGGCGCAGCTGTTGGAGCTGGTCCTGGTAATGAAGAACGTGTTGATGCTTTGGTTAAAGCCGGTGTTGACGTGTTATTGATTGACTCATCACATGGTCATTCTGAAGGCGTATTACAGCGCATTCGTGACACCCGCGCTAAATACCCTGAGTTACAAATTGTTGGCGGCAACGTGGCAACCGCTTCTGGCGCGTTAGCGTTAGTTGAAGCCGGCGTCAACGCAGTCAAAGTGGGTATCGGCCCTGGTTCAATTTGCACTACGCGTATTGTTACAGGCGTAGGCGTACCACAAATTACAGCCGTATCTGATGCTGCAGAGGCCGTGCTTGCATTGGGTATTCCAGTTATTGCCGATGGTGGTATTCGTTTTTCTGGTGACTTAGCGAAAGCATTAGCCGCTGGCGCATCATGTATCATGGCCGGTTCTATGTTTGCCGGTACTGAAGAAGCACCGGGCGAAACTGAGCTCTATCAAGGTCGTGCTTATAAATCATACCGTGGTATGGGGTCACTTGGCGCAATGGGTCAAACTCAGGGCTCATCAGATCGTTATTTCCAAAGTGACAACGCTGCGGACAAGCTAGTTCCTGAAGGTGTTGAAGGTCGAGTGCCTTACAAAGGTAAGCTAAAAGAAATTATCCATCAACATATGGGTGGCTTACGTTCATGTATGGGGCTAACAGGTTGTGCGACGATTAAAGACTTAAATGAAAAAGCACAGTTTGTAAAAGTGACTTCAGCTGGTATGGGTGAATCACATGTGCATGATGTGACTATCACTAAAGAAGCGCCGAACTACCGTTCAGGTTCTTAATCGATTAGTTTTCAATGAATAGAGTGACATAAGTCGCTCTATTTGACGCTATTTCAAATGGCTTAAACACTGTGTTTAGGTTATGCATTAATCAATATTTGAAGGTACTCCATGAGTAATATCCATGAGCATAAAATACTGATCCTTGATTTTGGTTCTCAGTACACTCAACTTATCGCCCGCCGTATTCGTGAAATTGGCGTTTATTGTGAGTTATGGGCCTGGGATGTGAGCGAAGAGCAAATTCGCGGTTTTGCCCCAAATGGTATTATTTTAGCCGGTGGTCCAGAAAGTGTCACAGCTGCAAATTCACCTCGCGCACCAGAATATGTGTTCAATGCAGGCGTACCTGTATTAGGTATTTGTTACGGCATGCAAACCATGTCTGAGCAACTTGGCGGTAAAGTAATTCAAGGTGTGGGTGAGGGGGAGTTTGGCTATGCTCAAATAGAGTTACAAACTACCTCGGCATTATTTAAAAGCATTGAAGATGCGATTAGCGCAGAAGGCAAACCACTACTAGATGTGTGGATGAGCCACGGCGATAAAGTGTCTGCCATTCCTGAAGGTTTTGTTGCAGTTGCTAAAACTGATACCTGTCCTTTTGCGGCAATGGCCAACGAAGACAAAAAATTCTACGGCGTACAATTTCACCCAGAAGTGACCCACACTCGTCAAGGTCAACGTATGCTTGAGCATTTCGCCCTTGAAATTTGTGGTTGTCCTGCTAACTGGAAACCGTCATCTATTATTGAAGATGCCATTGAGCGTTTAAAGAAACAAATCGGTGATGATGAAGTTATTCTTGGTTTATCTGGTGGGGTAGATTCATCGGTTGTGGCCATGCTGCTGCATCGTGCTATCGGTGACAAGTTAACCTGTGTGTTTGTTGATAACGGCCTATTGCGTTTAAATGAAGCTGAGCAAGTATTAGAAATGTTTGGCGATCACTTTGGACTCAAAATTGTTCATGTTGATGCTGAAAATCGTTTCCTCGATGCGCTAGCATCAGAAGCTGAACCTGAAGCTAAACGTAAAATTATTGGCCGTGTGTTTGTTGAAATTTTTGATGAAGAATCGAAAAAATGCGCCAATGCAAAGTGGTTAGCCCAAGGTACTATCTATCCTGATGTGATTGAATCAGCAGGTAGCGCCACAGGTAAAGCCCATGTGATTAAGTCGCATCACAATGTGGGTGGGTTACCTGCCGACATGAAGATGGGTTTAGTTGAGCCATTACGTGAATTATTTAAAGATGAAGTGCGTAAAATAGGGCTTGAGTTAGGCTTACCATATAATATGCTTTACCGTCATCCATTTCCAGGGCCAGGTCTTGGGGTGCGTGTACTCGGTGAAGTGAAGAAAGAATATTGTGATTTACTGCGCCGTGCTGACGCTATCTTTATTGAAGAATTACACAAAGCCGATTTATACAATAAAGTTAGCCAGGCATTTACGGTGTTTTTACCTGTACGCTCTGTTGGCGTGATGGGTGATGGCCGTAAATATGATTGGGTTGTATCACTGCGCGCGGTAGAAACTATCGATTTTATGACAGCGCATTGGGCACACTTACCTTATGAATTCTTAGGTCGTGTATCGAACCGCATTATCAACGAAATTGATGGAATTTCACGTGTGGTTTACGATATATCAGGTAAACCACCTGCAACGATTGAATGGGAATAATGCGATAGCATTAAGCCGCCTGTTTATTAATAAAAAGACGCTTCGGCGTCTTTTTTATTTGCTAGAATAGCGCCGTACAATCATTGCCTAGGTTAATAAAGTGATAAACACCCCAGAAAAAGACACCCAAGCAGCTATCGACATTAAGTGGATGCGTGTTGCCATACAACTTGCTGAACTCGCAGAGTTGAAAGGCGAGGTGCCTGTTGGGGCTGTATTGGTCAAAAATGATGTGATGATCGCCAGTGGCTTTAATTTAAGTATTTTAAATCATGATCCTACCGCACACGCCGAAATGGAATGTATTCGCCAAGCGGGTCAAATGTTGGCTAATTATCGCATGTTGGATACCACCTTATATGTCACCTTAGAGCCTTGCACTATGTGTGCAGGTGCAATAGTGCACAGCCGTATTAAGCGGGTGGTTTACGGTGCAGATGATTTAAAAACGGGTGCTGCGGGTAGCGTGATGAATTTACTACAGCATACGGCATTTAATCACCAACTGGAGGTGACATCGGGCTTACTTGCTGCAGAATGTGGTCAACAGCTAAGCGCTTTTTTCTCTCGTCGCCGAGCAGAGAAAAAAGCACTAAAACAACTCGGTAAATTAGCCGTTAGTTCAGCACATGCTAAAAACGGTTAGGTTTACCATGGTGATTCAACGTTATTTGTTGGTAAGTCTGTTTATTTTTTAGCGGTATTTGACTCAATAAACTACCGGTTATAATGGTTGTTTAAGTTATTGATTTATTATAAGTTAGTTTGTCTCGGAATTAGCTCGCCAAGCATTAACTAACCAAGTTATGGATTGATGCTATGGTAATCATTTATGCGTAACTTTACTGCGATAAAGAATAAAATGGATGCTTAAGCATCTGGGTTTTGAAAAGAGAAAAAAGAATGCTGCCTATTCTTGATGCGTCTTTTTTGAAGTTTCAGCATCACACGTCTGCGCGACATAAAATTACTTGTTAGTGGTCTTTTCATCATAACTCCATATATATTTTAGGCGGATATAACATCAAAAGTCCTAGCCTTTGGGGGCTGCTATTGAGTCTGCTATTGGTTCTATATTGTCGGCAATCGCTTCAGTTGTTGGTGCTGAGTCGATAATGTCTATTTGCTTAGTTTGATCGTCTATCCAGACGAGCGTGTCATAATAACGACGAATACTATCAACGTAATGTACCGCTTCACTTCCACGGGCATAACCATAGCGCGTTTGTTTATAGTATTTAGATTGCTGTAATAAAGGTAATACTTTTTTGACATCTCGCCAAGCGTTAGGATCCATTCCCATTGACTCCGTGAGCCGACGTGCATCTTCTACATGGCCCAAACCAATATTGTATGAGGCAAGGGCAAACCAAACTCTTTGGCTTTCAGGGATAGAGTCGGGTAATCGGTCTAGCATATCTTTTAAATAAAATGCCCCTCCGCGTATACTTTGCTCTGGATCAAGGCGATTATCAACTCCCACGTAAGCCGCTGTAGGCAGCGTTAACATCATCATGCCCCTAACACCTGTGGGTGAACGAGCCGAAGGATTCCAATGGGATTCTTGATAGCTGGTGGCGGCTAACTTACGCCAATCAAGTTCGCCAGAATATTGTTCAAACATGCTGCGGTATTCAGGGAGTATATTATCGATAGCACGGATAAAGGCGCGAGTGTCGACATAATCAAACCGTTTAACGTGACCAAAATACTTTTCGTTTAAATGCTCTAAGGTGCCAGCGCGTTTTTCGTTATGCCAAAAAGCTAACAATTTACTCATTAAGCGATCGTTCTCATCGGGTGGTAACAACCACACGACCTCAAGTTTCTCTTCTAAAATGATACCTGCACGTAATTCGGGTAAAAAACGTTGATTGATTAATAAGCTGTTTGAATCGGCAATAGTGTAGTTAATGTCACCATTGGCGACTAAGGCAAATAAATCTTCATAGTCTTTATCGTTGACTTGATTCCACATCAAATCAGGATGGTTTTTTTGCAGTTGCGTTAACGTGTGAATAGACGATGAATTAGACACAACAGTAATTTCACCCGCTAGGTTGGCAATATCTTTAGGCTCTGGGGTACCTTCTTTATACACCAGTACTTGATTGACCTTGTACATGGTTGGGCCAAGTTTAAATTGTTTTATACGATTAGGCGTTTTGGCTATACCCGCAGCGATAATGTCAATTTTACCTTGCTTGAGCGCGCTAAATAATTGTTTACGGTCAGTGAATGGCACCATTTGTAATGGCAGACCGAGATAGTCGGCAAACTTGTTTGCCATTTCAAAGTCAAAACCTGACTCTCCCAACTCTTCCGAGTTAAGATAAATTTGTGGTCCATAAAGCGTTCCGACACGAAGTTCAGTGCGCTTTGAGACTGGAGATATAATGTCTTCTGCTTGTTGTTTATCGGCTTGTTGACAGGCCGATATAAAAATAACAAACAAAATGACGAATAGTTTTTTTGTCATGTTTTTCAATAGATTATTTAATAAAAAAGGTTGCTGGGAATCGAAATAAATGGCTGTTGTAAGCTTAGACTGAAAGAGTTAATCGTTAAGCTGTTGGGTTTTTTATGCCGCCTACTTTAGCAGGAGTTATTAAAAACGCATAGCGTTGGTTAAAATAGCAGCAGTTTTGCGGCGTTAAATGATGAAAATGCTTTGTCAATGTTGTGCCTATGTTACGACTAAGGTGCTTAACTAGGTTAATTATCTATACCGTTTAGTATAGATACTAGATTGACTTTTTGGGTTTATCTTTGCTTTATTGTCTGGATATTTTGTCTATTAGGAAACACTGTTTTCAAACCGCATGGTAGGTGATTTGTACCGTGCAATTCCCTATAATAGCGCCAATTCTAGCCCACATATATTATCAAAGGTGAATAGACGTGATGGAAATCATTCGCGGAGCCCCAGCACTTTCTGCATTTAGAGTTCAAAAACTCATCGAGGCCTGCGAAAACGCGGCGCTTTCTGTGACCAATATCTACGCTGAATATACCCATTTAGCCGATTTGACTGAACAATTAGATGATAACGAGCGTGTTCAGCTTGAACGAATTCTTACCTATGGCCCTGCCATTGAGTCCCACGCCCCACAAGGACAGTTAATTTTTATCGCGCCTCGTCCTGGCACTATTTCGCCTTGGTCTTCTAAAGCAACTGACATTGCCCGTAACTGTGGCTTAAATAAGGTAAAGCGTTTAGAGCGTGGTATCGCCTACTATGTTGAGTCTCAAGCATTAACGACTGAGCAATATGCCCAGTTAGTTAGCTTATTACATGACCGCATGATGGAAGTTGTACTTAATGATTTTGCTGCTGCTGAGGTGTTATTCACCCGCACTGAACCGGCTAAATTTAAAAGTGTAAACATTCTTGCTGAAGGTCGCCGTGCATTAGAAGTGGCTAACGTTAAATTAGGTTTGGCGCTTGCTGAAGATGAAATTGACTACCTAGTTGAAAATTTTGTGCGTTTGAAGCGTAATCCGAATGACATCGAGCTAATGATGTTCGCTCAAGCAAACTCTGAACATTGCCGCCATAAAATCTTTAATGCCGATTGGACTATTGACGGTGAAGTTCAGCCAAAATCATTGTTCAAAATGATTAAGAATACCTTTGAAGTGACGCCAGATTTTGTGCTGTCAGCTTATAAAGACAATGCAGCGGTAATGACCAGGCCTGTAGCCGGTCGTTTCTTCCCAGATCCTGATGGTGTTTATAACTATCACACCGAACCTATGCATATATTGATGAAAGTGGAAACCCACAATCATCCAACCGCAATTAGCCCATATCCTGGTGCCGCTACTGGTTCTGGTGGTGAAATTCGTGATGAAGGCGCTACTGGCCGAGGATCGAAACCTAAAGCGGGGTTAACCGGCTTTACTGTTTCTAACTTAAAAATTCCGGTTTTGTTCACCCATGGGAAGATAATTACGGCAAACCTGACCGTATTGTGACGCCACTTGAAATTATGCTAGAAGGCCCACTGGGCGGCGCAGCATTTAACAACGAGTTTGGACGCCCTGCTATTACCGGTTATTTCCGTACTTACGAGCAGCAAGTGTCTAGCCATAATGGTGTCGAAGTGCGTGGTTATCATAAGCCAATCATGATTGCCGGTGGTTTAGGTAATATTCGTGATGAACATGTGCAAAAAGGCGAAATTACCGTTGGCGCTAAGCTAATTGTATTAGGCGGCCCCGCAATGAACATCGGTCTTGGTGGTGGTGCAGCGTCTTCTATGGCATCTGGTCAATCAAGTGAAGATTTAGATTTTGCTTCAGTACAGCGTGAAAACCCAGAAATGGAACGTCGCTGTCAGGAAGTAATTGACCGTTGTTGGCAGTTAGGTGATGCAAACCCAATTCAATTTATTCACGATGTGGGCGCAGGTGGGTTATCAAATGCCTTCCCTGAATTAGTCAATGATGCAGATCGCGGCGGGATATTTAATTTACGCAACGTACCATCAGATGAGCCAGGTATGAGCCCGCTTGAAATTTGGTGTAACGAGTCACAAGAGCGTTATGTGCTTTCAGTTGCGCCTGAAAATCTACAGCAATTTGCAGATATTTGTGCCCGTGAGCGCGCACCGTTTGCTGTAGTGGGTGAAGCCACTGCAGAAATGCATTTAACCCTTGCTGACAGTCACTTTAATAACAAACCTATTGATTTACCGCTTGAAGTATTATTAGGCAAAGCGCCTAAAATGAGCCGTGATGTGGTGTCTGCTAAAGCCATTTCTCCTGCGTTAGATCAAGCTAAAATTGACGTAAAAGAAGCGGTTAAGCGTATTTTAACCCTACCAACGGTTGCAGATAAAAGCTTCCTAATCACTATTGGCGACCGTTCAGTAACGGGTTTAGTTAATCGTGACCAAATGGTTGGCCCTTGGCAGGTACCTGTAGCTGATTGCGCGGTAACGGCATCAAGCTATGACAGCTACTGCGGTGAAGCAATGTCGATGGGCGAGCGTACTCCGTTAGCCTTACTGGATTTTGATGCTTCTGCCCGTATGGCGGTGGCTGAATCAATCATGAACATAGCTGGTACTGATATTGGCTCGTTTAAGCGCATTAAGTTGTCAGCTAACTGGATGTCGCCAGCGGGTCACCCTGGTGAAGACGCCGGTTTATATCAAGCGGTTAAAGCGATTGGTGAAGACTTATGTCCAGAGCTTGGAATTACCATTCCGGTAGGTAAAGACTCAATGTCGATGAAGACGGCTTGGGAAGATAACGGCGTGCAAAAAACCGTGACTTCACCTATGTCGTTAGTCATCACCGCATTTGGTGTAGTACAAGACATTCGTAACACAGTTACACCAGAACTTCGCACTGATAAAGGCGATACCGCTTTATTGATGCTCGACTTAAGCAATGGTCAAAACCGTTTAGGGGGTTCTTGTTTAGCGCAGGTTTACAGTGAATTAGGTGATATTGCGCCAACATTAGATAAAACCGCTAACCTAGCAGGCTTCTTTGAAGTGATGCAAAAATTAGTGGCTGATAAGGCTGTTATTGCTTATCACGATCGCAGTGACGGTGGTTTATTCACCACATTAGTGGAAATGGCATTTGCCGGTAACAGCGGCTTAAACATCGATCTTGCCACGTTAAACGGTACTGATTTAGAGCGTTTATTTAACGAAGAATTAGGTGCTGTTATTCAAGTGAGTCAAGCTGATGCTACAAGCATAGCGGCTCAGTTTGAAGCTAAAGGGGTAACTTGTCATCATATTGGTGGTCTACAAACTGCTGATATGATTAACATCACTGACGGTCAGCGCGTTATTTTTGCCGATACTCGCACCGCTTTACGTACCTTATGGTCTGAAACCACTTATCGTATTCAAGCGTTACGTGACAACCCTGAGTGTGCTAAAGAAGAGTTTGCCCTTAAGCAACAAGCTGACGCACCGGCTTAACCGTTAAGTTAGCTTTTGATCCAAGCCTTGACGTTGCTGCGCCTTACATCTTAAAAGGTTTAGCGCCTAAGATGGCTATTTTACGTGAGCAAGGTGTTAACTCTCACATTGAAATGGCTGCCGCATTTGACCGTGCAGGCTTTGAAAGCCGCGACGTGCACATGTCAGACATTTTGTCAGGACGTATTAGCTTAGAAGAATTCCAAGGGCTAGTGGCTTGTGGTGGTTTTTCTTACGGTGATGTATTAGGTGCTGGTGAAGGTTGGGCTAAATCCATTTTATTCAACAGCCGTGCCCGTGATGAATTTAGCCGATTTTTTGAGCGCGACGCTAGCATTGCCTTAGGCGTGTGTAATGGTTGTCAGATGTTATCTAACCTGAAAGAGATTATTCCAGGTAGCGAGCATTGGCCACACTTTGTCCGTAACCGCTCAGAGCGTTTTGAAGCGCGTTTCAGTTTGGTTGAAGTGCAGCAAACACCTTCGGTCTTTTTTGAAGGCATGGTCGGTTCGCGTATGCCTATTGCTGTGTCACACGGTGAAGGTTTAGCGGAGTTTGCCAATGCACAGGCGTTAGCAAAAGCTGAAGCGTCAGGCACGATTGCACTGCGTTATGTGGATGGTCATGGTCAAGTTGCTAGCCAATATCCATTAAACCCAAATGGTTCACCAAATGGGTTAACAGGTGTATGTACTACTGATGGCCGCGTGACGATTATGATGCCACATCCTGAGCGTGTATTTAGAACTGTAGCTAACTCTTGGCACCCAGAAGAGTGGGGCGAAGATAGCCCATGGATGCGTATGTTCCGTAATGCAAGGGTTAAGATTGGTTAGTGAATCTTTAGCTTAGTGCGGTACATTGAAGCAATAAAAAGGTGACTATTTATAGTCGCCTTTTTTATTTTTTCGCTAGAAAATTTCCATACGTCCAGTGATAGAACTGTAGGCGTAAAAAAGCCCATTCAGTGATGAATGGGCTTTTTTGTCTCAATCATCGTATTGTTAAAAAAGACGATGATTGGCTATTTTGCGTTAACAAAACATCAAATAGGATGAAACGGGTTATTTCATTTCTTTTGCGTTGTACATCTCAACAAAAGCACGTTTGTATAAGTTGACAACGTTTTCAAATAATTTAGTCATAGCAACATCTCTTTAATCAATAAGTTCAGTAATTGAACGATAAAAACACCTTGGGTTTAAGATAACGACTCCCTGGCATGTATGCTGCTCGTTTTCTTAATATACATATGATACTGAGATTCAAGTGTAGACTCAAACTAGTAAAAATGATTTTTGTCATTAGTTTAATTAATGTCTGATTGTGTTGGTTTTATTTTGATTTTGGTTTTTATCTTTCTATCTTGTTGATTTTAAGGTTGTTGTGCGTTCAATGGTGTTTTGTTTATTTTTAAATAATTAATCCATTTTTATTTAATCTGGTTATTTTATACTTTTTGTTAACAATATGCCTAAAGTTGCAGGTTTTATTGTTTGTGAGCTTAGATCGTTTTTCTGTTTCCTAGCAATTAGCAAGTTTTTGTCAATATCTAAAGGTAGGGGATGGGTGTTATCGTCAAGAAGACGATTTTTTATGCTTAAATTGTGAGCCTTCTGAGATTTAAATTGAAAGGTGATAAAAGTTACTTTGTTTCTAAATAGATGATTTTTATTGCAAAAATACTATCCGTTTGAAAAATCTAATGATTATCACATTTTTGATGAAAAAGTATGACCTTTTGATTAATTATACCTTAATATGTATACCGTTTAGAATTGGACTTGAAAACGCAGGCAAACAGATTAATTTATCATTTTCCATACATTGGTGAGTTGTTCATTGCTTCAATATGACAGTTTTCAGGTATAACATCATTATGGTAACTGTGCGTTGCTGTGTAGTATTTGGTTGTACTGAAATAAGGAGTCGCCAATGATTATTGAAGAAGTTGTTGATCTATCGCGTTTGCAATTTGCGCTGACGGTCATGTATCACTTTCTATTTGTTCCACTCACCTTAGGTTTGGCTTTTATTCTGGCAATTATGGAATCACTTTATGTGATGACCGATAAGCAGATATATAAAGACATGACTAAATTTTGGGGTAAATTGTTCGGAATTAACTTTGCTTTAGGTGTTACCACCGGTTTAGCAATGGAGTTTCAGTTTGGTACTAACTGGTCCTATTTCTCCCACTATGTTGGTGATATTTTTGGTGCGCCACTAGCGATTGAAGGCTTAATGGCATTCTTCCTAGAATCAACTCTAGTGGGTATGTTCTTTTTTGGATGGGACAGGTTCAGTAAACGTCAACATTTAGCGGTAACCTGGTTAGTCGCGCTTGGTTCTAACATGTCTGCGTTATGGATTTTAGTCGCCAATGGTTGGATGCAAAACCCTGTAGGGTCAGTGTTTAACTACGAAACTATGCGCATGGAAATGACCAGCTTTGCAGAAGTGGTTTTTAATCCTGTCGCTCAAGTAAAGTTTGTTCATACCGTGGCATCGGGTTATGTTGCTGGTGCTATGTTTGTATTAGCCATAAGTTCTTATTATATCCTTAAGGGGCGAGATTTACCTTTTGCGCGTCGCTCATTTGCAATTGCAGCAAGCTTTGGTATGGCATCTATTTTATCGGTTATCGTGTTAGGTGATGAATCCGGTTATAAAGTCGGTGAAGTACAACGTGTAAAGTTAGCGGCAATTGAAGCTGAATGGCACACTGAACCTGCTCCTGCAGCATTTACTGTTGTAGGCCTCCCTAATCAAGAAACAATGGAAACTGATTACGCAATTAAAATTCCCTTCGCGATGGGGATTATTGCCACACGCTCTTTAGATGAGCAAGTGACGGGGATTATTGATCTAATCGATGAGCATGAAGTGCGTATTCGTAACGGTATGATTGCCTACTCCTTTCTTACTCAATTACGTGCCGGTGATGACAGTCAAGCGTTACGTGATAATTTTGAGGCGACCAAACATGACTTAGGCTATGGCCTGTTGTTAAAGCGTTACACCGACAACATAGTTGATGCAACAGAAGAGCAAATTAAAGCCGCGGCCAAAGACTCTATTCCTAACGTAGCACCGATATTTTGGTCGTTCCGTTTGATGGTGGGGTCGGGCATGTTAATGCTGTTTATCTTTGCTGCGGCATTCTGGCAAAGTACGCGTCATCAAATAGCAGAGAAAAAATGGGTACTTAAAGCTGCGTTGTATGGTTTGCCATTGCCTTGGATTGCCATTGAATGTGGTTGGTTTGTGGCTGAGTATGGTCGTCAACCTTGGACCATTTCTGAGGTGCTACCTACCTATATGTCGGCGTCTAGTTTAACGGTCTCCGATCTATGGTTCAGTATTATTTCAATTACCATTTTCTATGCAATTCTATTGGTAATAGAAATGTTCTTAATGTTTAAGTATGCCCGTCTTGGACCAAGTAGTATGAAGACAGGTCGTTATCATTTTGAAAACCAAGATGCCTAATCAAAGGAGCTAATTATGTTTGATTATGAAGTATTAAGATTTATCTGGTGGGCATTAATTGGTGTGCTGTTTATTGGCTTTGCCGTAACAGACGGGTTTGATATGGGGGTCGGTGCCTTATTACCCATTATTGGTAAAGATGACACCGAGCGCCGTATTATGATCAACACCATCGCGCCCCATTGGGACGGAAATCAGGTGTGGTTAATTACTGCCGGTGGCGCCTTGTTTGCAGCCTGGCCAATGGTTTATGCGGTATCATTTTCAGGTTTTTATGTCGCGATGATGTTGGTATTGTTTGCCTTGTTCTTGCGTCCAGTTGGGTTTGATTATCGTTCAAAAATAGAAGATCCAAAATGGCGTAAGTCATGGGATTGGGCATTGTTTATTGGCGGTTTCGTGCCTCCACTGATCATTGGTGTCGCCTTTGGTAATTTACTTCAGGGTGTACCGTTTAACTTTGATGAGTTTTTACGGGCTAAATACCATGGTGGATTTTTTGGGTTATTAAATCCATTTGGATTACTCACAGGTCTTGTGTGCGTTAGCATGATCATGATGCATGGTTCAGCCTGGCTGCAAATGAAAACCGAAGGTGAGTTACGTGTTCGTGCAGCTAACATGACCCAAATTTTTGGCAGTTTGTTAGTGGTGCTATTTGCTGCTGCTGGTGTGTGGTTAGCCAATGGTATTGATGGTTACGTGATTACTTCAACACTTGATTTGGCGGGACCTTCAAATCCAACCACTAAAACAGTTGCAGTTGAAGCGGGCGCCTGGCTGGTCAATTATGACAAGTATCCGGTGACCATGTTATTCCCTGCGTTAGGTTTATTAATGCCTATATTCGCTATTTTTGCTAGCCGATTTAACCGCAGCGGATTTGCGTTCTTTTTTAGTGCATTGGCAATAGCGGGTGTAATTTTAACCTGTGGTGCCGCTATGTTCCCATTTGTTATGCCATCATCTTTAGAGCCTAATGTGAGCTTAACCATGTGGGATGCAACCGCCAGTCAAATGACCTTAAAAGTAATGACCTTTGCAGCGATAATCTTTATACCTACGGTATTAAGCTATACCATTTGGACTTATTACAAGATGTATGGCCGCTTAAATCGCAACTTTATTGAAGACAATAAGTCATCACTTTATTAATAGGAGCAATCATCTATGTGGTATTTTGCGTGGATTCTAGGGGTGTTACTGGCTTGTTCTTTTGGCATTATTAATGCACTTTGGCTTGAAAACACTGAAAATATGGACCGTAAAGAGAATGGCGAAAGCTAACGGCTGATAGTGATTAAGTTAAAAACCCGCTAAATATAGCGGGTTTTTTTATGGTTAATGGTCGACTATTTTAAATAGAGCTGCAGAATTAACTAAAAAAATAACAGTGGCATGTGCCCATGCCACTGTTATAAAACAAATTTAGTGGTATGAATCCTATGTCCTTTATGATGCTTATATCGCTATTGATTGCAGTGGTGAGCCTTTCGGCTTCATCAATAGTCGATACATCACTGGCACCCAAACCAAAGACAGCATAGTGGTTAGCAAGGTTCCGCCCGCTATCGCAATTGCAAAGGGAGGCCAAAAACCGCCGCCCGCAATGATTAACGGTAAAAAACCGCCGATAGTGGTAATGGTTGTCGACCCAATATGGCGACCACAGCTGCTGACGGTATTGACGATTAAGGTCATATTCCCTTGCCTAGCTTCGGGTAAGTCCTCAAGTTCAGCCAGAATAACAATAGCGGCATTAATGGCTAATCCCATTAAACCTAGTAAACCAATAATAACCGTAAAACCAAATGGGTAACCAAACACAAACACCACTAATAAACCCAGTCCGGCTGATTGGATGGCGCTTAATAAAATAATACCGGTTAGCCTGAATGAGTTAAACGACAGTACCACAGTGGTGAGCAGTAAGGTGACCACCACAACCACGTTTGACAGCAAATTACCTACCGCTTCATTTCGTTTAGCACTTTCGCCGCCAACTTCAATTCGATAGCCCGAGGGTAAATTAATATCGGCTAGCTTTTGTTTGACATCATTTAGCACCTGAGCGGGTAGTACGCCACTGGTAATATAAGCTTCAATGGTATTGACCCGTTCACCATTTCGACGGGGTATCGCACCGCGACTGACACTTATTTCATTATAAGATAGTGCCGACAATGGAATGCCTGTACCTGTAGGGGACACCAGGTTAAGTTCGGCTAAGCGGCTTGCTTGCTCGCGGCTGTTATCGCCAAGTCTGACTCTAATTGGTAAAGACTCTGTTTGTTCTAAAATACTGCCGCCAATCATTCCGGTTGTGGCCATTTGCACTTGATTGGCAATGTCGGTCAAGCTTAGGCCACTCATCAAGCTGGCGTCTTCATTGACCTGTAGCCACAATTTTGGCGCGCCAGGTGATAGGGTGCCACGGGTATGAATAACATCCGGTGTTGCAATAAGTAGCGCGCGCACTTGATCGCCAATTTCTTTTAGCGTGTCTAGGTTAGGTCCAAAAACTAATAACTCTACCGGCGCATTAAACGGTGGGCCTTGTTCTAGCTTGCGCACTAAAATTTGTGCCTGTGGAAATGCAATGTCTAGCTCGTTTTGTAATCGTGGTATCAATTGATTAGCCGTTTCAAAGTTTGCTGCTTTAACCATTGCCTGAGCGTAGTTTGTCGCCCCTTGTTGACGCTGAGTGAGGTTGTAGTAAAAAGAGGGGGTATTGCCACCCACAACCCAAGTGACTTCAGTAATGTCAGTTATCTGTTGGAGTTTTTTATCAATAAAACTTACTTGCTGGCGGGTGTTTTCAATACTCACTTGTGGGGCAAGATGGACTTCAATTTGAAACATATCTCTGTCAGATGGCGGGAAAAACTGCTCGGTCATTTGTCCAACCGCCATAAAACCACTGACCGGTAAAATACCCACCACTAATGCGGTTAACAGCGGTCGTTTTAGTGCAAATTCCAAACTGGCTTTAAAGGCATTGCCCAAACGTGGAAATGCCATTCCTTGTTGATACCATGCGGTAGCGGGCTCGCTGCGACTAAAGCGGCCTGCAAGGCCGGCAATAAGCGTATGGGAAATAATATAGGAACCTAAAAGCGCGAACATTACTGAAATAGCAATACCGCCAACAAACTCACCCGCGGCACCAGGCATTAGCATAATTGGCGCAAAGGCAAGCATGGTGGTGATGGTCGATCCCGCTAAAGGCAGCCATAAATGATGCAGAGTTTTCGATACGGCTTCTAGTTTGCTCATCCCTTGTTGGCGTCTTTGTGCTATCGCATCAACAATGACAATGGCGTTATCGACCATTATTCCCAGTGCAACGACTAATCCCGTCACCGACATTTGGTGGATCGGCAAGCCGGTGTATTTCATACAGGCTAAGGTAAATAGTGCGGTTAATGGTAAAGATAACGCGACAATTAATGCGTTGCGTAGACCCAAGGTTAACATCAGTACCGCGACAATAATCACAAAGCCTTGCAGTAAATTAATCACTAAATCGCCTAATCGGACGCTGGTGTAACCTTGTTGATCAAATAGCCATTGTACTTTTATATTTGCCGGTAAATTCTGTGAAAAAGTCTCAATGGTGTCAGCCACATGTTGTTGCCACACATCTACTCGATGACTATTGAGCATGGTCGCGCCAATCAATACACCTTGCTGGCTATCAATCAGGGCAATACTGCTTGCAGGGGTTTTAGATTGTCGGCTAATTTTTGCAACATCGCCTAAGCGAATGATTTGACCATCATAGTCAACCTTTAACGGCACTTGGCGAATACGGCTTTGCGAGTCGAGTTCACCAGACACTTCGACTAGGGCACGAAATTGATCGTTATTGATTTCACCTGCGGAAATTTTACTGTCTGCATTGGTCAGAATTTGGGCAATAGTGCCTGGCGTTAATTTAAGTTGGCTAATTTTATTGCCGTCTAACTCAACTAATATCTCTTCTTCTGGCGCGCCATACAGTCTGGCAAAGTCTGTACCAGATAATAATCTAATTCGGCTTTCTAACTCTTTGGCATAGCGGTTTAAAATATCACTTCTTACTGGTGTATCGTCAGCCCACACCACCCCTAAAATAGCCGTGCTAGCATAACCAAATTGATCATCTAAAGTGCTGTTTTGTGCTTGTGCGGGTAAGTTACGTTTGGTATCAGCAACGAGATCTCGGGCCCTTGACCATACAGGATCAGTGTCTGTGATGGTGTCTTTTAGTTCGAGTTGGATAACTGAAATGCCAGGGCGAGAAGTAGACTGAACTAGCTTTAACTCTTCTAATCGGCGCAGTTGAGTTTCTAACTCTTCGGTAACCAGCGCTTCTACGCGTTCGGCTGACGCGCCAGGGTAGTGGGTTATAACCGATGCAAAGCGATTGGTTATATGGGGATCTTCAGTGCGGGGTAAACTTGAAATCGCGCCAAGACCTGCAACAAGTAGCAGTGCGATAAATAGACTGGTAAGGCGACCATTTTCTAAAAATGCTTTAATCATAGTGCTTCCGCCATCACGGTTTTCACCGGCGTAACAACTTGGCCTACGACTAATTTATGTAATCCTTTGGCAATGATGGTGTCATCAGCGCTAATTGCACCTTGGATATAAGCTTGGTCTTTATTAGTGTAAATAATTTCAACATCACGGCGTTCAATAGCATAGTGATTACCACCACCGCTAGCATCGGCTTGTTTACTTAACACAAATATATTCCACAATCCTCTCACACCATCTGTTAATGCCGAAATAGGCACCCAATAGCCAGCCATTTGGATGTTTTGATTGTATTCAAGGTAAGCAATTTCACCATTCAGTACAGTGGCATCATTGGGTAAACTTATCCGCAACTGCACTGTACGCGTAATACTATCAACTTCAGCACTGATCCCGGCAATGCTGCCATTGAGGCTTTGGTCACCGACACGGATAAGAACTTGCTGTTGATGAGTTAGTCCTTGTGCCACAGTAATAGGCACGCCGATATAGGCTTGTTGTTGATCATTGCCGATTAAAGTAAACACTGGACTGCCTAAACCAATCACTTCACCCATATTGTGATGTCTTTTACTGATTTTGCCGTTAAAAGGGGCGATTAAAGTCGATTTTTCAATTTTAAGGTTGGTGGCGTATAAGCTGGCGTTTAATCTTTGAGTGTTGGCTTGTAACCCCGTCACTTGCTGCTTAGTCTCATCTAATTGTTGTTCGGAGACGTAATTTTTATCTTTTAATGCCAAGGTGCGTTTTAGGGTGCTTTGGGCAAGATCTAGGTCAGCTTTTGTTTGTTGAAGACTCGCTTCAAGTTGTTGTTTTTCAGCCTGAAGTAAATTGGTATCTAGTGTGGCAAGTGTTTGCCCTTTAATTACGCTATCACCACTATCGACATTTATGCCATTCAGTTTCCCCGCAAGCTCAAAACCAATACCTGTTGTATTAGCAGAACGGATGATACCAGTGTAGGTTTGTTTATGTGAATAAGACGAGGATGCCATGATATTTGAGGTCGCTACCGTTTGATAACTAACAGATTCTGAATGCTGCTTAATCTCTGAGCCACAACTGCTAACGAGCAATATGCTTAATAGGCCTACCATATATCGATGCACTGAGCGGGTCGATTTATGTTCCATGATTGTATTCTCCAATGGGATCGAGCGTGTATTACACGTTAATTAACCAAATAGTCTGTTTAGGTTAACTATGTAACTTTAATGTTAACTAGACTGCCTAGTCTAGTTTTAAGGAACTAGACTGTCCAGTCCATTTCGTGATTAAATAGTGTTATCTGTTTGGCTGATGTGACAACTTACGGGGAAAAGATGACAGAAGAACAAACATTGACCCAAAATAATCAAGTGACCTTATCTAAAAGTGAGCAGAAGCGAGCGCAAATTTTGCAATCCGCCATTGATCTATTTTGTCATCAGGGCTTCCCTAATACGAGCATGGACGAGGTGGCTAAACATGCGGGTGTATCAAAGCAGACTGTTTATGCTCATTTTGGCTCTAAGGATGATCTTTTTGTTGCCTCAATAGAATCTAAGTGTGTAGTGCACCAGCTGACAGAAAATTTGCTAGTGGATGCTACCAACCCTGAATCTGTATTAACCTCATTCGCTCAACATTTTGGCGCCATAATAGTATCAGAAGAAGCGATAACCGTTTTCACTACTTGTGTAGCACAAGTTGACACCCATCCAGAAGTATCAGCCCTTTTTTATGATGCTGGTCCGAAGCATATTTTAAATTTAGTCAGTGGTTATCTCAAAAAGGTTAATCAGCATGGCAAGTATTATTTTGATAACCCTCATGACAGTGCGGTGCGATTAAGTTTAATGTTGTTTGGTGAGCTGAGAATGCGTTTAGAGTTAGGTTTACCAACAACGGATCTATTACTGAAAAGACAAGCGTATTTAACTGAAACCGCGGTGATGTTTTTAAAAGCGCACAAGCTATAACCGTTAGAGCTTATAAGTCATGTTATGACGGGGAAAGTATGATGTTATTGAACCATTTTGTAGCATAATACGTACTAAATTTAAGACCACACTGTCCTGAGACAGCTGTTACCCTACAGAGGATGCTTTAGAATGACTACAGCACGTCATATTAACTCACCGCTAAATCAAGTTAAGCCATATCAATCTAGCCAAAGTTATTTATCCCAAATGAACATGTTACCTTTATTGGTGACTGGGTTGGTGGCAGGGTTAAGCTCTACAAGTATGAGTGCAATAGCATCTACATCAACGCCAGAACGTGCGCCTTTTGAGCTCAATATCGCCCGTACCAGCTCGCAAGCTGCCACTGTGGGCGAAAATGATAATGAATTAAAGCGTGATGTTTGGACCGCTAAGCTATCCGCCTCGATGCCGCTTAATAAGCAATGGATGATTGGCGCTAACATTGGCTATGATAATCTTGACTATGGTTGGCGTATTAACCAACAAACTCCCTTAAGAACGAATGCTGTACCTTGGTCTTCTATTAATCAATACAGTGCGGGCTTATCTTTGATTTATCGCCCAGATAATCAATGGATGTTCATGCTTGCCCCCCAAATGAAATATGCCTACGCAAATACCGCATCATCGTCAAACGCCCAAAGCTATGGGGTAATTGCATCAGGTATGTACCGTTTTAAATCAGGTAATATGTTAGGGCTTGGGGTGGCTTATCTTAATGATATTTCTGAAGTGCGAACGGTTCCGTATCTTGCTGTACGTTGGCAGATTAACGATAAGTGGGTACTTTCTAACCCGTTTCAAGCTGGATTCAGTGGTCCAGCGGGTTTAGAGTTAACTTATCAGTTTTCAAAAGATTGGAACTTCGGCGTGGGAAGCTCTCGTCGAACCGAACGTTTTTTAATTGAAAATGATGATACCACCATTGAAATTGAAGAGTGGGTTGGTTTTTTACGCGCAGGATGGAAAATTAGCCAAAGTGTCAGCTTGAATGCGTATACCGGTTACTATTTTGGCGGTGAAATGGAATTAAGTGAGCCAAAAACAACAGAAGATATCAGTAACCAAGTCGCAGCGGGGTTATCGTTTAAAGTCAAATTTTAAACTGTTAGCTAATTATCGAGTCGCCATTATAAATATCGCTGCTCGACACACCAATACGGCGCAATATTTTGCGCCGTATTGGTGATAATTAATGGAACTGGTATTAAAAGTAGGTAACTTCTTTTATACGTTTAGCGCGGTTTTGTTGTTCGTATAAGTGCCACACTTGTTCAAAATCTAATTCAAGCTCAGTGACATAAAAATCGCCAGAAGGGTAGGTTTTAACCACTTTTGCACCACGAATAATGCCACTAACAGATGATTTAACACTATCGTTAGTGAGTAGCCACTCACTAACATTGCTGACAGCGTCAATCTTCTGCCCATATACTTGTTCTGCTAATTCACGATACGCCGCCACTTTTGATGCTTGCATGGCCATCAACACTTTATGCGATTCAACATTACTCGGTTGGGTAGCCAGTGGCGCATAGCCAATAGCAGAAATTTTAGGGAAATGCTTTGGAGCCTCGGTTTCCCATTGCACATATTTATCATTGCTTGTACAACCTAGCATTAAAAAACTTAGCACTGTTACGAGTATTAGATTTCTCATTGCTTGTCTCCTATCACAGTATAACGACTGTCTTTAACATTCTCTGTTCGATAAATTAACCCATCACGAGTTTGCACTTTATTGGCGGGCAAAACATAGCCAGATAAACTTTTGCCAGCTACAAAAGATTGCACCGCAGACACCACACGATTATTGGTTATATCCACCACCCGACCATTAAAATTCACCCCTTCATTAGTGAGATTTAATGTTGACACTAATACATGGGACACAGGCATGTCAGTGGGAAGTTGTTCCCAGTTGCGGCTTAATATCAACTCGCCCTTTTCTGTTGCACGCAGTGAGGTCGACACATTAAGATCAACTAAATTGAATTCATGGGCGTGAAATGCGCTCAGTAAACTCTGCTGTAACTGCAGTGCTAATTCATTAGTTTGATTAAAATCACTGCTCATTACGGGCGTAACAATTAACAAGGGCTGATCAGGGCGCAGGGCATCATTTTGTAATACTAACTCATTGACTAATTTTTCAGCCCAAATATTAATTTGTCCCTTGGGTGCTAAGCCCGAGGCATTAATATCATAAACCAGTTTTTCCTGGTGCACGTCATCCGCGTCTTGATAGCCAACAAGTTGACCATTTTGTGTATAGTCCAAATTTGCTGCAGGGTTTAGAGTATTGCTGCACCCAGCAAGCCCCATAGTAACTAGCATCAGAGCGAGAATAGAAAGCTTGTGCTGCATGATTGTGTCCTTCGCGTCTGTCTAAAAAACAATATTATTCAGTTGATATTGTTATATCGGCATCGCTTAAATATTCTTTACCTTTATAAAGGGCTGTTTGTTTTCCAAAGGAGAATCAATAAATCGTAGACTATTTAAGCTCGCCGTAGTCTAAAAAATATTAGGCACAGTTTTTGCTTATAACTTGTTAGTAACGGATTACAACGCTGTATCCGCGATGTAATCTACTGTTTAGTGGTACAACTGACAGATATCTGACGCAGGGTGAAATATGGTATATGCATTAAATAACAAGTTTACACAATACTCGTGGCCTAAATGGTGTCGGGCGTTGATGCTATTGCCTGTGTTATTAAGTCCTTATTCAATTGCTGAGCAAATTGAAGTCACAGGTACTGCCAAAATTGTCAATGGTAATCTAGATAAAGCGCGCGAAGATGCGATTAACCAAGCACTAAACTACGCCAGCTTAAGGGGCGGTGTTAACTTTTCCAGTCAGCAACAAATTACTCAAGGTGCACTGACACTAGATACTTTTTCAATGCAACGAATGGGCGCAGCCAATAATATTGAATTGCTGAGCGAGCTAGTTAGCAATAATATTATAACGGTTATTTTGTCGCTTAATATTGATGAAGAAAGCGAAACAGAGCAATGCCAGGCCCAGTCATTAAAGGCGGCTATTATGTTACCCCAGGCTGATATAGCGGATAGAACACAGCTAAGCAATGGTCATTTATCAGGGTTTAATAAAGCTTTTACGCTCCAATTTGGTAAGGCTATTAATCAACAATCAAGCGCAAGTTTTGCCAAAGTACATGCAGATGAACGCTTAGATACCGCCAATGAGCTGGTTAATTTTAAAGGTTATAGTATACCCAGTTGGCTTGGTGAAATTACCGATAGCCAATATATATTGAAATCTGACATTATTGATATGTCGACAGAACCCTACACCAGCAGTTTTATGGGCTTTGTTGATGAAATACCCTTACGTCAATTTAGTTATGAACTAACCCTATATCATGGCATCAGTGGTGAAGAGGTGTGGTCACAAACATTTTCCACCACAGCCCCTGGGAGTTTGAACGTCAAGAAACCGTAATGCCAAACAGTCAGCGTTTCTGGTCTTCATCTTATGGGCAAGCAATCAGTAACCAGCTACAATTAAGTGTTATGTCACTTGATAATGCACTCAAGTGTCGTCCGTTATTGGGGCAAATTATTGCTAGGCAAGGGGATAGAGTGATTATCAATTTAGGCCGCAAAAATGGTGTTAAATTGGGTGATAAATTTCAATTGGTGTTACAAAAAAATATCCCCGACCGTCTCAATATCATGCGTGCTGTGGTGACGAACAACCGCACTGAAATTGTCATCGATCAAGTCAGCGAAGGCACAGCTACCGCGATGATTGAAAACATTGATGCCGCCGATAACATTCAGGTTCACGATATAGCCATCAAATTGTAACAGCTTGGGTATTTAGATATTTAGATATTTAGATATTTGAGTGTTTCGGTGTTCAAATCAAACAAAAGGTAAGTAACGGTTTATGCATATGAAATGAGTTTAATTATTAAGCAATTAAATCTAAACGATTTTAATCGCGTTTAAGCTCTTTTCATCACGCTGAAAACCAGTATAATCATTATCGTCTTCCTATAGCTCAACAGGATAGAGCAGCCGCCTCCTAAGCGGTCGATCGGGGTTCGAGTCCCTGTGGGGAGACCATATTTCTATTTTATCTTTAGTTATAAATCCGCTTTTGAAATTTTTTCCTGTAGCGCTCTATCGCAGTTCCTACCATTTTAAAGCTATAATGGCTCTTTATTTTTAATTACTAGGAGTCGTTGTTTGTCGCACTCATATATTCCGTTTGAACTTTATAAACGTAAATGGATTTTTAACCATAAAGATTTGCCTGTGTCAGATGATGATAAAGCGATGATTAAGCCTTTGTCAGATAAAAGTGCAATGGAAGTGTGGAACAAGTGGATAAGCAATAAAAGCAGCCGAACAGAACAATTTACTAAAGGTGATTGGCCGGCAAAACAAGATGCATGGAGCGCGACTGAGCATTGGCAAGCTGCTTGGGATGCGGGTGATAATACCTTACCTGAAGCTATTATTGATCACATTCAATGGAGTGATGATACAACAGTGTATTTTTGTTATGAAAAGTATCAAGTTATCGAAACTCGCTGGGATGTGTTTGTACGTAATTGGAAATGTTTTCTATTTTTTGATGATGGTCCTTTATTAGTTTCTCCTCAACAGAAACAAGCGATTATGTTTGAGCAAAATGGGCAATATAAATTAGGAACTCGCGGCTAATTTTCCGTTATCTTGGCTAACGTGTGTTTAGCCACGTTCAAGTTTTCAGTAGATAAGAATGTTTAATATGAAATTATTACCTTGCTTAGTTCTAATCATTGCTTTGTTCGCTAGTCCAATCCTGCACGCTAAAATGGTATCTGGTATAAACGTGCCTGGTTCCATTGTCGTTAATCAACAATCTCTTGTACTTAATGGTGTAGGGATTCGCAGTAAGTTTTTTATGGATTTGTATATTGGCAGTTTATACCTTGTGTCCATTCAATCTGAGCTGGAAAAGGTGCTTGAACAGCCCGTTGCGGTTATCCGTTTAGATATAACTTCAGGGATGATCACATCAGATAAAATGGCCGATGCCATTAAAGACGGTTTTGATGAGGTTACTGATGGTGATAGTGTGTACTTACAAGCAGAAATAGACCAGTTTATGGCATTATTTAATGATGAAATTATGGATGGTGACCAATTTACTTTTGTATTAACAAGGGGCAAAGGGGTGGCAAGTTTCAAAAATGATCAGCCACAAGGTGAGATACCTGGTGAGTTATTTCGTCAAGCGCTTATTAAAATCTGGTTAGGGGATAAGCCAGCTCAAAAAAGTTTAAAACAAGATATGTTAGGTCAGTGAAAAAAAGCATATTAAGCGGTGCTGCTCAGCACCGTTATGCTCGTCAAACCTACTTTATAATCTATGCTTTAAAATCATTTCCTAAGGTCGAAATAGTCGACGTTTTACCTTTATCATTATAGGTCAAACTGGATGCATTTCGGCTGGCCTGTAATGCCTGTGAAAATCGATTTAAGCTGGCGATATTCAGTTCTATTAAGCTGGAGTTTTGCTGATTAATATCTTTACATTCAGCGAGAAGATTTTTCGATAAGGTGACTTTTTCGGCAAGTTCTGGGTCTGAGGTTAGTCGTGTATGCTCTGGGTGGTTAGCCATTGATTGGTCGTTAGCTTGCAATGCAATTAAACATTGCTGCTTTTCTTGGGCAAGTTTTAATAACTTATCAGCATTTTGCTCTTGCAATGCTTGCTTTTCTGCAGATATAAGTAACTTCAGCGACGTTAAAATTCCGTGCTGGTGGGAAAGCAGTGTAGAAAGTTCTGTCATACTATTACTCGAATTGTTTTGCTTTAAAAATAATTATCTATAGCGCCATTAGGCACCTATATTCTGATTTTTCAGAAGAATAGACTAAAGCAAACATTCCTGCTGACAGCAAGATTTAACGCTTCACTAGTCTTCTTGAAACTTAAGCCCACTTAGTTGTAATTCAAAGCTTGCAATATTTGTTGCAAGTTTTTCAGGGTCTACTTTATATCGACCTTCAGAAATAGCTTGTTTAATATCAGCGACTTTCTTTTGATCAATTTCAGGCAAACTCGCCATTTTTGACTGTACACTTTGTAATACTTGCGCTTGAGGCGTAATGCTAACAGAATCTGTTTTTATTGCCGCAGTGGCTGCTTTAGGCGCCGCTTGAGCTGCATTGCCAGTCGTTTTAGCATCACGTGCCGTTTGCATTGGCGTAGTTGTGGTTGTTTTAAGTTTGTTGATGTCAATTGCCATGTGTGGCTCCAGCGTTAATTTTGGTTTTCCAAATAGGCTATCGACCTAGCGAAAAAAAACTTTAGCTTATTTTACATTCTTACTTCTACTTCACCAACACCAATTACCCGCGCTTCTATTTCTCTGCTTGAATTTGCATTCTTAACTCTAATTGATTCGCCTATACTACCGTCATGCATTGCTTCACCTAATGTTTTAATTTGGATGTTTTCGCTTCTGGCGTATATAGACACAGCATCACCTTTACACACAAAGCATAAGTGGCTATTCAAAATAGGTGCGCTTTTACTTATACGTCTTTTAGTTTTACTGCCTAAAACGGCTTCTATATCAGAATAAAATTGCCCCCTAAGACTGTACTGATCAATATATTCTATGTGTACCTGTTGTGCTGATAATGCGATGCCTGGTGAGATAATTTCGCTGGCAACCACAACGGGATACATTATCTCGACTCTAACGGATAAAAATATTTGCCAAGGATAATCATAATCAGGGCTGTTGCAGCTTATTTTAACCGTATTATTTCTGCCAATATCCCGATCACTTGCGAGCTCGATTGTTAATGGTTTATAGCAGCGAGGAGGCGTTAAGCGACCTTCTAAATTTTGAGGGGTTATAAGTAACTTAGCATCCGGTGTTAATTGAATCTTTTTTCTAACAGCCTCTTCAGCCATTTCACTTATGGTCGATACAGAAGGTATGCTAGCTTCTTCATTCGCAAAAACAGCTAATGAATTGAACAATAAATAAAAAAATAATAAAAAATTTACTTTCATAATGAAGATACTAGCTTGTTTAGCCAGAATGCACCTATACTTAATTCTATAAAAAATACAGAGAATAAATTGATTCAGAGTCGTTAAATACTACAGATAGCGCTTATGTATAAAGGTAGTGGAAATGAAATTACCCATAATAGTCTAAGCTGTAGTGACAATATATTGACTTCTCTAGTTATTTATTCGTCTAATGTGGTTGATATAATATTAAAGCAAGAATCATGCCCATGGTAAAATATGGCATGGCCCAGTGCATAATTGAATAATCAGTAGTTGAGGGGGTAAATTAAATTCCTTTAAAGTATTGCAAATCATTATTCGATTTATGTTTTTAGGTAAAACAAGCTAGTATCTATTAATTCGGATATTTAATAAAAAAGGCAGTGTTATGTCGAGTATCATGGAATCAGTCAACAAACGTACTCAATTAGTTGGCCAAAACCGATTAGAGTTACTGTTGTTTAAACTTAATGGTCGTCAACGTTTTGGTATTAACGTGTTTAAAGTTAAAGAGGTGCTTCAATGCCCTCCTTTAACTAAGTTACCTAAACTGAGCCCGTTTGTTAAAGGAGTTGCACACATTCGTGGCGCGACTATTTCAGTTATTGATTTAAGCGCTGCGACAGGTGGACGTCCGCTGGCTTCAACTGAGAATTGCTTCATTATTATTTCAGAATACAATCGCAGTGTTCAAGGTTTTTTGGTCAGCTCTGTTGAGCGTATTATCAACATGAATTGGGCTGCCATTTTGCCTCCACCTAAAGGCGCTGGACGTTATTCTTATCTGACAGCTGTTACTGAAATTGAAGGTGAATTAGTTGAAATTTTAGACGTAGAAAAAATTCTAGATGAAATTTCACCGGTTAAAACGGCCATTAGCCAAGAAGTTAGTGAACAGTTAACAATTGACCGTGAACAGAATTATCATGTAATGGTGATAGATGATTCTGCTGTTGCCCGTAAGCAAATTATTCGCTCGCTTGAGTCTTTAAATTTGCAAATTGATACCGCTAAAGATGGTCGAGAAGCACTGAATAAACTCAAGGCTATAGCGAAAGAAATGGACGATGTATCGTTGGAAATTCCATTGATTATCTCCGATATTGAAATGCCAGAAATGGACGGATATACCCTTACTGCTGAAATTAGAGATGACCCGAAGTTAAAAAATATTAAGGTTGTGCTACACACCTCTTTAAGCGGGGTATTTAACCAGGCAATGGTACAAAAAGTAGGCGCAAATGACTTTATTGCTAAATTTAATCCAGATGAATTAGCTGCTGCAGTAAATAAACATTTAAGTTTGTAATATTTTGTCTATTGAACGCAGTAGGCTGGCATGGAAAATTCATGAATGTTAATTATGCGTAAAAGCCCTAATGGTAGGGTAAACATCACTCATTATATTAGGATGTGAAAGTGACAGATAAATCACTCGCAGAAGCAGAATATAATCAATTTAGGTTGTTTCTAGAGCAACACAGCGGCATTGTTTTAGGTGAAAACAAGCAATATTTAGTGCGAAGCCGTTTAGCACCATTAATGGGCAAGTACAATCTACCCTCGTTATCAGAGGTGGTTAAGCATTCAATGAAGCCTACTGAGCGTCAGTTGCGTACGGAAGTGATTGATGCGATGACAACTAATGAAACATTGTGGTTTCGAGACCGTTATCCATTTGATTTATTGTATAACACTTTGTTACCTGAATATTCTAAGCTAGGTCGTTCATTACGTATTTGGTCTGCAGCATGTTCTTCAGGTCAAGAGCCGTACTCATTGGCAATGACTGCATTAGAATACCAACAGCGCAAGCCTGGTGCGTTACCTGGTGGCGTGACTATTCAAGCGACAGATTTGTCGCCTTCTATGTTAGAGCGCTGTAAAAATGCAGAATATGATGGCTTAGCATTGGCGCGTGGATTATCAGAAGAGCGTAAACGTCAGTTTTTTGATGCTTTGCCTAATGGCAATATGAAAGTCAAAGATAACGTTAAGCGATTGGTGAACTTTAGAGCACATAACTTACTTGAAAGTTATACTCTTTTGGGTAAATACGATATTATTTTTTGTCGTAATGTGTTGATTTATTTTGCTCCAGAGGCAAAGGCTAAAATTTTGCGGCAATTTGCTGCCGCTTTAAACCCAAAAGGGATTTTATTTCTTGGTGCGTCAGAATCTATTTCCGGATTAACCGAAGAGTTTGACATGGTTCGCTGCAACCCAGGTATCTACTACCAAAAGAAAAACTGATTTAACCCATTGAAAAGCATGTGTTACTTTAAACACATGCTTGCCTTTCTATATATACTCCCATCGATTAAATAATTGGCATAACCTTTGCTTTATAACTATCAGTTAGCTGATGGAGGCAATTTTATGGCGATTAATTTTGATAATGCACTTGGAGTACATCAATACTCCCTTGGTGTTAGAGCGCAACGCGCTGAAGTGCTATCCAGTAACATAGCGAATGCGAATACTCCAGGGTATAAGGCGCGTGATGTTGACTTTTCCTCAGCAATGCAAGCAGCTAGCTCTCGTCAGAAAGGGTTAACGATGAGTGCCACTAATGAAAAGCATTTTGATTTAACAGCGCTCAGTCAACAACATGTCAAATTCCGCGTCCCCAATCAGCCAGATACTGGCGATGGAAATACGGTTGATATGCAACAAGAACAATCAGCCTTTATGCAAAACTCTATTGAATACCAAATGTCATTGGGGTTCTTAGAAAGTAAGTTTTCAGGTATGCGTAAAGCACTACGAGGTGATTAATTATGAGCTTATTTAATATATTCAATGTCGCCGGCTCAGGTATGACAGCACAGTCTGTCCGTTTAAATACCACAGCGAGTAATATTGCGAATGCGGACTCGGTCTCTAGTAGTATAGATAAAACTTATCGTGCTAGACACCCTGTATTTGAGGCTGAAATGTCAAAGGCCAATAATCAGCAGTCAGGTGCTCATCGCGTTAATGTAAGCGGTATTGTTGAAAGTGATAAGCCATTGATAAAAGAATATTCGCCAGATCATCCTATGGCGGATGGTGATGGATTTATTTACAAGCCAAATGTAAATGTTATGGAAGAAATGGCTGACATGATTTCAGCTTCTCGCTCTTATCAAATGAATGTTCAAGTCGCAGATGCAGCTAAAACCATGTTGCAACAAACACTTCGAATGGGTAAATAACATGAGAATTGCAGGAGGTAAATTATGAGCCTCGTTAATCCCTATAGTAGCCAGTCTTTGCCACAACAGGCATCGACATCATCTAATAGCAGCACTGTCAGTAAAAATACTGTTCAGTCTAATTCGACAACGACCACAACGGGTAATCCTTTTTTAGACGGTATTCGTTTACCTGATGCGCCTGAAACACCTGCTGCAAAAGATCAAATGCTTAAGCAAGAAGATTTTTTTGCTCTGCTCAGTCAGCAGCTTTCGATGCAAGATCCTTTTAAGCCCGTTGATAATGATCAAATGATTGCTCAAATGGCTTCGTTTTCAACGGTTGATGGTATTTCAAACTTAAATAAAGAAATTCTAAATCTTAATGGTGTAATGAGTTCAAGCCAAGCATTACAAGCCTCAAGTTTAGTGGGACGCAAAGTGTTGATCCCATCTGATACTGGCGCTATTACCCCAGCAAGCCCTGAGATTAAAGGGGTGGTTAGTACACCGGAGTCGATTGATAAGATCACCATCCGTATTGAAGATGAGGCTGGACAGCTAATTAAAACCTTTGATATTGATGGCCGTGCAGGCGGAAACGTCGATGTTGCATGGGATGGTTTAGATAAAAATGGTAAACCGGTAGTTGAAGGTACTTATGCCATCAAAGCTAGCGGTAAAGTGGACGGACAATCTCAAGATTTACCTGTTTCTACTTATGCACATGTGACGAGTGTTTCACTAGGTACAGCAGCAACTGGGGCGATTCTTAACCTTCGCGGTATTGGTGGTATTAAGTTAACCGATGTACTTGCGGTGTCTGAATCTTAAATTTAATAAAACTTGTGACAAGAAATTGTCATTAAAGAAAACCTGATTACTCGAGGTGAAATATGTCTTTTAACATCGCATTAAGTGGTATCGCAGCCGCTCAAAAAGATCTAAATACTACAGCTAATAACATAGCAAACGTCAATACTATAGGCTTTAAGGAGTCTCGTGCTGAATTTGCAGATGTGTATGCCAACTCTATTTTTTCTAATAGCAAAACGGCAGTCGGTGGTGGCGTAGCCACTACTCAAGTTGCACAACAATTCCATCAGGGTAGCTTGCAACTTACTAATAACTCTTTAGATATGGCGATAAGCGGGGGGGATTTTTTGTAACCTCATCTGAGCTTGGCACTCGTGACCAATCATTTACCCGAGCTGGTGCGTTTAAAGTTGATTCAAATAACTATATGGTTGACTCAGCAGGTAACTTCTTGCAGGGCTTTCCAGTAGATAAAAATGGTAACTCTACATCAGTGAGTTTAACCACGACTCAGGCAATTAAAATTCCTGATACCGCAGGTCGTCCAGTTATGTCAGGAAGTGTAGGGTTACAGATGAACCTTAACGTTGGCGAAGCAGCAGTTGACCCTGCAGCATTTGACCCTAACGATCCTGATACCTTTAATAATTCTACTTCAGTGACTATTTATGACTCATTGGGTGAGTCACATATTATGACGACCTATTTTATTAAGCCAGAAAATGGTGCCTATACTGGTGAAAGTAACTGGGTGGCTTATTACGCTGTTGACGGTAAACCTGTTAATTTAGAGGGCCCAGCTGGACAGTATAGTGTTGATACTACTGGTGACGGAATTCCTGATGGGATAAGAAATGCTCAAACTGCAGGTGGCTGGACTGGGTCTGTGATGAGGTTTAATGATGCAGGTGCTTATACTGGGACAGATCCTGCGATAATTAAAACTCAAACTCTGGGTGTCAGCGGTGCAAATGTATTAGGTCCTGGTGCCGACGGTACTCAAGCAGTGGCGGTTAACTTTAACAAACCAACTCAATATGCTTCACCATTTGAAGTGACTGAGTTAACTCAAGATGGTACCACTGTGGGTAGATTAACTAACGTAGGTATTGGTGCCGATGGTATGGTTTCAGCTAGCTATAGTAATGGTTCAACCGTACCCTTATCTAGAGTTGCTTTAGTTCGTTTTGCAAATGAGCAAGGATTAACTCAGGTAGGGAATACCGCTTGGAAGGCGAGCTTAGAGTCAGGCCCCGCGTTAGCTGGTGAAGCGAATAGTGGCACCTTTGGCAGTATTCGATCTTCATCGCTTGAGCAATCAAATGTCGATTTAACCACTGAATTAGTCGATTTGATTTCCGCGCAACGTAACTTCCAAGCCAACTCTCGTACGCTCGAAGTGAATAATACTTTGAATCAGACGATATTACAGATCAGATAATAACTTTTTTACTGCACTAATTATGTTAGTGCGAATTGTGTTGATATAAGATCTGTTGATCTTTAAAGGTTGTTTTTGCAGCGAATTGTTGGCCACTTGTACAAAGCAGAGACTTTGTGGTGTCGTTATTCTACATAAAAAGTCGATAACGCTGTAAAAATAGCCGACAAACGCTGCCCGAAGGGGTCGACTAAAAATGTTTTACTCTTTGTTGAATGCATCTTTGTGAATAAAGAGTTGCTTAGATGACTAGACATCAATCCATTCGCCTCAATTAAAACGTTTGTAACTCGAACAAAACTCAACAAACCCCTAATAAGGTGTTGTCCATAGCGGCAACACCTTGCCATTTATCCCTTCTATTTAATTTCATGCCCTGTTATCGGTGTTTTTTTGACACTTTATTACGTCAATACCAGCTTCTAACCTTATAACCTCTTAGTAAAATCATTAGCTTATGTTTGTTTCAATTGTTGGCATGTCCTTTGCTTTGTCTAATTAGTATCTTTATTTAAAGAATTATTGACGGAGCGGCAAATGGACAAATTTTTGTATGTTGCAATGAGCGGTGCAAAGCAAGGAATGAATGCCTTGGCCGTGCGTGCGAACAACTTAGCCAATGCCAATACCGATGGCTTTAAATCCGATATGACCCAAGCGAGATCAATGCAGGCGTTTGGTGAAGGTTTGCCCACAAGAGTGTTTTCAATGATTGAAAGCCCTGGTTCTAACTTTTCATCTGGCCCATTAAAAACCACTGGCCGTGATTTAGATATTGCCATTAAAGGTGATGGCTGGATTGCAGTGCAAGCGGCAGACGGCTCAGAGGCGTATACCCGCGCAGGGCATTTGAAATTCGATAACACAGGTCTACTGGTGAATAGCCGTAATACCCCCATTATGGGCGATGCAGGCCCAATCGTTTTGCCACTGCCAATCGATAAAGTCCAAATTTCACCTGAAGGTATCATTTCAATTCGTCCTCAGGGGGCTACCGCTGAAGTGATTGAAGAAGTTGCCAGAATTAAATTTGTTAATCCAGGTAACGATCAAATGATGCGCGGTGAAGATGGTTTATTTCGCCTAATGTCTGGGTTACCCGCCCCTAAAGACCCGATGGTACAAGTTGAAAGTGGTGCAATTGAGGGCAGTAATGTTAATCCCGTACACGAAATGGTGGCGATGATAGACATTCAGCGTCAGTACGAAATGCAAGTCAAAATGATGAAAAATGCAGAAGAAGCAGATCGTTCATCTGCATCGTTACTAAGAATTGGTTAGGAGTATTTATTATGCATCCAGCTCTGTGGATTAGTAAAACGGGTTTAGACGCCCAACAAACAGATATTGCGGTTATTTCAAATAACGTCGCCAATGCTAGCACCATAGGCTACAAGAAAAGCCGTGCGGTATTTGAAGATTTACTCTATCAAACCATTAATCAAGCCGGTGGGATCAGTGCCGACAATACCAAGTTACCTAATGGTTTAAATTTAGGTGCGGGTACCAAAGTGGTTGCCACCCAAAAAATGTTTACTCAGGGCAATATGCTCACAACCGACAATTCATTAGATTTAATGATTGAAGGTCCTGGTTTTTTTGAAGTGCAAATGCCTGATGGTACAGCTGCTTATACCCGTAATGGTCAATTTAGCTTAGATGATACGGGGCAAATCGTTACTCCTGGTTCAGGCTATGTATTGCAACCGCCGATTACTATTCCAGAAGATGCCATGAGTATCACAGTGTCAGCAGAGGGAGAAGTGTCAGTTAAATTAGCTGGTGGAACAGAAAGTCAGACAATCGGTCAACTTACCATGACAGATTTTATTAATCCGTCAGGACTCGATCCACTTGGACAGAACCTTTATACCGAAACCGGCGCCAGTGGTACACCTATTCAAGGGACGGCTTCACAAGATGGTTTAGGTGCAATTCGCCAAGGTGCATTAGAAACATCGAATGTTAATGTGACAGAAGAGTTGGTTAATTTAATTCAAAGCCAGCGGATCTATGAAATGAACTCGAAAGTTATTTCAGCGGTAGATCAGATGCTGTCTTATGTTAATCAAAACCTTTAGGGGGCAGTGATGAGTAAACTTCTTGTTATAGCTACAACAGCTATGCTGTTAGTCGGTTGCAGTTCTACTCAGAAAAAGCCGATCCCTGATGATCCATTCTATGCACCTGTTTATCCAGAAGAGCCTTCGACTCAAGTGATGGCCACTGGCTCTATATATTTAGATTCACAAGCTTCAAGTTTGTATTCTGACCTTCGTGCCCACAAAGTGGGTGACATCATTACTGTTGTGTTGAAAGAGTCTACTCAGGCAACCAAAAGTGCTAACAATGAAATGAAGAAAAATACCGGCCTAAGTGTTGAACCCATCTATGCAGGCGGCGGTAATGTCTCTATTAAAGGAGTGCCGTTAGATTTGCGTTATTCCGACAGTATGAATACCAAACGTGAAGCTGATGCCGATCAATCGAATAGTTTAGATGGCAGTATTTCTGCCAACGTAATGCAAGTGTTAAGTAATGGAAACTTGGTTATTCGAGGCGAAAAATGGATTTCCATTAATAATGGCGATGAATTTATTCGAGTGACGGGTATTGTGCGTAGCCAAGATATCACACCAGATAACACCATAGAATCAACGCGAGTTGCCAATGCTCGTATTCAATATAGCGGAACCGGCACGTTTGCCGACACCCAAAAAGTGGGCTGGTTAAGCTCATTCTTTATGGGTGAGTGGTGGCCTTTTTAAGGGGTAGAACATGAATATTAAACCTATTTTAGTCATGCTTTTCACAGCATGTATGGTTATCACCACACCCACAGAAGCACAACGTCTTAAAGATATTGCTAATGTGCAAGGTGTTCGTAGTAACCAATTGATTGGATACGGACTTGTTGTAGGGTTACCAGGTACAGGCGAGAAAACCCGTTATACCGAACAAACTTTTAAAACCATGTTAAAAAACTTTGGTATAAATTTACCTGATTCAGTTAGACCTAAAGTGAAAAACGTTGCAGTGGTCGCGGTTCACGCTGACATGCCAGCTTTTATTAAACCGGGTCAAACATTGGATGTCACCGTATCAAGTATTGGTGAAGCTAAAAGTTTACGTGGTGGAACCTTGGTGCAAACCTTTATGAAAGGAGTGGACGGTAATGTGTACGCTATTGCCCAGGGCAGTTTAGTGGTAAGCGGCTTTAGTGCTGAAGGTTTAGATGGTTCGCAAGTCATCCAAAATACGCCAACTGTTGGACGTATACCAGGTGGTGCAATTGTAGAACGAAGTGTGTTATCCCCCTTTGCAAGTGGTGATCACTTAACTTTTAATTTACGCCGAGCCGATTTCTCTACCGCCAAAAGAACCGCAGATGCCATCAATGATTTATTAGGTCCTGGCATGGCACGCGCGTTAGATGCTAGCTCGATTCAAGTCAGCGCTCCAAGAGATGCCTCACAACGAGTATCATTTCTAGCAACCTTAGAGAATGTACAAGTTGAGCCAGCTGATGAATCAGCCAAAGTGATAGTGAACTCTAGAACTGGCACCATAGTCGTAGGTAAAAATGTGCAATTACTACCAGCTGCAGTTACGCACGGGGGGCTGACAGTGACTATTGCTGAAGCAACACAGGTATCTCAACCTAATGCGTTGGCGGGCGGCCAAACGGTGGTGACAACCAATAGTACTATTGATGTAAATCAAGATGATAGACGTATGTTTATGTTTAACCCTGGAACGACCTTAGATGAATTAGTCCGTGCGGTTAATTTAGTCGGTGCAGCTCCTTCAGATGTATTAGCAATTTTAGAAGCATTAAAGATGGCAGGCGCTTTGCATGGTGAACTTATCATCATTTAAATATTGGCACTTATTATTAAAGTGGCTGTTTAAATAAGACCGACCTCTGTTACGGGACTACTATGGAAAAGCTGTCAAATTCTTCGCACTTTCTGGATCTAGGAGGACTAGATTCACTTCGTGTTCAAGCCCAGAAAGACGAGAAAGGCGCGCTTAAAGAAGTGGCCAAACAGTTCGAGGGTATTTTTATTCAAATGCTGATGAAAAGCATGCGAGATGCCAACGAGGCGTTTAAGTCAGACAGCCCTTTTAATAGTGATGCCACAGCTTTTTATGAGCAAATGCGTGATCAACAAATGTCGATGGACTTATCAAATAAAGGCATGCTGGGCCTTGCAGAGTTAATGGTTCAGCAGCTTTCTCCTGACGATAGCCCGATGACACCAGCATCAGTATTGCGTGGCAATATTGACGGTCGAGTTATTCCTGCCATGGTTGTGAATGACGCAAGCGAGCTCAATACCTCTTCTTTATCACCATCTTGGACTGCAAACAGTAATGTGGGTAGTTCGCAGACTTTAGCAGGTGAAAGCGACATTCTAATGGCTACTCCTGTGTCGTCTATTACAGCTAAACAAACCATGGATTCAATTTTAGCCGGCAAGGTATCGCCAAGCGGTACTAACCATCATAACGGCAAAGTATTGCCTACTATGGTTGCTTCTACAGTGGAAGATAAGCCTGCAATAAGCTCAAAGCAAGCCAGCAAACCGTTATTGAATAGTGCATCAGCACCTTCAATGAGTGAGGTGGTGAATCGATTTAATGATCCACAACACTTTATATCAGTGTTGTATCCCCATGCTGAAAAAGCGGCTAAACAATTAGGTACCACACCAGAAGTGTTAATCGCTCAATCGGCACTTGAAACGGGTTGGGGTCAAAAAGTTATTCGAAAACAAGATGGCAGCATGAGTAACAACCTATTTAACATTAAAGCAGATAAGCGTTGGCAAGGTGATAAAACCACAGTGAATACGCTTGAATTTGAAAAAGGTATTCCTGTTCAGCAACGTGCAGACTTTCGAATGTATGAAAACTTAGAACAAAGTTTTAATGACTTTGTGTCGTTTATTTCTCAAAACGATCGCTATCAAGATGCACGTAAAGTCGCCAGTGAGCCGCGTCAATTTATTCACGCTTTGCAAAAAGCCGGTTACGCCACCGATCCGCAGTATGCCAAAAAAGTGATCAGTGTGATGCAGTCTGTAACTGAAGGACTTAAGTCCGTAATACCTGGGGAGACTAAGTAATGGCTATCGATCTACTGAATATTGCTCGTACAGGTGTACAGGCATCGCAATCACAATTGGCAGTTACCAGTAATAATATTGCCAACGCTAATACCCAAGGCTATCACCGTCAGGTGGTAAACCAAGCAAGTAATGAGTCACAACGACTAGGCAATAGTTTTTATGGCACTGGCACTTATGTTACTGATGTCAAAAGAGTGTATAACGAATTTGCCGCCCGTGAGTTACGTATTGGCCAAACCAGCTTAAGTGGTGCAGAGGCGACCTATTCAAAGATGAGTGAATTAGATCAATTGTATTCACAAATCGGCAAAATGGTGCCTTCAGGGTTGAATAATTTTTTCGCCAGTATTAATAGTGTTGCTGACTTACCTACAGACCTAGGGATCCGCAGCAGCGCATTAAGTTCTGCTGAGCAGTTAGCCAAAACCATGAATCAAATGCAATCACATTTAGATAACCAAACCAAGCAAACTAATGGCCAAATTGAGTCAATGACTGTGCGCATCAATGAAATTAGCAAAGAGCTGGGTAATCTCAACTTAGAACTAATGAAGTCTAGTGGTAATGATAGCCAAATATTAGATAAGCAAGATGCCCTAATTCAAGAACTTAGCCAGTATGCCCAAGTGAATGTGATCCCATTAGACACTGGGGCTAAGTCTATTATGTTAGGCGGTTCTGTTATGTTGGTTTCGGGTGAAGTGTCTATGTCGGTAGGCGTAACCACTGGCGATCCTTATCCAAATGAACTTCGTATCACCGCAAGCACAGGTAATCAGTCACTGATTATGAATCCATCCAAGCTAGGTGGTCAATTAGGTGCGCTATTTGATTTTCGCTCAGAAACCTTAATTCCTGCAAGCCAAGAACTCGGTCAATTGGCTCTAGGTATTGCAGATGCGTTTAATGAAATGCAATCAAAAGGATTCGACTTAAATGGCAATGTTGGCCAAAACCTATTTCGTGACATTAATGATCCATTAATGTCATCTGGTCGGGTAGGTGAATTCTCTACTAACACGGGTAATGCAAAACTGAGCGTCAATATTGATGACGTCGGCATGTTAAGTGGCGGTGGGTATGAGTTATCTTTCATCGCGCCAGCAACCTATAAACTAACAGATACCCAGACAGGTAAAGTGAGCCCGTTGACATTGAACCCACCGGAGAATTAGTCGGTGGTGATGGTTTTAGCATCAATATCAGTACGGGTGCTATGAATGATGGCGACAAGTTTGAAATTCGTCCTACATCAGGCGCAGCAGCAGGCTTAGCCATGATTATGACTGACCCTAAAGGTATTGCTGCCGCAGCTCCTAAAATTACAGCAGATGCTATAAATTCAGGTGACATGGAAGTAAAGGTTAGTGCTGTTACTCGCACTACAGCAGGTTTTCCGCTTACAGGAAGTGAACTTACTGTTCGTGTAGATAGTGCAGCCAATACCTTTGAAGTTTTTAATTCATCAGGCACTTCTTTAGCCGAAGCCAAGCGCTTTTACACCGCCACAAATTAATACCGGTTTTGGCTTCAGCATTGAAATAGATGACACATCTACTGCTGGTGTTACTGACAGTTTCACATTCGACTTATCTTTTGCAGAAGGTGATAACAGTAATGCCGTTGCAATGGCGGAGATGTCCGATGCCAAACTGATGAACGGTGGAACAACCACGCTAGGTGGCGTATTTGAAAACACCAAGTTAGATATTGGCAGTAAAACCAAAGCCGCCGAAGTGAGAGCGGGTTCAGCTGATGCCATTTTTCAGCAAGCTTATAACCGTGTTCAAAGTGAATCAGGCGTAAACCTTGACGAAGAAGCCGTTAATTTAATGCGTTTTCAGCAAGCTTATCAAGCATCCGCCAGAATAATGACAACAGCACAAACTATTTTCGATTCTTTATTAAGCTCGGTTCGTTAGGAGGTAAATCATGAGAATTTCTACCGGACAAATGTTTAATCAAAACACCAGCAGTATTTTGCAAAAGCAAACAGCGACAAACAAAATTATGGAACAACTTTCTAGCAGAAAAAAAGTCAATACCGCCGGAGAAGATCCTGTTGCAGCGATTGGCATTGATAACCTGAAACAAAAAAATGCCTTGGTAGATCAGTTTATTAGAAACATCGATTACGCCACTAACCATATTCAACAAGCTGAAAATCAACTAGGCCAAGCAGATACGTTAGTGGGTAGTATGAAAGAATCTATGCTGCGCGGCGCTAACGGCAGTATGACTTCCGCCGAACGGCAAGTGATTGCCGCTGACATGCGTCAAAGTCTTGAACAGTTAATGTCCATAGCTAACACCAAAGATGAATCAGGCAATTATATTTTTGCGGGTAATAAAACTAACAACGCGCCTTTTGCTTTTGATAACGCTGGTAAAGTGCTTTACAGCGGTGATGCAGGTATTCGTAAAAGTATTATTGCAGAAGGGATACAGGTGAATACCAATGTACCTGGAGATGCCGCCTTTATGAAAGCGCCCCATGCAATGGGTGATTATGGCGTCAATTATTTGCCATCACAGCAAGGCGACTTTGTGGTTACTAGCGCCAAGATAACTGATACAACAACTCATGTGGCTGATACCTATACTTTTAACTTTGTTGATGACGGCTTAGGTGGCGTTAATTTACAGGTGACAGATAGTGCCGTACCGGCAAACCTTGTCCCCACCAATGCAGCCAGTCCTTTTGACGCGGCGTTGCCGGTTAGGTTTAACAGCATTGAAGTGCAGCTTAAAGGCGAGCCTAAAATCGGTGACACATTTACCATGGCAGAACTGCCACAGGTCAGTATTTTCGACACTTTCAGCAAGGCTATCGCATTATTCGAAAGCGCCAACGATGCACAAACACCTGCGGGTCAGTCAGAGTTGGCACAACTATTGAATAACATTGATAGTGGCGTCAATCAAATGAGTCAGCAACGTAGCTTAACCGGCAACAGTTTAAAAGTGTTGCAACAGTATAGCGATAATCACTCTGATGAAAAATTGATTAACACCTCGGCGCTATCAAAGTTAGAAGACTTAGATTTCGCCTCGGCAGTAACCGAATTTGAAAAACAGCAATTAGCGCTCAACGCAATATCGAGTGTGTTCAGTAAAGTCGGTTCGACCAGTTTGTTTGACTATATATAAAACGTTTTAAGTTTGAATCGATATAAGGTCTTTTATAAAAAGGCTCTTACAAAAAGTAACAGTTTAATGATTAACCGTTTAGCCAAGCTCCGAGTCTTGGCGTTCAACTAAGAAGAGGAATTTACATATGGCTATTTCAGTTAATACCAACGTCACATCAATGAAAGCGCAGAATAGTTTAAATGGCGCTAATGGCAAACTTTCTATGTCTATGGAACGTTTATCTACAGGTCTTCGCATCAATAGCGCCAAAGACGATGCGGCAGGTTTACAAATTTCAAATCGTTTCACAAGTCAAATTAATGGTATTGGTGTGGCAGTGCGTAATGCTAATGATGGTATTTCGATTGCGCAAACCGCTGAAGGCGCTATGCAAGAATCGACCAATATCCTCCAGCGTATGCGTGACTTGTCATTGCAGTCAGCTAACGGTTCGAACTCGTCTGAAGACCGAGCTGCGATGCAAAAAGAGGTGTCTGCATTGCAATCAGAATTGACCCGTATTGCTGAAACAACATCGTTTGGTGGACAAAAATTACTAGATGGTACTTATGGCACTCAAAACTTTCAAGTAGGCTCAAATGCTAATGAAACAATTTCATTAACTTTGAAAGATGTTTCAGCAGGAAAACTTGGTAATAACAGTGTAAAACTAGAGGCCGCTACTGCTGGTTTAGGTTTTGGTACGACAGCCGCCGGGTGGCTCCAGCAAGTAATGGAGTTGCAGGCGGGGCTGTCACTATCAATGGTAGAGTATCTAAGACTGTGACGGTAGCTGCCGATTCAAGCGCAAAAGTTATGGCCGATAAAATTAATACTGAATCCGGTAAAACAGGTGTAACTGCTAGTGGTATTACGCAAGTTAAAGCGACTATTGGCGAGGCTGGCACTGTAAGTATGAAAATAAACGGTACAACAGTATCGAAAAACATTACTGATATAACCGATTTGTCAGGCCTAGCGGAAGAGATTAATAAGTCATATGATACAACTGGTGTTTCAGCTAAAATCAACGATAACAAAGAGTTGATTTTAACAGATAAAGATGGCGATAACATCAAGATTGAAGATTTTGCTACAAGTGCAACTACAACAGCAACAGCAACATTTGCTGTACTAGGGGATGATGGGGTGGCTAATACTGCTATCACTCTAAGCGGCGCGGCGGCAAGTACTACTGACTCAACTACACTTGCAGGTATTGTGAAGCTTGATTCTACAGATTCGTTTACAGTCTCTTCTGCTGATGCAACAATGGCTAAAGTTGCATCGACACCATATGCTTCATCACTGGTTGATGTAGCTTCAATTGATATCGGTGATGCTGACGGTGCTCAAAACGCTCTGGAGGCAATAGATGCCGCAATAGCGTCAATTGATGGAAGTAGATCTGATTTAGGTGCAGTACAGAATCGAATGAACTTTACCATTAGCAACTTAAGCAATATTCAGTCTAACGTAACCGATGCGCGTAGTCGTATTCAAGATGTAGATTTCGCATCTGAAACAGCTGAGTTAACCAAGCAGCAGATTTTGTCGCAAACCTCTTCGGCGATGTTAGCTCAAGCTAATCAGTTACCGCAAACGGCGTTATCGTTGTTGGGATAAGGAATGCACTAAACTAGTTTCACATATAAAAAAACAGACTCTGGTCTGTTTTTTTATATGTGAAACTAATTATTACTTGCTGTATTTATTGTTTTTTATTTTTAATGTATCTTTTGTGAACAATTATTTAAAATATTTCCTAAAGCTTTTTTTACCCCTGCCGTTACAGTGTATGTAGAAAATAAACTTTGCCTGACACAAATGACAGGCACTATTCAAGTTAGGTAGAGGGCAATAATCATGGCTATTTCAGTAAACACCAACGTCACTTCAATGAAGGCACAAAATAGTTTAAATGGTGCCAATAATGGTCTTAAAACATCTATGGAGCGTCTATCGTCAGGTTTGCGTATTAATAGTGCTAAAGATGATGCTGCAGGCTTGCAGATTTCTAACCGTATGACTAGTCAGATTAACGGTATCGGTGTTGCCATGCGTAACGCCAACGACGGCATTTCGATTGCGCAAACTGCAGAAGGTTCTATGCAGCAATCCACGAGTATTTTGCAGCGTATGCGTGACTTATCATTGCAGTCAGCTAACGGTTCGAACTCGTCTGAAGACCGGCCTCAATGCAAAAAGAAGTAACCGCATTACAAACTGAATTGACTCGAATCGCCGAAACAACATCGTTTGGTGGACAAAAATTACTAGATGGTACTTATGGCACTCAAAACTTTCAAGTAGGCTCAAATGCTAATGAAACAATTTCATTAACTTTGAAAGATGTTTCAGCAGGAAAACTTGGTAATAACAGTGTAAAACTAGAGGCCGCTACTGCTGGTTTAGGTTTTGGTACGACAGCCGCCGGGGTGGCTCCAGCAAGTAATGGAGTTGCAGGCGGGGCTGTCACTATCAATGGTAGAGTATCTAAGACTGTGACGGTAGCTGCCGATTCAAGCGCAAAAGTTATGGCCGATAAAATTAATACTGAATCCGGTAAAACAGGTGTAACTGCTAGTGGTATTACGCAAGTTAAAGCGACTATTGGCGAGGCTGGCACTGTAAGTATGAAAATAAACGGTACAACAGTATCGAAAAACATTACTGATATAACCGATTTGTCAGGCCTAGCGGAAGAGATTAATAAGTCATATGATACAACTGGTGTTTCAGCTAAAATCAATGATAACAAAGAGTTGATTTTAACAGATAAAGATGGCGATAACATCAAGATTGAAGATTTTGCTACAAGTGCAACTACAACAGCAACAGCAACATTTGCTGTACTAGGGGATGATGGGGTGGCTAATACTGCTATCACTCTAAGCGGCGCGGCGGCAAGTACTACTGACTCAACTACACTTGCAGGTATTGTGAAGCTTGATTCTACAGATTCGTTTACAGTCTCTTCTGCTGATGCAACAATGGCTAAAGTTGCATCGACACCATATGCTTCATCGCTAGATGCTATTTCAACTGTAGATATTGGCGATGCGGATGGCGCTCAAAATGCATTAGCAGTTATTGATGCGGCTATAGCATCAATAGATGGCCAACGCGCAGACTTAGGTGCGGTGCAGAATCGAATGAACTTTACCATTAGCAACTTAAGCAATATTCAGTCAAACGTAACAGATGCGCGTAGCCGCATTCAAGATGTTGACTTTGCTTCTGAAACTGCGCAGTTAACTAAGCAGCAGATTTTGTCACAGACATCTTCAGCAATGTTAGCCCAGGCTAATCAGTTACCACAAACAGCTTTATCACTTCTATAATATTATAGAATTGAGGTAACGAATAAACTAAACGATAGGGAGATTCGGAAACGATTCTCCCTTTGTTGTTTAAAATCAAGCAATTTTAATATCATTCTTGTTATTTTGATAGCGAATTAGTGGCCTATTAATTGCTTATTTATTTTTAATGATTGGGGTGTATCATGGACGTTAATTTTTCAAGTACTTCAATAACATCTGCTCGAAAAGATAGTTTAGCGCATTTAGCTGATAAACAGGTGGATAGTGTAACGCAACCTTTACCAGATAGTGGCATCCAAACCGCAGGAGATCAGTCTCGGTCGGTTAGTAAAGTCAATCAAACCTCTAAAGCTGATGCAGAAGATCTTCAAAAGGCGGTAAATGACATTGCTAAAAGTATGAATGTTATGCAAAAGGGTTTAGCATTTAATATTGATGAAGAGTCGGGTGTACAGGTAGTGAAAGTAATAGATGTTAATACTGGTGATTTAATTAGACAGATCCCAAATGAAGAAGCATTAGATATTGCTAAAAAATTAAATGAAGTGGCTGGTTTGTTAATGAAAACGGAAGTTTAATACAGTGGTGTGTTAATTATTGGTTCGTTTTAGAGATAAGTTGCAGAGGTTATTATGGGATTAACATCAGTTGGAATTGGTTCAGGCCTTGATATTGGCGGTATTGTTACCGCTTTAGTCAATGCAGAAAGTGCAGGTAAAATTGCCAAGTTTGATGTTAATGAAGGTAAAATCAATGCACAAATATCGGGTATTGGATCATTAAAAAGTGCTATGTCGGAGTTTAAAGACAAGTTAAAAACATTAACGGAGTCAGCAACCTTTGGCAGTCAAAAAGTCGCAGTGTCCACAAAGGATTATCTAAGTGCTACAGTAGACAAAACCGCAGTATCAGGTAGTTATCAAGTTAAAGTGGAGCAACTTGCGCAAAGTCAAAAAGTCGGCACTGCAGTTGTTGCTGATAAATCCTCTGTTATTGGTGAAGGATCGCTAACCATTGCTGTTGGTAGCGGTGATAGCTTTAATATTGATGTGGTCGCTACCGACACGCTCACTGAAATTATGAATAAGATTAATAACTCTGATGATAACAGTGACGTTACCGCGACGATTATTAATGGTGAACTTGGACCGCAGCTAGTATTGGGTTCTAAAAAAACGGGTGAAGATAACACTATTAATGTTATTGCTGCAGATACTGACGGTAATACTGGCTTGGCAGATACTTTTACAATGACTGAAGTGACGCCTGCTAAAAATGCTATTGCTTATATTGATGGCGTTAAAGTTGTATCGCAAGAAAACAATATTAGTGAGGCTATTACGGGAGTGTCTTTAACACTAACCGCTGCAGATATAAATAAAACCACTACCTTAACTGTCAGTAAAGATACCACAAAGACTAAAACGGCTATTGAAGGGTTTGTTACTGCCTATAATTCGGTGATGACCACTATAAAAGATCTGACCAGTTATAATGCTGATACTGAGAAAGCCGGTATTTTACAAGGTGACGCACTGCCTCGTAGCATTCAAAGTCAATTGCGTAATATGTTATCAAATCAGTTTAGCACAGCTGATGGTGATAAAATGCTAGCTAATTTAGGCGTAACGACTACTCGCGAAGGGTTACTTGAAGTTAATTCTACTAAATTAACTGAAGTTATTGCCGCTGACAAAGGCGCTATTGCTGAAATGTTCAGTACCGAAAATACCGGTCTTGCTAGTAAGATGTCGGCGTTGATTGATGGTTATGTCAAGTCTGGCGGCATTATGGAAAGTCGTGATAGCACTTTGGACGAGCAACTTAGCCGTATTACAGACAGTCGTGAACAGTTAAATTTAAGAATGTCTGCTTTTAGCGACCGTTTATATAAGCAATTTAATGCCATGGACTTAGTGGTGGCAAACTTAAACTCACAATCAAATGCGTTACAATCTCGGTTAGACTCTTTACCTGGCGTAGTTCGTAAAAATAATTAATGATATATATTTGTGCCAATTTACTGACATATGAGTATTTATGGAGTCAATATTGAATTCTTTCATTTCTGACATTGAAAGTATAAACAGTAAGCTTATGTTATTACTGTCAAATATTCAGAAGTCTTCACCTGAAGATGAGTCAGTTGACAAATTGGTATCTGATTTGCAGGTAAGTGTTGAAACGCGCCAAGCGTTATTGCAAGGCTTGTTGGCTGATAAGCAATACGCTGATAGAGAGTTTCTTGAACAGCAGTTTGATTTTACCCAAACACTGATAAAGCAAAGTAATAAAGTTATGCATGAAAGGCAGGCTTTATTACAGAAAGGAAATTCGAATAAAAGGCAAATCAACATTTATAAGTCAATTGATTCAAATAGGTAGGTAGATTATGCGTGGTTCACTGCAATCATATAAAAAAGTTTCTGTAGACAGTGGGTTAGCGGTTGCGTCACCCCATAGAATAATTCAAATGTTATTAGCGGGTGCGTTAGAGCGTTTAGCTCAAGCTAAATTAGCAATAGAGCAAGGTAGCATCGAGCAACGTGGACTTTATATTGGCAAAGCGATAGGCATTGTTAATGGTTTAAACAGCAGTTTAAACATGGAAGCGAATGATCAGGTTGCTGGCAATTTAACTCAGCTTTATGACTTTATGCTGAGGCGTATGTCTGAAGCTAATATGAATAATGATGCCGCAGCAATTGATGATGTAACGGGTATTTTGAAAACCATTAAAGAAGGCTGGGATGCTATCCCGCAAAATCAACATCATCTGACGTCTGAAGCAAGCTAGTTCTACCTAAGCATATTGTGACAGAATGAAACGCCATTGAGGCAATCTCAATGGCGTTTTTTATATTTTATATAAAAAATACATTGTATTGCATGAATTATCAGCAATTGTGCTCTAATATGAGGTTAGATAATGATTTAGCCATTGAAGCGCTTGCTTCTAGTTCTAGGTTAATACATATTTAGTACTCTAAATGACAATTAATCCCATAAACGATACAATTAGTCCTGTAAACGAGAAAATAATCCTCGGATAGATATTTTATGGTTATAATTGATAATTTGTTTAACATTTGTCACGCATTGTGACGATTTTGTCCTTTGGTTTTATTACTAAACACGTAATAATGACTTAGGATTTTTTATACTTATAATAAGCTTTGGCCCTCTGAATGATGCAAATTGAACAACGAATTTTAATTGTCGGTACCCTCTCTGAGCGTGTAACACGCCTGTGCTGCATTTTTGAATTCTTAGGTGAACAATGTGACATTGTAACCGTTGACGCTTTGTTACCTTTAATAGAAGAATCAAGATATCGCGCCATTGTTATAGCGTCTGATGTGATAGGGCTCGACAGCGTTAAGAATATTGTAGCAATCGCGCCTTGGCAGCCTTTATTACTATTAGGCAATACAGCGATTGAAGCATCCAGCATTCTTGGTGTAATAGATGAGCCTATTAATTACCCACAATTAACTGAGTTACTGCATTTTTGTCAGGTATTCGGTCAAGCCAAAAAAGAGCAAGCTCCTGCGAGTGGTAATCAAACTAAACTATTTAGAAGCCTTGTTGGCCGCAGCCAGGGCATCGCTAATGTGCGCCATTTAATTAGCCAAGTGGCAAGTTCAGATGCTACGGTTTTAGTACTAGGACAATCTGGTACCGGTAAAGAAGTGGTTGCGCGCAATATTCATTACATATCTGAACGTCGTGACGGGCCATTTATCCCAGTTAACTGTGGTGCTATTCCGCCAGAACTGCTTGAAAGTGAGCTATTTGGTCATGAGAAGGGATCTTTTACCAGGGCAATATCATCCCGCAAAGGTCGTTTTGAATTAGCTGAAGGTGGCACGCTATTTCTGGATGAAATAGGCGACATGCCACTACAAATGCAAGTGAAGCTATTACGTGTTCTGCAAGAGCGAGTTTTTGAGCGTGTTGGCGGCAGTAAAACCATTAAGACCGACGTGCGTGTGGTCGCTGCAACACATCGCGATTTGGAAACCATGATTTCAGAAAATGAATTCCGTGAAGATTTATATTATCGCTTGAATGTATTTCCAATTGAAATGCCGGCATTGTCTGAGCGCCGTGATGATGTGCCTTTGCTATTACAGGAATTGGTCAGTCGAGTCTTTAATGAAGGCCGAGGTAAAGTCAGGTTTACCCAGCGTGCTATTGAGTCATTAAAAGAACATGCTTGGTCTGGAAACGTACGTGAATTATCTAATTTAGTTGAACGACTGACTATTTTATTCCCAGGTGGATTAGTTGATGTAAACGACTTGCCACATAAATATCGATATATTGATGTACCAGAATACTGTGTTGAGATAAGTGAAGAGCAATTAGAGCGTGATGCATTAGCATCTATTTTTAGTGATGATGAACCTATTGAGCTTCCTGACACACGTTTTCCTACAGAGTTACCGCCAGAAGGAGTTAACCTTAAAGATTTACTGGCTGAGCTTGAAATAGATATGATCCGTCAGGCGTTAGAATTACAAGATAATGTGGTTGCTAGAGCCGCTGAAATGCTGGGTATTCGTCGCACTACACTTGTAGAGAAAATGCGAAAGTACGGTATGGGTAAAGAATAGCTATCTGTATAAGCAGTCAATGTTTACTGATAAAGCATACCCCAAAAGGTATGCTTTATTTTTTTGTATATATTTTGGCATACTAAATGCAGTAACCCGTTAAATGTCGTTCTTTTGACGGAGTCACTATGCTAATTGCACACGCTGTAACCCAGCAAAATTCAACAGATTTTCAGCAAACTCAATATTCGCTGCCACAATCTGCTGTTGCTTCATTGCGAGTGGACACCTCAGCAGAATATCTTCATGACAGTAAGTTGACCCGAAGTCAGTTTGCTCATGTGAAAGAGGCAGCTAATATGTCAAATCAAATGGCGCACATTCTTCAGGCACTACCATCTGGCGTGGTTATTATTGATGGTGATGGCGTGGTGACACTCGCTAATCCTATGGCGGCTGAGCTACTTGGCCGACCGCTGCAAGGGTTACGTTGGTTTGATATTATTAATCGTGCTTTCTCTCCTCAAGATGATGACGGCCACGAAGTGTCATTGAAAAACGGACGTCGAGTTAAATTGGCGATTACGCCATTAACACCAGAGCCTGGACAGTTAATTGTATTAACGGATCTCACTGAAACCCGTTTATTACAGAAAAACATATCCCACTTACAGCGTTTATCGGCGCTTGGCAAAATGGTGGCGACTTTAGCTCATCAAATTCGTACACCGCTATCAGCTGCGTTACTTTATGCCTCAAATCTAGGCTCTGCTAAACTAGCAGAGCCTTCCCGAACTCGTTTTCAATCAAAATTGGTTGATCGCTTAAACGAATTAGAGCGTCAAGTAAACGACATGCTTTTGATGGCCAAAGGGCGTCAGGATGCTAAAGCCGATGAGGTAGCTGTATCTGATATTATCAGTATTGTGATGGCCAATTGTGAAGTGATTGCCAACAAAAAATCCTGTGAAATATTTCAGCAATGCTCCACAGAGGCGACTTTATTCGCTAATCGTGATGCGTTAAGTTCTGCGGTGAATAATTTAGTGATGAATAGTATTGAGGCCGGTGCAAACAAAATTAAAATTTGCGCTTCTGAAATTGAAGGTAATATCGTTATTGATGTGATTGATAATGGTAAAGGGCTTGACCCTCAAATGCAGCAACAAGTACTTGAGCCTTTTTTTACCACTAAAGCACAGGGGACTGGATTGGGGTTAGCTGTGGTGCAATCTGTGGTGCGTAATCATGGTGGGAACATTCAATTGTCATGTAAACCGCAAATGGGCTGTCAGGTGCGATTAAGTTTTCCGATGTCTAAAGATGCGATATTGAATAGTCAGTCGCAAGGGGACCATCATGTCTGAAGCAAAACTATTACTCGTTGAAGATGATGCTGATTTACGTGAAGCATTACTTGATACATTATTGTTGGCGCATTATGAATGTGTTGATGTTAGCTGTGCAGAAGAGGCCATTCTAGCGTTAAAAGCACAACATTTTGACTTAGTGATCAGCGATGTTCAAATGGAAGGTATTGGCGGCTTGGGTTTGTTAACCTATTTACAGCAAGCTCAGCCTAAGTTGCCGCTATTGTTGATGACAGCCTATGCCACCATTGACAGTGCCGTAAGTGCAATTAAATTGGGGGCTGTTGACTATTTAGCTAAACCATTTGCACCTGAAGTATTACTCAATCAAGTATCAAGATATTTGCCACAAAAACAGAATACTGATCAACCTGTTGTTGCGGATGAAAAAAGCCTTGCGTTACTAGGGCTCGCTCAACGTGTGGCAATATCAGATGCTTCAGTGATGATTTTGGGCCCCAGCGGTTCAGGTAAAGAAGTATTAGCCCGTTATATCCACCAAAATAGTAGTCGTAAAGATGCGCCCTTTATTGCTATTAACTGTGCAGCAATTCCTGAAAATATGCTCGAAGCGACTTTGTTTGGTTATGAAAAAGGCGCTTTTACTGGCGCATACCAAGCCTGTCCTGGAAAATTTGAGCAGGCTCAAGGCGGTACTTTACTGTTGGATGAAATTTCAGAAATGGAAATAGGCTTACAAGCAAAGTTATTGCGGGTTTTGCAAGAGCGCGAAGTGGAACGATTAGGTGGTCGTAAAACGATTAAACTTGATGTGCGTGTATTAGCTACCTCAAATCGTGATTTAAAAGCTATTATCAATTCAGGTGAATTTAGAGAAGACTTGTATTATCGAATTAATGTGTTTCCGTTAACATGGCCGGCACTTTATCAACGCCCTGCCGATATTTTACCTTTAGCCAGACATTTACTGATTAAACATGCTAAAGCATTTAATATAAATCCTACTCCTACCTTAGGTGAAACAGCGACTAGACGATTATTAGCTCATCGTTGGCCAGGTAATGTACGTGAGTTGGATAATGTTATTCAAAGGGCGCTTATTTTAAGCAATGGTGGTGAGATCAACGGCCAAGATATTATTATTGATTCGGCTGATGTCGCTTTGCACACTGACGTTCACAGTATTGAAAAAACAGCTGAAGTTGAAGGCCTAGGCGGTGAATTACAAGCGCAAGAGCATGTGATTATTCTTGAAACCCTAAACCAATGTCAGGGTAGTCGAAAACTTGTCGCTGAGAAGTTAGGCATAAGTGCACGCACTTTGCGTTATAAAATGGCTAAAATGCGTGATGCAGGCATTCAATTACCGGTATAGGCGCTTATTTTGTATCAAATACCAGTGCTTTTTTAGCACTGCTTTCTATAAAAGCTACGCATTTTGCGTAGCTTTTTAGCTTTACTCACCATCTTGGCACTTAAATTGCTACATCCCTGTTAAGACAGTTTAATATCGTCAAATAGTCGACGAATGGGAGTTTCAGCATGCAGATCAACGCCAATCCATTATTACAAGAAATGCAGTCACTTCGTGGTGAAATAGCCCCTTCTAGCCGTTCGAATATGGGCTCGGGCATTAGCCCTAATTTAATCCAACAAGTAAATAACACCTCTGGGTCAGATTTCGGTCAGTTATTATCTCAAGCAGTAGGTCATGTTAGCGGCTTACAGCAATCATCTTCAAGTTTAGCCACTCGTCTTGATATGGGCGACTCAACGGTGACCTTATCTGACACCGTTATTGCGCGTGAGAAGTCAGGCGTAGCATTTGAAGCGACTGTGCAAGTGAGGAATAAGCTGGTTGAAGCTTATAAAGAAATCATGAGTATGCCGGTATAACTTGCATCAGTAAGACGTTTTTAAAACAGCATAAAAGTAAGGGCATATTGTGAGCACAGACATAATGGTAGGTTCAGATGCGGCAGTTGATGCCGGTATTCAACAAGAGAATAAGTCTGGCTTGTTGAGCAATATGGGCGGGGCAGACATGATGCGTCAAATCACTATGATTTTGGCGTTGGCAGTGTGTTTAGCGTTAGCTGTTTTTATTATGATGTGGGCACAGGAGCCTGAGTATCGCCCATTGGGTAAAATGGAAACCGCTGAAATGATTCAAGTATTGGATGTACTTGATAAGAATAATATCAAATATCAGATCAGTGTTGATGTGGTTAAAGTTCCTGAAGATCAGTACCAAGACGTTAAACTGCTGTTAAGTCGTGCTGGCGTAGAAAGTAGTACAAAAAATGATGACTACTTAAGCCAAGATAGCGGTTTTGGTGTCAGTCAACGTATGGAGCAAGCGCGATTAAAGCACAGCCAAGAGCTTAACCTTGCCCGTGCGATTGAAGAATTAAAAAGTATTAGCCGTGCCAAGGTTATTCTTGCACTGCCTAAAGAAAATGTATTTGCTCGTAATGCGTCTAAACCAAGTGCAACGGTTGTTGTCAATGTACGCCGAGGCGGCCTAGGCCAAGAAGAAGTTGATGCAATTGTTGATATCGTAGGGTCTGCAGTTCAAGGTCTTGAGCCTTCGCGCGTGACAGTAACGGATTCAAATGGACGATTACTTAATTCAGGTAGCCAAGATGGCGTGTCAGCTCGTGCTCGTCGTGAACTTGAATTAGTACAGCAAAAAGAAGCCGAATACCGTAAAAAAATTGACTCAATTTTAATGCCTATTCTTGGTCCTGAAAACTACACTTCTCAGGTCGACGTCAGTATGGACTTTACTGCAATAGAGCAAACTTCAAAACGCTATGATCCTGATTTACCCGCTCTGCGCAGTGAGATGACCATTGAAAGCAATTCATCTGGTGGCAGTGTTGGCGGAATACCTGGCGCATTAACTAACCAACCTCCAATGGAGTCTGATATACCTATTGAAGCAGGGGGAGGCTCGTCAGCATCATCAAAATCATCGGATACTCATCGTGAAGCGACTCGTAATTTTGATCATGACACTATAATTAGTCATACCCGTCAGCAAGTGGGACAAGTTCGTCGTGTCAGTGTTTCGGTGGCAATTGACTTTAAACCGGGGAAGCGGGTGAAGATGGCCAAATCAGTCGCGTTGCTCGTACTGAACAAGAGTTAACCAACATTCGTCGATTACTAGAAGGTGCGGTAGGTTTTAGCAGTCAACGTGGTGATGCGCTTGAAGTAGTAACCGTGCCGTTTATGGATCAGCTATTAGAAGAACTGCCTGCTCCCGATATGTGGGAAGAGCCCTGGTTTTGGCGTGCTATTAAACTTGTGCTAGGTGCATTAGTGGTTTTAGTGCTTATTCTTACCGTTGTGCGTCCTATGCTTAAGCGCCTTGTAAATCCTGAGGGTGTCAATATGCCAGATGATGTTCGTTTAGGGCATGAACTCGCTGAAATTGAAGATCAATATGCTGCAGATACTTTAGGTATGTTAAATACTAAAGATGCTGAATACAGCTATGCTGATGATGGTTCAATTCTTATTCCGAACTTACATAAAGATGATGATATGATTAAGGCGATTAGAGCACTGGTTGCAAACGAGCCCGAACTCTCCACTCAAGTAATAAAAAATTGGTTACAAGACAATGGCTGATAATAAAACAGATAAAAAAGAAAAAGGCGAGAAAGGCGGTTTTGATTCTGACTCTATAACTGGCATTGAAAAAACGGCAATTTTATTACTGAGTTTAAGTGAAGCCGATGCCGCGTCAATTTTAAAGCACCTTGAGCCAAAACAAGTCCAGAAAGTGGGGATGGCGATGGCGGCAATGGACGATTTTGGTCAAGAAAAAGTCATTGGCGTGCATAAGCTTTTTTTAGAAGAAATTCAGAAGTTCTCTTCAATTGGTTTTAACAGTGCAGAATTCGTACGTAAAGCACTAACGGCCGCTTTAGGTGAAGACAAAGCTGGCAATTTGATTGAACAAATCATCATGGGCAGCGGTGCGAAAGGGTTGGATTCACTTAAATGGATGGATGCACGCCAAGTCGCGACCATTATTCAAAATGAACATCCGCAAATCCAAACGATTGTATTATCCTATCTAGAACCGGATCAAGCTGCTGAAATTTTCAGTCAGTTCCCTGAAAATACTCGCCTTGATTTAATGATGCGCATTGCTAATCTTGAAGAAGTTCAGCCAGCTGCATTACAAGAGTTAAACGATATTATGGAGAAACAGTTTGCTGGACAGGGTGGTGCGCAAGCGGCGAAAATGGGTGGCCTAAAGGCTGCAGCCAATATCATGAACTACTTAGATACGGGTGTCGAAAGTCAAATCATGGAAACCATGCGTGAATCTGACGAAGAAATGGCACAACAAATTCAAGATATGATGTTTGTGTTTGAAAACCTTATTGATGTTGATGATCGCGGTATTCAAGCATTACTACGAGAAATACAACAAGATGTACTAATGAAAGCACTTAAAGGTGCAGATGATGCCTTAAAAGAGAAGATTTTGCGTAACATGTCCAAGCGTGCTGCAGAGCTACTACGTGATGATCTTGAGGCTATGGGGCCAATTCGTATCAGTGAAGTTGAAGTCGCACAAAAAGAAATTTTATCAATAGCCAGACGCTTATCTGATAGTGGTGAAATTATACTGGGCGGCGGCGGTGGCGAAGAGTTCTTATAATAAATACTTCTGATGATGGCGAGGAGGTCATTGAACTTTCTAAGTTGTATTTGTCCCGAAAATCAACATACCAAATCAACACTCATTAGCAGGAATGCTTTATAACATTGGTTAAACTATGACTGACTCAAAAATATCCAAAAAAGTGTTAAATGTTGAGGATGAACATGAGTTCAGCCATTGGCAGTTACCGGATGTCACCGAAGATATTTCAGCTAAACCTTCAAACCTGTACGGTAAGAAAGAAGGGGCTTATCAGTCTTCTGTCGCTGTGGTGGATAACCTTGTGTCTATGCCGACTATGGCTCAAATTGAAGAGATTCGAGCTGATGCTGAAAGCGAAGGATTTGAGCAGGGTAAGCAAGATGGACTTAAACAAGGCCTTGAACAAGGACGGTTAGACGGATTAACCCAAGGTCATGAAGAAGGTTTTATTCAGGGAGAAGAGCAGGGCTATGAAGCTGGGATGGTTAAAGCGACACAACTGATAGAGCAATTATCTTCGTTAATCACTCAGTTCCAACAACCTTTAGCTATTTTGGATGCAGAAGTTGAATCAGAAGTGTTAGCGATGACATTGTCGCTTGCCAAGGCCGTTGTGCAACAAGAACTTAAAATGCACCCAGAACATATTGCCGCCACTATTCGTCAAGGTGTCGATGCTCTGCCAACAAAAGAGCAACGCGTAAAATTAAGATTGCACCCGGATGATGTTGCTTTGGTGATGTCTTTATACGGTGAGTCACAATTAACCAAAAATGATTGGCATCTAGAAAGTGATCCAAGCTTATCTGTAGGTGATGTGTATATTGATAGCACACGTTCAAATGTCGATTTACGTTTATCACAACGGATTCTACAGGTATTTGGCAGTCTTGATGAGCAATCAACGCAGCTAGCACGTCAAGTTGAACTGGCAAAACATAAAGATAGTGTTTATACCACCTCACAAGTAGATTCAGAATTACCACCGACTGCCGATGTTAGTCGTACTCACGATAACCATCAAAGTGATAATTTAAGCGATGAATCGTCGACTTTATCAGAGTCAGATGTCACTGTGTCATCAATTGATGATGTGCCAGAGGTGATACCTGAAATACCAACTAATGCAGCTGATTCAACACAAGCTGTTATAGATGAAAATAAATCTGATCCTAAAATAGCAGCGCCGCAGACCAACACAACTTCAGAGAAAGCATCCTTACAATCACAAACAGCACCGCAATCACATTCAAAGCCACAATCTATCGAAGCCGCTGACATAGCTGCATCTGAACATGCCGGCGCGCAAACCACTGAGCAAGGTGAAGTTGATGAAAGACCGCCAACATCAGTTACTGAATAAACTAAAAACGCACCATCTTAAGGTTGCTCCTATACGTCCTATAGCCAGTGGTCAACTGGTGCGAGTAGTGGGGTTAACTTTAGAAGCTACAGGGTGTCGCGCACCTGTGGGAAGTTTGTGTTCAATAGAAACCATGGCTGGTGAACTGACGGCTGAGGTTGTTGGGTTTGATGATAAATTATTATATTTAATGCCTGTTGAGGAATTACGAGGGGTATTGCCTGGTGCAAGAGTGCAACCTTTAGGTGAGCAAGAAGGCTTAAAGGTGGGCTTAAGTTTGTTGGGGCGCGTGTTAGATGGCAGCGGTCAACCCCTTGATGGACTCGGGCCATTAACCACAAGTGAACAAGCTTCTCGTCATCCTCCTTATATCAACCCTTTATCTCGACGTGCGATAACCGAACCTTTAGATGTTGGCGTACGCGCCATTAATGCCATGTTGACAGTAGGTAAGGGGCAGCGTATGGGCTTATTTGCCGGTTCTGGTGTGGGTAAAAGTGTATTGTTAGGCATGATGACCCGTGGTTCAAATGCCGATGTTATTGTGGTTGGCTTAGTTGGCGAGCGTGGCCGTGAAGTGAAAGAGTTTATAGAAGAGATATTAGGTGATGAAGGTCGTGCTCGCTCAGTTGTTGTAGCAGCACCTGCAGATACCTCTCCCTTAATGCGCTTGAGAGCATGTGAAACATCAACTCGCATAGCAGAATATTTTCGAGATTTAGGCTACAACGTATTGTTATTAATGGACAGTTTAACCCGTTATGCTCAGGCTCAGCGTGAAGTTGCTTTAGCCATTGGTGAGCCACCTGCAACAAAAGGTTATCCACCTTCTGTGTTTGCTAAGTTACCTAGGTTAGTTGAACGTGCGGGTAATGGTGGTCCAGGTCAAGGGTCTATTACAGCCTTTTATACGGTCTTAACCGAGGGCGATGATCTGCAAGACCCTATTGCTGATGCGTCGCGGGCTATTTTAGATGGTCATGTAGTGTTATCGCGACGTCTTGCTGATTCAGGGCATTATCCTGCTATCGATATTGAACAATCTATTAGTCGCGTAGCGCCTATGGTGATAAGTGATGAACACTTAGAAGCAATGCGCCGCGTTAAACAAATGTACTCTCTTTACCAACAGAATCGAGATTTGATTTCTATTGGGGCATATTCACAGGGCAGTGACCCGCGGATTGATAATGCCATTAGATTACAACCGGCAATGAATGCCTTTTTACGTCAAGGTTATAAAGAAGCGATTAGTTTTGACAGTAGTGCAATCATGATGACGCAAATAGCGGCTCAATGTCAGAATTAATTCAATCTAAGATTTATCATACTGTTGGTTTATTCAGTAGGCTTATCAGTAGGCTTAAGAGGTAATCTATGGCAAGTGATCCGTTAATAACAGTACTCAAATTAGCGACCGAAGCAGAAAATCAAGCGGCTATGCAGCTTAAGTCAGCGCAGTTTGAGAAACAGAAACGGCAAGGTCAGTTGGACGCACTAAATAATTACCGTCTCGATTACATGAAGCAAATGAAAAGCCAGCAAGGGCAAAGTATTAGTGCCAATCAATACCATCAATTTCATCAATTTATTAAGCAAGTCGATAGCGCAATCACCCAACAGGTGATTGCGGTTCAAGATGCCGAACTACAAATTGGTTATCGTCAAACCCATTGGCTTGAAAAACAGCAAAAACGTAAAGCGATTGAAATGTTGCTGGCCCAGAAAGCTGAAAAAGCACAAATTTTAGAAACGAAACGCGAACAAAAAATGTCAGATGAATTTGCTATGCAACAGTATATTCGCCAGCGTTTAAATAAATAATTTTCTTTATTAGGCGACAATTTAGTTGTAATTATTATGTTGGCATTTTTATTGCTTAATATCTATTACGTAATAATTAATCGTCATTGAAGTGGCGTAGTGACATTTTGTTTAGCGTGTTATCAAACGGTAGATTAAATGCACAAAAGATGATTAATTACCTTTTTTAGATTGAGTTTGTGGAGCATATATAATGCAACAGATGAGTAATATTCTCTTAACTGGTACGAGTAAGTCTACAGGCCCACAGACTAAAGATGCTATGCAAGTATCTGAAAGTAAATCATTCTTAGAAGAGTTTAACCAAGCAAGCCAAACATCCTCCTTTAAGCCAACTAAACTCGTCAGTGGCAGTCAATCGTCTGGATCTCCTGTAATAACAACTATGGATGTTGACCTATCTGAGCCGTTAGAAAAAACCGACATTGAGCTTATTTTTGCCCAACTAGATATGGCGCATGCATTTGATAAGTCAAAAGGAGACGGAAAGATTTTGCCGATATTTGAGGTTAAAGCAGAAAGTGAAACAGCAGATGACAGTGATCTTGATGCTATAACACAGGTTTTATCTAGTATTGATGACGTTGATAGTGAAATTAGCGATGATATTACGTTATTGGAAAACGGCCTTTTCAGTAATACTATTCCATTGCCTGTTCAAGGTGAGCCTAATGACGTATTTTTGGCGTCATTATCCCATTCTGAAAAAGATTTGTTGAGCAATTTTTCAACTTTATCAACAGAACAGCTCATCGCATTGAGCCATGATGATTTAGTAAACCTGATTGAGGACTATAATTTACAAGCTCCGGTGCTTGATGAATCTATTGTAGACTTAGCTGATAAAAATTTAGATGTTAAATTAGATACTGTAGCAGTCGCGCAAATGGCAACGTTTACTACCGCAGGCTTCAATATGGTAAAAAATGTCACTAAAGACAGTGTCACCAGTCTAAATAACGATAATATTCTAGGCAATAAAACGGCTAGTGCTGATAACGTCCTTGATACAGTGACTATGGCGCAGGCTGACTTGAAAATGCAAGCTTCTGCTGAGTCGCTTAAAACTGCTTCTGTTACAGCATCAATGAATATAGACAGTGAATTAGTTAAGTCAGCACATATTGACGTATTTACTACTTCGGATGAAACGGTTGATATAAAGGCAATTCAGAATCAAAGTAGTTTTACCCCTATTCATAAAAGTGAAGTACCGCAGTTTCAATTATCTTTAAAGCAGCAGGGTGAGCCTCAGGTTCAAATGCAGGAGATGATCCAACGTTTTTCACCTGTAATGAAGCAACAATTGATCACTATGGTCAGTAATGGTATTCAACAAGCGGAAATTCGCCTTGATCCACCTGAGTTAGGTCACTTGACGGTTAAAATTCAGATAAATGGCGACCAAACTCAAGTGCAGTTTCACGTAGCGCAGTCACAAACTCGTGAACTGATTGAACAAGCGATACCAAGACTAAGAGATATGCTGGCACAAGAGGGGTTGCAACTTACTGACAGTCAGGTGTCTCAAGGTGGTGGCGGACGAGATGGACAACCTGAAGATTCATCTAGTCGCTATGCAGAACAGCAAGATGTGGATGAAAATTCGGCAGTAGAGCATTCAATGTTTCAAAATCATCCAGAGAGTTTGCAATCAGGTATAGATTATTACGCTTAAGTCGGTAATCTATAGCATAATTATTATCTTAAGGGGTAATAAGCTAACAAAGCGCTTTAAGTTGCCCTTATTCGATATTCGCAAAAATCGACATGTACAATTTTTTTAGGGATTTCCATGGCTGAAGAATTAGAACTTAATGAAGCAAGTAGTGAACCGGAAAAACCGAAAAAACTAATCCTATTCGGTGTAATAGGGTTAGTAGTTGCATTATTAATTGGGGCTGGGGCATGGTTTTTTCTAGGTTCTGATGAGTCAGCAGCACCAGCGCAAAGTGAGGATGTCAGTTCGGTTGTCGAATCATCTTCCCAAGCGCCAACCCGTCAAGCAAATTATGTCGCTATGCCAAGACCATTTTTGTTTAATCTACCTGGGGTCGACAGAGCTCGTTTAGTGGAAATTAAAGTGCAATTAATGGTGCGTGGATCTGATGATGAAACAGCTGTTAGAAAGCATATTCCATTAATTGAAGATGCTTTACTAACTACATTTAGCGGTGCAGATGTTCAAAAGTTAAGTACACAAGCGGGTAAAGACGAAGTGCGTCAATTGGCGTTATTAAGTGTGCAAAATACCTTGCAACCTGTAACTGGAAAACCTCTTGTTGAGAAAGTGCTATTTACTGGTTTTGTAATGCAATAATCCAGATGGATAGAGTTAAGGTGAACATGTGAGTGATTTATTAAGTCAAGACGAGATTGATGCACTATTACATGGTGTTGATGATGTTGATGATGATGACGATGACATAGGTGGCGAAGATGCGCGGTCCTATGACTTCTCGTCTCAGGACCGTATCGTTCGCGGCCGAATGCCGACACTTGAAATTGTGAATGAACGATTTGCTCGCCATCTGCGGATCAGCATGTTTAACATGATGCGTCGAGCGGCAGAAGTGTCTATTAATGGTGTACAAATGTTAAAGTTTGGCGAGTACGTACATACGTTATTTGTGCCCACTAGCTTAAACATGGTGCGTTTTAGTCCTTTAAAAGGAACCGCACTCATTACCATGGAAGCACGCTTAGTCTTCATCTTAGTGGACAATTTTTTTGGTGGCGATGGTCGATTCCATGCAAAAATTGAAGGTCGTGAATTTACCCCAACAGAGCGAAGAATTGTTCAGTTACTATTGAAAATTATTTTTGAAGATTACAAGGATGCTTGGGCACCCGTTATGGATGTTGAGTTCGAATATTTGGACTCTGAGGTTAACCCCGCGATGGCTAACATTGTTAGTCCGACAGAAGTGGTGGTGATTAACTCTTTCCATATTGAAGTAGACGGCGGTGGTGGAGATTTCCACATCACGTTGCCTTATTCGATGATAGAGCCGATACGTGAATTACTTGACGCGGGCGTACAAAGTGATAAACAAGACACCGATATGCGTTGGTCTCAGGCATTACGTGATGAAATAATGGATGTCAAAGTGGGTTTTGATGCCAATATTATTGAGCACGAAGTGACGCTTCGCGATGTGATGGGATTTAAAGCAGGTGATATTATTCCGATAGAACTACCTGAACATATTATGATGCGTATCGAAGATTTACCCACTTACCGGTGTAAATTGGGGCGTTCACGCGATAATTTAGCGTTAAAAATTAGTGAGAAAATCGCACGACCCGAAACAGTGAAGTCTGAGTTGCAATTGGTCACACGCAAAGGCAAGTCGCGTGATATTTCAGAATTATAAGGTGAAGTAAATGAGCACAGAAGATACCGGCGATGATTGGGCAGCAGCAATGGCTGAGCAAGCAATTGAAGAGGCTGAACAAGTTAAACTTGATGAATTAGTTGATGATTCAAAGCCGATTTCTAAAGAAGATGCGGCTAAGTTAGATTCTATTTTAGATATTCCTGTGACTATCTCAATGGAAGTGGGACGCAGTTTTATCAGCATTCGTAACTTACTTCAACTTAACCAAGGTTCAGTTGTTGAGCTAGACCGAGTGGCTGGTGAACCATTAGATGTTATGGTTAACGGCACCTTAATCGCCCACGGAGAAGTGGTGGTAGTTAATGATAAATTTGGTATCCGACTGACCGATGTTATCAGCCAAACTGAGCGCATTAAAAAACTAAAATAACATTGATAATGTTTATTGAGTTTATTTTTACAGCCTTTTTATATTGCTCTTTAATCATAAATGGTCACTTAAGTGTTTAGCATTTATTGTAACGTTATCGCTTAAGTGACATATGGCTCAAGGATTCACCGTGTCATACCTAATTGTTGCTTTATCTAATGCCATCACAACAGCGCAAGTATTACCTGTAGCTGATGTCAGTACATCGGTAAATAATAACACCAGTACAGTTTCTACTTTAGCAAACATGCTCGGTGGTCTGATAGTGGTGGTTGCGCTTATTATATTGCTTGCTTATATCGTTAAGAAACTCAATCTGGTTCCGAGTCAGAATGCGATTATAAAGACGATTGCGATGACACAGGTTGGTCAAAAAGAGAAATTGATGATCGTTGAAATTAATCAACAGCAGTATTTACTCGGTATCACAGCGCAACAAATTAATTTAATCGATAAACTTGTAAGCCCCATTGCAGCCTCTACTGATTTATTTGCCCAAAACCTACAACAAGCTAAGGAAAGTCACCATGAGTAAAGTGTTTCAAGCAATACTCTGGTCACTGATGTTGACCGTGACAGTTTGGTCATCAGGTGCCATGGCGCAAGATGGGGTGTTGCCAGCCTTAACTGTTACTACAGGTGCCGACGGTGCCACAGAGTATTCGGTTACCATGCAAATATTATTGCTGATGACCGCCATGAGCTTTATTCCTGCAATGGTGATAATGCTAACCTCATTTACCCGCATTATTGTGGTGTTATCTATTCTTCGTCAAGCATTAGGCTTACAACAAACACCATCAAATCAAGTGTTAATTGGCCTTAGCATGTTTATGACATTTTTTATCATGGCACCCGTATTTGATAAAATTTATGCCGAAGCCGTAGAGCCCTATATGAATGAATCAATGACACTTTCCCAAGCATATGATGTAGGAAAAGAGCCGATTAAAACTTTTATGCTGTCTCAGGTAAGAACCACAGATTTAAAAACGTTTATTGAGATCTCAGGCTACAAAGACATTCAATCTCCTGAGCAGGCTCCAATGGTTGTCATCGTGCCAGCGTTTATTACCAGTGAGTTAAAAACGGCTTTTCAGATTGGCTTTATGTTATTTGTGCCTTTTTTAGTATTAGATTTAGTGGTCGCCAGTATTTTGATGGCAATGGGGATGATGATGTTGTCACCCATGATTGTGTCACTGCCCTTTAAGATCATGTTATTTGTATTAGTCGATGGCTGGAGTCTCGTGATGGGTACCTTAGCCAATAGCTTTGGCATTTAGGGGAATATATGTCTCCCGAGTCCTTAATTGATATTTTTCGTGAAGCGTTGTCAATTATTGTATTGATTGTATCAGCGATCATTTTACCCGGTTTAGGCATTGGTTTAGTGGTGGCTGTGTTTCAAGCTGCTACCTCAATTAATGAACAAACATTAAGTTTTTTACCTCGACTGCTTGTCACGCTATTTGCATTGATGTTTTTAGGACATTGGCTTATACAAACTATGATGGACTTCTTCTTCGAGATGATTAATCTTATTCCTGTTGTGATAGGGTAGGTCGATGGAAATATTGTTTGATGAAATCAGTCAGACAATTGCCATGTATCTATGGCCGCTTTTTCGTATTTCAGCCATGCTAATGACCATGACAGTCTTTGGTGCTAATACAACTCCCTCCCGTGTCAGATTGTTGTTCTCAATGGCTTTCACCTTTGCCATCGTTCCGGTTCTTCCCCCTGTCGAAAATGTAGAGTTATTTGCACTTAGCTCCGTCTTTATCACTTTACAGCAGCTTTTAATTGGCACCGCGATGGGGTTTGTCAGTTTGATGATGATGCAAACATTTGTGCTGACAGGGCAAGTCATTGGTATGCAAACCAGCTTGGGGTTTGCATCTATGGTTGATCCAGGCTCTGGGGAACAAACTCCAGTGGTGGGTAATATATTCTTGTTACTTGCGACGTTAATATTCTTAGCCGTTGACGGTCACTTGCTGATGTTTAGAATGATTGTCGCCAGCTTTGAAACGATCCCCGTTTCGACCGAAGGGATTAATATTACCACCTATAAAAGTCTAGCTGAGTGGGGGTCTTACATGTTTGGTGCAGCATTAACCATGTCGATTTCAGCGATTGTAGCGTTATTGTTGATCAATTTGTCCTTTGGAGTAATGACTCGAGCATCACCACAGTTAAACATCTTTTCGATAGGTTTTCCGGTCACTATGGTTAGCGGTTTATTGATACTTTGGCTAACATTAGGGCCTATCATGGCGCATTTTGATGAAGTATGGTTAGCTGCCCAATTATTGATGTGTGATATTTTACAGCTGCAATGCCAAATTGATGGTGATGTAGCTTTTTAAGGACTGTAAATGGCAGAAGCTGATAGTGGTCAAGAACGCACAGAGGAGCCTACCAGTAAGCGCCTTGAGCAGGCGCGTGAAAAAGGTCAAGTTGCTCGTTCTAAAGAGTTAGGGACAGCTGCGGTATTACTTGCTGCATCGGTTGGCTTTGCCATGACTGGACCCGCTATCGCCAAAAGTTTGTATAGTATAATGAAACAAATTTTTACCATGGAGCGAGATCAAATTTTTGATACAAACTCGATGTTCCGAGTATGGGGCGTGGTGGGAAATGAGCTTGCGTGGCCTTTGGTCAGTTTTATTGCTTTACTTGCTTTTGTGTCATTTCTTGGAAATATTGCCCTAGGCGGTTTGTCTTTTTCTGTCAAAGCGTTTATGCCTAAAGGCAGTAAAATGAATCCCGCCAGTGGATTTAAGCGTATGTTTGGTATGCAGGCGTTGGTGGAGTTAACTAAAGGCATTGCTAAATTTTCAGTGGTAGCCGTTGCGGCTTATTTCCTGCTAAAAGTCTATTTTTACGATATTTTAATGTTGTCTAACGACCATTTACCTGGCAACGTTTACCATGCTTTAGATTTGTTAGTGTGGATGTTTATTCTGTTGTGTTCGTCGATGCTCATCATTGTAGTTATAGATGTGCCGTTTCAAATCTGGAACCACAATAAACAACTTAAAATGACTAAACAAGAAATTAAAGACGAATATAAAGATTCAGAAGGTCAACCAGAGGTGAAAGGCCGCGTCAGACAAATGCAACGAGAAATGGCGCAAAGAAGGATGATGGCTGAAGTGCCCAATGCCGATGTTATAGTGGTGAACCCTGAGCATTATGCTGTGGCGGTTAAATACGATGTCGTCCGTTCTTCTGCACCATTTTTACTTGCTAAAGGGGTTGATGATGTCGCATTTAAAATCCGTGAAATCGCTCGAGAGCATAACGTTGCAATTGTTTCAGCACCGCCCCTAGCAAGGGCGATTTATCATACAACTAAAGTAGACCAACAAGTGCCAGAGGGCTTATTTACTGCGGTTGCTCAAGTGCTCGCATACGTATTTCAGCTAAAGCAGTATCAGAAAGGTAAGGGGCGTCGCCCAACACCAGTCCCGTTAAAACAGCCCATTCCCGATGATTTAAAGCATTAACAGTATTTTTTGTTTGTTTTTCAATCGTAGCAGGGAAATTATAATACAAAATTAATGCAGTCGTTTGTAGTTGGCTTAATTCTTGCTGTTTTGGCTATACGCGTCAAAAATTCATCAGTAAAAGGCTTTCGCGAATGGATGTAAAAGCAGTTTTCGGGCAGTTCAAACAAATCCGACCATCAACCTTTAAAGGTATTGGTACGCCACTATTAGTGTTGGCGGCTTTAGGGATGATTGTTTTACCGATCCCGCCATTCTTATTAGATATTTTGTTTTCATTCAATATTGCACTGGCCTTGGTCGTGTTGCTTGTTGCTATTTATACCGACAGACCCCTCGACTTTGCCGCTTTTCCAACGGTACTTTTAGTGGCAACCTTGCTTAGACTTGCATTAAACGTGGCTTCAACGCGAGTGGTATTATTGGAAGGCCATAATGGTGGAGACGCTGCCGGTAAAGTCATTGAAGCCTTCGGCTCTGTAGTGATTGGTGGTAACTATGCTGTTGGTTTAGTAGTCTTTTTAATCTTAATTATTATCAACTTTGCTGTTGTAACTAAAGGTGCTGGCCGTATTTCTGAGGTTAGTGCACGTTTTACTTTGGATGCGATGCCGGTAAACAGATGGCCATTGATGCTGATTTGAACGCAGGTATTTTAAACCAAGATCAAGCCCGTATTCGCCGTGAAGAAGTGACCTGGAAGCAGATTTTTATGGTGCGATGGACGGTGCATCAAAATTTGTTAAAGGGGATGCGATAGCCGGTATTATGATATTGGTTATCAATATGTTAGGCGGATTTATTATTGGTATGATCCAACATGGACTCGACTTTTCAAGTGCAGTTGAAGTTTATACTCTACTCACCATAGGTGATGGTCTAGTCGCGCAAATACCTGGGTTATTACTGTCTATCGCAGCGGCGTTAATGGTGACTCGTCAAAATGAGTCTGGTGATATGGGCCAGATGATGATGAGTCAGATGTTTGATAAGCCCAAATCGTTAGCTATTGCAGCCGGTTTATTATTTGTTATGGGGATTGTGCCGGGTATGCCGCATGTTGCCTTTATCAGCTTTGCCTTGATTACCGCCGCGACTGCTTATTTAGTACAGAAACGGATTAATGAAAAAAAATCAGTGGCGTTAGAATTAATCAAAAAAGGGCCGCCAGATATCAAAGATAAAGAGCCAAAAGACTTAAGTTGGGATGATGTTCGTCACGTTGACACTATCGGTTTAGAGGTAGGATATAGACTGATCCCACTTGTCGATAAAGGCCAAGGTGGCGAACTATTAAGTCGCATTAAAGGTGTGCGTAAAAAACTGTCACAAGAATTAGGTTTTCTAGTACCAGCAGTGCATATTCGTGACAATCTAGATTTATCGCCAAATTCATATCGTATTCATTTAATGGGTGTTGTTGTCGGTGAAGCTGAAGTCAGACATGATTGCGAGTTAGCCATTAATCCAGGGCAAGTCTACGGCAAACTTGATGGTATAGAAACCACTGATCCTGCTTTTGGTTTAGAAGCAGTTTGGATTGCACCAGAGCAACGTGAGCATGCACAGACATTAGGCTATACCGTTGTAGACACTGCGACCGTAGTTGCGACCCATATCAGCCAATTACTGAGCAACAATGCTGCTAAGTTATTAGGGTATGAGGAAGTACAACAATTAATGGATATGCTTGCCAAGCAATCACCAAAACTGGTTGATGGCTTTATTCCGGATGTCATGTCACTAGGTCATGTGGTTAAAGTAATGCAAAATCTATTAAATGAAGGCGTGTCTGTACGCGACTTACGCACCATAGTACAAACTTTGCTAGAATACGGTACGAAAAGCAATGATACTGAAGTGTTAACCGCTGCAGTACGAATAGCGTTAAAACGTATGATTGTACAAGAAATATCCGGACCAGAATTAGAGATCCCCGTCATTACTTTGGCTCCAGAGTTGGAACAGATGTTGCATAAGTCTATGCAAGCGACAGGGGGAGAGGGGCCAAATATTGAACCGGGCCTTGCAGAACGCATGCAGCAGTCATTACTTGATGCTTCACAGAAACAAGAGATGGTCGGTCAGCCAGCCATTTTATTGACATCAGGTATGCTACGTTCAACTCTGTCACGATTTGTTAAGTACACTATTCCAAATTTAAGGGTGATTTCGTATCAAGAAATCCCAGATGAGAAGCAGATACGTATTGTTTCATCAGTTGGCCAATAGTGATAACGTCAGAAATAAGAGGTGCGTAAGTGAAAATTAAACGATTTTTTGCCAAAGATATGCGCGCAGCATTAGCGCAAGTAAAAGAGACTCTTGGCTCTGACGCTGTCATTATGTCAAATAAAAAAGTGGCCGGCGGGATCGAAATTGTTGCCGCTGTTGATTACGATGAGCCTAAGGCGAGTGCTGCAATCGCTGCACCTACTCCAGGCTTTATGGATTTAAGTGAGGATCGTGTATCACTTGCATCTAACTCTGTCATCAAGGCAAAGACAAAAATTAATCCGCCGCCTGCAGCTGATTCATTACAAGCGTTATTAGAAAAACAACAAAGTCGTTTAAGTCAGCAAATGCAACCTAAACAAGATGACTCTGATTTACCTGAATGGGCGCGCCAATTACAAGGCGCGACAGCTGATGCTAAGCCTGCTAAGGCTCAGTATCAACAACAAGCTGCATTTGATAAACAATCAAAAAATAATAAGGTCAGTTCGACCGAAATGGATGCGCTTCGTGAAGAAATGGCTTCATTACGTAACTTACTGACTCATCAAGTATCTTCATTGATGACAGAACAAAAAAAGCGCAAAGATCCAGTGGGTGCTATGCTTGAAAGTAAGTTACTTGCTGCAGAGTTTTCAGCCCCTGTAGCAGCTAAACTTTCATCTTTGAGTCAACACTATAATCCCGCGGAATTAGTGCGTTCATTGCCGCAAAGCTTGGCTAACTTACTTGATAACCAAGGTGATGATATTGTAAAGCGTGGTGGCGTTGTTGCTTTTGTTGGACCCACTGGTGTTGGCAAAACGACATCTCTGGCAAAAATTGCTGCACGTTTTGCTGCACAACATGGTGCAGATCAAGTTGCGCTTATTACAACGGATCATTATCGTATTGGTGCCTATGAGCAATTAGCAACTTATGGCAAAATAATGGGCTGTCCAGTGAAGCAAGCACATGATGTGACAGAGCTTGAGCAAATTTTATATCAATTTAGAAGTCGTAAATTAGTACTGATAGATACCGCGGGTATGGGGCAACGAGATATGCGTCTTTATCAACAACTTGATAATTTGACGGCAAACAGTAGGATCCCAATTCGCAGCTATTTAGTGATGTCGGCAACAGGGCAACGCAGAGTATTGCAAGACGCGGTTAATCATTTTAAACGCATTCCATTAGCGGGCGTGATTTTAACCAAACTGGATGAATCTGTATCAATTGCAGGTGCATTGAGCGTTCTGATACAAAATGAGTTACCATTAAGCTATGTGACTGATGGCCAACGTGTTCCTGAAGACATAAAAGTAGCTGATACGTTAGCTCTGGCTAAGCAAGCGTTAGCCGCATTAAATGAAACAGAACAAACAATTTCTCAAGACACAAGCGCATGGTCGAATGAAATGACTTATGCATTCGAGTAAGAATATGACCCGTGATCAAGCAAGTGGTTTACGTATGATGAATCAACCAAACAACGAAAAAGTTAAAGTAATTGCCGTATCCGGTGGAAAAGGTGGCGTAGGAAAAACCAGTGTGTCTATTAACACAGCGGTCGCCCTCGCCGAAAAAGGTAAACGTGTTTTAGTGTTAGATGCGGATCTTGGTTTAGCTAACGTTGATGTGATGTTAGGTATTCGTGCTGAGAAAAATTTATCTCATGTTTTATCTGGAGATGCCGAACTAGACGATATCATTGTGCGAGGCCCTAAAGGTATTGGTATCGTTCCTGCTACATCAGGAAGCCGTGCCATGGTTGAATTAACTCAGGCGCAACATGCTGGGTTAATTCGAGCTTTCAGTGAAATGCGAACACAATTTGATATCTTAATTGTTGATACTGCTGCAGGTATTTCTGATATGGTGTTGAGTTTTTCTCGGGCATCACAAGATGTATTGATTGTCGTATGCGATGAACCAACATCGATTACAGATGCCTATGCATTGATAAAAATATTAAGCCGCGAACATGGCGTATTTCATTTTAAAATTGTAGCCAACATGGTGCGCAGTTTACGTGAAGGAATGGAGTTGTTTGCTAAACTGAGTAAAGTGACTGATCGATTTTTAGATGTTGCTTTAGAGCTGGTTGCAACAGTACCATTTGATGAAAATTTACGTAAATCGGTACGTAAGCAAAAATTAGTGGTTGAGGCATACCCGAAGTCGCCATCAGCAATTGCTTATCATGGTCTGGCAAACAAAATAATGAGCTGGCCAGTTCCACAACAGCCAGGTGGTCACTTAGAGTTTTTTGTTGAACGTCTAGTGCAACGTAAAGAAACACAAGAGGATAGAATGAGTGAATAAAGCCGCCGCGTATGCTCAGTTCGATAATAAAACATCCGTTGTTGAACAGTATGCACCGCTGGTAAAAAGAATTGCACATCATATGTTGGCGCGATTACCCGCTTCAGTGCAACTCGATGACTTGTTACAGTCTGGCATGATAGGTTTACTTGAAGCATCATCAAAATTTGATGATACCAAAGGAGCTAAATTTGAAACCTTTGCAGGCATTCGGATCCGTGGTGCAATGATTGATGAAATCCGCCGTGGAGATTGGGTTCCTCGTTCAGTGCATCGAAATAATCGCCGTGTAGCACAAGTGATTGACGAGCTCGAACAAGGGTTAGGGCGTGATGCTCGTGACACAGAAATTGCAGAAAAACTTGATATGTCGCTCAATGAGTATCATCATATTTTAAATGATGTTTCTGTTGGGAAAATCATCGGCATAGAAGATTTAGGTATTTCGCAAGATGTACTGGTCACGGATGATGGAATACCAGATGATAATTTTGAAGCATTAGCTGAAACGCAGTTTAAATCAGCGCTGGTGGAAGCAATTAAAACCTTACCAGAAAGAGATGCATTAGTACTTTCGCTGTACTATGACGAAGCGTTAAATTTAAAAGAAATCGGTGCAATTCTTGAAGTAAGCGAATCTAGGGTTAGTCAGATATTAAGTCAGGCTATGCTTAGATTAAAAGGCAAACTCAAGCATTGGACACAACAATAATTATTAATTAGAGCACTAGAGTGTCAGCTCACCGGAGGAAACCTTGGACAAGAATATGAAGATTCTTATTGTTGACGACTTTTCAACAATGCGACGTATCATAAAGAACTTGTTGCGAGACTTGGGGTTCAACAATACCCAAGAAGCAGATGATGGCTCAACAGCCTTACCTATGTTGCAAAAAGGTGATTTTGACTTTGTTGTAACAGATTGGAATATGCCAGGTATGCAAGGTATTGACTTGCTGAAGGCTATTCGAGCTGATGACTCATTAAAACATTTACCTGTTTTGATGGTTACAGCAGAAGCTAAGCGTGAGCAGATTATTGCTGCCGCCCAAGCAGGTGTGAATGGATATGTTGTTAAACCTTTCACAGCGGCTACCCTTAAAGAGAAATTAGATAAAATTTTTGAACGTCTCGCTTAAGCAAGGATAAGTTATGCAGCCAATAACATCGGGGTTAATTACTCTCGAGCAGGCCCAGCAACTTGTAGAACTGCTTAGTGCGGGGGAGCAAGATCAAGCTGACGACGTTGTTAGAGAACTCGCTACACCAATACAGCGTGAGTTATTTGAAGAGGTAGGTAAGTTAACTCGTCAACTTCACAGCGCTCTTCAAGACTTTCAGGTAGATAATCGTTTATCAGAATTAGCTAAGGTTGAAATACCTGACGCTAAAGAAAGATTAAATTACGTTATTGATATGACAGAGCAAGCTGCAAATAAAACTATGGATGCAGTTGAAGAATGTTTACCTTTGGCCGATACAATCATTACCAACATAAAATCTGTTACCCCGATGTGGGATAAGTTAATGCGTCGAGATATTGAGTTGAGCGAGTTCAAAACGCTTTGTCATGATGTTCAACAACTTATGTCACATAGTGAGCACGATACAAACCGTTTACGACAACTGCTAAATGAAATACTGATGGCGCAGGATTTCCAAGACTTAACTGGGCAAATGATCCGTCGAGTTATTGACCTAGTTCGCGAAGTCGAAAATAACCTAGTCTCTATGTTGACAGTATTTGGCGATTATACGCCGCAACCAGAAACTGTTAAAAAAGAGAATAAAATAGAGGCAGAGGGCCCAATTATGCACGCTGAGCTGCGTGATGACGTGGTCGCAGGTCAAGATGAAGTTGATGACTTGCTATCCAGTCTGGGTTTCTAATTAGGAGTCACTTGAATGTCATTTGATGTTGATGAAGAGATACTCCAGGACTTTTTGGTAGAGGCTGGTGAGATTTTAGAGCTTCTTCAAGAGCAGTTAGTTGCTCTTGAAAATAATCCTGATGACAGTAATTTGTTAAATGCTATTTTCCGCGGTTTCCATACTGTCAAGGGGGGAGCTGGTTTTTTAAGCTTGAAACCTATGGTAGACGTTTGCCACGAAGCGGAAAATACCTTCGACCTATTGAGAACCGGTAAACGCAGTGTTAATGCAGAATTGATGGATATTATTTTGCAGGCAGTTGATGCTATTAATATTATGTTTGCACAAACTCAGCAAGGCGAGGAGCAGGATCCTGTTGAAGTTGAATTACTTGATAAATTGAAGCTACTCAGTTCTGGCGCACCTTTGCCGTCAGAAATGGGCGGGCACAGTGAAGAGCTTGTTGACGAATCTGTTGAACTCGTCGATGACAGCGTATCTGAATTCGTTGAAAACAAAGTGGGTGCAGAGACTAACATCGACGAAATTAATGAGTCAGAATTTGAAGCATTATTAGATGCGCTTCATGGTCAAGGTAATAGTCCTACAATAACATCTACATCAACGGCTAAACCTCCTCAACAAACTGCACCGGCTTCAGTCGGTTCAGATGAAATATCTGATGACGAATTTGAAGCTTTACTGGATGAACTTCATGGTTCAAGTAAACTAAATGTAGCGGTCAATAAACCTGAACCAGCTAAATTCGTTGAACCTCCAATTCAAATGGTTGACTCAGACGATATTACAGACGATGAATTTGAAAAGTTACTTGATGAGCTACACGGTAAAGGTTCTTCACCCGCGAAAGTGGATACTTCAGCATCAAGTTTTACTGCAACAACGGTTAAAAGTGTTGAACCTGTAAAGGCCGCAGCAACTGCAACTCCGGTGCCTCAACCTAAAGCACCTGTTCCAGCAGCAAAGACTGTTGACCTAGTTATTAAAGACAAAGCGCCATCAAAAGCGGCAGCATCCGTTCCTCAGGGGGAAACCACTGTTCGTGTTGATACTGCTAGACTTGATCAAATTATGAATATGGTCGGGGAGTTGGTATTAGTTCGAAATAGATTAGTGAGTTTAGGCGTTACCCGTGAAGACGAGGAAATGTCTAAAGCACTGGCAAACTTAGATTTAGTTACTGCTGATTTACAAGGCGCAGTAATGAAAACTCGTATGCAGCCAATTAAGAAAGTTTTTGGTCGCTTCCCACGGGTTGTACGTGATTTAGCACGGACACTTAATAAAGAAATTGATTTAATCATGATTGGTGAAGAAACCGATCTGGATAAAAACTTAGTTGAAGCTTTAGCCGACCCATTAGTGCATTTAGTACGTAACTCGGTTGATCACGGAATTGAAATGCCTATTACCCGTGAGGCTAATGGTAAGCCACGAACAGGCACGATTACATTATCAGCAAGTCAAGAAGGCGATCACATCTTACTTAAAATTGAAGATGATGGCGCTGGTATGGATCCGCAAAAACTAAAAGAAATAGCGATTACACGTGGCGTGCTTGACGAAGATACAGCGTCTAGGATGACAGATTCTGAAGCATACAACTTGATTTTTGCGCCAGGATTTTCAACTAAAATGGAAGTGTCCGACATCTCTGGCCGTGGCGTCGGTATGGACGTAGTGAAAACCCGTATTACTCAGTTAAACGGTAGCGTACATATTGACTCACTGAAGGGTAAAGGCACCGTTTTAGAAATTAAAGTACCGCTAACGTTAGCGATTATGCCGACCTTAATGGTGGATGTGTCTAAGCAAGTGTTTGCTTTACCATTATCTAGTGTAAATGAAATATTTCACCTTGATTTAACCAAAACCAATGTTGTAGATGGTCAGCTAACCGTTATTGTACGTAATAAAGCTGTACCATTATTTTATTTAGAGCATTGGTTGCACAGTCATAAAACCAAGTTTAAGCATGGCGATAAGAAACATGGCCATGTTGTTATTGTTCAATTAGGCACAAAACAAATTGGTTTTGTTGTTGATGGATTAATTGGACAGGAAGAAGTGGTCATTAAGCCGCTTGGAAGTATGTTACAAGGTACGCCAGGGATGGCTGGAGCAACGATTACCTCAGATGGTGGTATTGCGCTAATTTTAGATGTACCAGGTTTATTAAAACATTACGCCAAAAATAAAAAATAAAAGTTCCATTATTTAAGGAATGAAATGGCTATAAAAGTACTAGTTGTTGACGACTCAAGCTTTTTCCGACGTCGAGTCAGTGAAATTGTTAATCAAGATCCTGAACTCGAAGTTGTTGGTGTGGCTGTCAATGGCGAAGAAGCTGTTAAAATGGCGGCAGATCTTAGCCCTAATGTCATCACTATGGATATTGAAATGCCAGTGATGGATGGTATAAGTGCTGTTCGCGCCATTATGGCAAGTAATCCTATTCCTATTCTTATGTTTTCATCGCTGACTCACGATGGGGCTAAATCGACTTTAGATGCACTGGAAGCTGGTGCACTTGATTTTTTACCTAAGCGTTTTGAAGATATTGCCACCAATAAAGATGATGCGATAATTCTATTACAACAACGTATAAAAGCGTTAGGGCGTAGACGGGTATTTCGACCGGTTAGCCGAATAGCAGCATCAGCACCTACAGGTCATAGATCTTCTAATTCGCTTACGGGTAACTTAAGCTCATCCAGTGCAAATTTAAGCAGTAACAATGCCGCAAGGCCATTAACGTCTCGCCGGAGTTCATCGCCGTCTTTAGCTGACACTTCAGCTAGATCGACATTAGGATCAACATTAGGCATTGCAGCGACAGCTCCGAATTTACCTTCAGCTATTCGTGCCAGTGGTAAATCATATAAATTGTTGCTAATAGGTACATCAACAGGCGGCCCAGTAGCCTTGCAAAAGGTGTTAACTCAATTTCCTGCTAATTATCCGCATCCCATTTTGCTTATTCAACATATGCCAGCGGCATTCACCCCTGCTTTTGCTGCTCGCTTAGATAGTCTTTGTCAGATTAACGTCAAAGAAGCTGCTAGTGGAGATGTACTTAAGCCAGGGTGTGCATATTTAGCCCCAGGCGGCATGCAAATGTTGGTTGAAAAATCGGGTATGTCGGGTCGGTTAAAAGTCATTGCTGGAAACAGTGATATGAACTATAAGCCCTGTGTTGATATTACCTTTGCGTCGGCATCTAAAGCCTATGGCGGTGACATTTTGGCCGTAGTATTAACCGGTATGGGAGCTGATGGACGTGAAGGCGCAAGAATGCTGAAAGCGGCTGGCGCAAATGTTTGGGCGCAAGATGAAGCAAGTTGTGTTGTATATGGTATGCCGCAAGCTGTCGTCTCTGCAGGTATTGCTAGTCACTCTATTAGCTTAGATAACATGGCTGAATCAATTCTAAAAGAGACCTCTCGTGGTTAGTCTTGGACTTAAGTATTACCGTGGCAGTGTCGGTATCAATTTAATACTTTTCTTATTAACGTTAGCGGTGATAACACTGGCGAGTTTATATTACGATGCCGTTAAGAAAAACGACCTTTTAAATGCAGATGTAGCAAGGTTAACTGCTTCTCAAGTATTACTTATGGTACCTGATGAGCAAGCGGCAGACATTGCAAATTGGCTAGCGCAACATCCGGAACAAACTGAAACGATCATTGAATTTGCAGGCCGTGATAAGAGCAACACATATGGAGCACTTGGTGAAAGTACCCGCCAGCAAAAAGTGTTACTAAGACCTAAAATAGCAACAGAGCACTCTACAACTGAGCGGTCTGTCACTCAAATGGTTCACGATAAACCACCTGCTGATGTTTTAATGTCTGAAAATTCAGATGGTGTCAAAGTCATCCGTTTACCTCATGGTGGTATAAGGGTGACGACACGCGAACTACCTAAAGAAACTGAATCACAGCACTAGCATGATGAAATCTTACTAATCATAACAGACCGAGGAATGAATATTTGAAAGTCTGGACCGTAGCAAATCAAAAAGGTGGGGTGGGTAAAACCACTACTGTGGCAAGTTTGGCTGGTGCTATTGTTAAACGTGGGCAACGTGTGTTGATGATAGACACAGATCCTCATGCGTCACTAGGTTATTATTTAGGTATTGATTCTGAAGAGGTTCCTGGTTCACTATATGATGTATTTGTGAATCATAAGTCGCTTACAGCTGAGTTTATTCAACAATATATTTTGCCGACTCAACTTGAGGGGCTTGATTTATTGCCTGCAACCATGGCTCTGGCAACATTAGACCGAGCATTGGGACATCAAGAAGGTATGGGCTTGGTGCTACGTAATCTACTGGTGTTGTTAGAAGATAAATATGATATTGCTATTATTGATTGTCCGCCCGTTCTAGGGGTATTAATGGTCAATGCTTTGGCGGCGAGTCAACATATTGTTATCCCTGTTCAAACTGAATTTTTGGCGATTAAAGGTTTAGACAGAATGATTAAAACAATGGAGCTGATGGGGCGTTCGAAGAAGACTCGATATAGCTATACTGTCGTGCCGACAATGTATGATAAACGCACAAAAGCTTCTCCGATAGCCTTGTCATATATGCAAGAAAAATATAATAAAAACCTATGGCCAGATAGTGTGATCCCCGTTGATACTAAATTTAGAGATGCCAGTTTAGCGCATCTACCTGCATCACATTACTCTCCATCTAGCCGTGGGGTAAAGGCCTACAATTTACTGTTAAATTATCTTGATTCTCGGGAGCTAGCACATGTCAAAATCGGTTGATGAAACTGTTTTTGATTATTTTACCCTGCTCCTCACTGAGCCGACTACGGAAAGTGTTGAGGAGACCCAAACTGCGCAATCGAATATTGCAAAGCAGGAAATTGTTGCACCTGAAGCTTTAAATCCTACGACGCTTATATCTAAAGACAAAATAAGCCGCACTAATTCTGATAAGTTAACTCCTGCTTTGGTAACTAAAAAGTCAATCGCAGAGATAAAAGTTATACCAGATTCTAGTTTAGTAAAAGGCCTAATTGAACCGGAAAAACCATCTGAGTCGAGCTTTACTTCAAAAAGAGTGGATAAGGCTGATGTTATAAAAGATCATCAAATTGATGATAAATATTCTAAAGCTTCTTTTGAACCGTTAAACAAACCAGATACAGCAGTTAAATATCAACAACCATTAAAGTCGATATTAGAAAGAGGTTTTGCCGAACCCAATGAAAATATCAATAAGCAAGCGCTTGAAAAGCTATTGTCGGCAGTTTCAAAGCCTGAAGTAAAACCAGAAGTTATGCCAACCTCTTCTAAAATATCGATGACAGCAGAGGAAATTAGGGCCAGTGCTGATAAGGTGAGGCAACATTTAGGCTTGTTAGCTGAGAAATCGACTAAAAAAACTACAGTCGGTCCGGTTTCACTACAAAAAACAGTTAATGCTGATAAAGAAATCAAGCCGTTAGTCGATATAAATTTAACAGGAACAATACCAAGCTCTGTAAATAAAGCTATCATAAAGAGTGAAGAGCAACTTGATGTAACGCCTGAAACACAATTAGGGGCTGTACCACCCAGTATTACTCATGATCTTCAGCAAGTACTGGATGATGAGTTTCAAGTGCTGTTTTTTAAGGTAGCGGGTTTAACATTAGCAGTACCCTTAGTGAGTTTAGGTGGTATTGTAAAAGTGGAGCGCATAAATCATTTAATTGGTCGTCCCAAATGGTTTTTAGGGGTCCAGCCCTATAGAGAACAAAAAATTAATGTAGTGGATACTTGTGCTTGGGTTATGCCTGAGAAATATTCTCCTGAACTGGCTGAGTCGATAGATTATCAGTATTTGGTGATGCTGGAAGATAGTCGATGGGGACTGGCTTGTGAGTCGCTGGTCAACGCTGTGAAAATAGATAAATCGCACGTCAATTGGCGTGATAAACCTGGTAAGCGTCCTTGGCTTGCTGGAGTTGTAAAACAACAAATGTGTGGCATATTGCATGTACAAGCTTTGATTGACATGCTTGATGCAGGCTTAGGGTGTCAGGATTCGATTGACCGAGGTTAACTATGAGTGATTCAAGAAGTGTAGCAGCTGTAGCTGCAGGTTCAAACGATGCAGTATTACAGTGGGTTACATTTAAATTAGATAATGAAACCTATGGTATTAACGTAATGCAGGTTCAGGAAGTATTACGATACACTGAAATTGCCCCAGTACCAGGTGCACCGCATTATGTATTAGGCATTATTAATTTGCGAGGCAACGTGGTGACGGTTATTGATACCCGTTCACGTTTTGGTTTACAGCCTGCTGATGTTGATGATTCAACACGTATTGTGATTATCGAAGCTGAAAAGCAAGTTATTGGTATTTTAGTCGACAGTGTTGCAGAGGTAGTTTATCTACGTCGCTCAGAAATAGATAATGCACCTAACGTGGGCACTGAAGAAAGTGCTAAGTTTATTCAAGGCGTAAGCAATCGCGACAACGAGTTATTGATTTTAGTCGACCTTGATAAACTGTTATCTGACGAAGAGTGGGAAGAGTTAACTGATATTTAAATAAACTTTTCAGTGACAACGGGCCAGCTCATTCAGTATGCTGGCTTTTTTGTTATAAGCTTTTTCGAGAGTAAAACATGGGTGATGAATTTTTAATTGCAGCCTTGGTATATGTCATTGCCTGTTTAGGATTAATGTTTTTTTTGCAAAAACAATCGAGCAAATTAAAAAGCAAGGTGGAAGCGTTAACATTATTAGTAAAAGAAAGCGATCGTCAAAGAGAGGCCGTTAAACGTGAACTGAATGAGTTGCGCAGTGGCACGATAGGTATGGGGCGTAAAGTTGCTGAGATTGAGAAGAAATTAACTAAGCAGTCAGATCTTATTGATGAAGCTAGCCAACAAGACCCACAAGCTAAACTTTACTCGAGGGCTGTGAAGATGATAGCTCTTGGCGCAGGTATTGAAGAGCTTATGCAAGAGTGTGAGTTGCCTAAAGCAGAAGTTGAGTTATTACTACGATTACATAAGAAATAACCGTATTAGTTAAAAAAACACCATTGCAATGGCAATGGTGTTTTTAGTTTAATAATGATTACTTTATTCGGCGCATTTTAGCGACAAACATGCCATCACTATCGGCCTGTTGCGGCCAAACCGTTAACATAGTGCTTTGGCTGCCATCAAAAGGGTGAGTTAATAATTCCAGTTCAAAGTTTACATTACTTTGTAAGAATGCATTTACTACCTGCTGATTTTCTGCCTGTGCAAGCGAGCAGGTTGCGTAAACTAATTCCCCACCTATTCTTACCGCATTAGCACTGCGCTGAAGAATGTCTAATTGCAGTTCGGGCTTTGTTTCTATACTACTCACATCGTCTATCCAGCGCATGTCAGGGTTTCGACGCCAAGTACCTGTACAACTGCAAGGTGCATCGACTAGCACACCATCAAAAAAGCCTGATTTAACCGGAAGCAGCTCCGTTTTCCACGGTGAAATACTAATCTGTTTAAAGTTGGCTCTTTTAGCACGTTTTAGCAGCTCATTGAGGGGGGGAATCTGATGTCAGATGCGGTTACATGTCCCTCAATACCCGCCTGTTGCATTAATGATAATAGCTGAAGGCTCTTACCTCCAGCACCAGAGCAAGCGTCCCACCATTGACTATCTGTCTTAGGATTGCAAGTCTGACCAATCACCTGTGAAGCAATGTCTTGAATTTCAAGTAAGCCTTCAGTGTATGCAGCTACTTGATTTAAATTAATGCTGTTATGGCCTAAATTAATCGTGTCATTAAAATACTCAGAACCTACAGCCTGAATATTGTCCTGGGACAATCGGTTCAATACATTTTGAGTCGAAGACTGCTGTGCCCTTGCCCAAATAGGCGGGCGTGAACTCATGGCCTGGATTAAAGCCTGCTTTTCTATTTCAGAATCCACATTACAGTGCAGCCAAAACCAAGTGGGTAAAAGCTGTTCAAGTGTGCAGCTGTCCAGTTGAGAGAATTGCTTAAACAGATGAAGTTTATCGACAACGCTATCAGATTCAGATGATGGCAGTGGGGTAGCTAAATGAGGATGGTTGCCAAACTTTAACCAAGCGTCACGAATATCAATCCATGAATGGTTTTCTAATTGTGCCGCACTCGCTAGCATGCTAAAGAAAGTCGCTTGCTGTTGGTAGTCGCCAAGTTGTTTTATCCACCCCCACCAACGAAATAAGCTAAACAAGCTTTCCCTGATCACGCGGCGATCTTTTGAACCATGCTTTTTATGTTCTCTAAAATAGTTGGCTATTATGCGATCTGCAGGCTGTTTCGTGAAAAGTACAGAATCAAATAAATTGAAAATTGTACTGGCATAACTTATTGCACGTTTTTCAGCACTAGAAGTGGCCACTTTGCTGATAGTAAATGGAGAGTCAGTCATGAGTTTTAGTGTCAATTGCTAGAATAGGGAATGGGTGTGAAGTTTACCACGTCACCAAGCTATTTGACCATGCGAACACAGTTTCAAAATTTTTGCTGCCTGTTATTTTTTCTACTGAGTTAGAGGAAGAACATCCCGGTCGTTAAACTTCGGTAAGAATACGTTGATGTAAATTATTCCATTGTTCTGGGAATTTCCCCTCTAGCATATAGATAAAAGCAATGAGTTCTGCAATTAAAAGATAAAGCTCTTTAGGAACCTCTTCACCAATTTCAAGTAGTTGTAGAAACTCGCTTAGATGAGGGTCTTGATGAATATGCACTCCGGCTTCTTTCGCCAGCGAGATAATTTCTTCCGCGACTAAATCTTTGCCTGACGCGGTTATTTTAGGTGCGTGTTTGCCATCAAAACTTAAGGCGACAGCATGCTTCACTTTGTTTTCATCATCATTTTTTTGCATATTTACCTCACAATCCAAGCTAATTAAGCGCGCGTCTTTACTAAGAAATGGTCACCCGGTAACAGGGTTGCAGGAATATTGGCAATTTGAGTTGAAAATTCGCCAGGTGTAAAACCAATTTGGCTAATTTTTTGTGATAATGCGCTATTAAAATTAGAAATTTTATCTAATAACAGTTGGTTATTACCTTTAAACTGCAAATTGAGTACCTCACCTTTTTTGTGCGCGATAATCAAGATTGCACCTTGAGATAAATTAAATTTCAACTGTAAACGCCAACCCACTTTATCTTCAGTGTCCTTATCTGGCTCCTTTTGAAAGTGCCCTTCAAACTGTTCGTTACGTTGATTGAGGGAATAGGGTAAAGCAAAATACCAATTTAGCGTTTGATCACTACCGCTGGCTTGCTGATAAAGTTGGAAGCTATTGGCTAGCTGACTCATGCTATCTAAGGTGCCTGCTTTTTCCAGTAAGCTCAATAAACCGTTACTTGCAGAGAGTTTTCCTGCGGTTAAACGTTGTAACAACTGTAAATGGTTTTGTAATTTTTCGCTGATTTGTTTACCGCTATTTTGAGCTTTAACGCCTAATAATAGCTGAAATAGTGTTGATACTGCACCACCTGAAAAAAGTTGAGACTGTGTTGCGGGGGGTGTAGTTTGAGCTAAATTTAATCCGCTGATACTGTGTAACTCACCCAATAATTGATTTGGCTCTGTCAATGTAGTCATAGGTTGAGGTGCTAATTGTGGCAGTAACTTTAGCAATTCTAATGCTAGATTTTGAGGGGATTGGCTTGCTGTTTTAGTCATTATGGGCATGGCGCCAGCTTTAGACAGTGCTTTTTGTAATACTTCAATAGGCCCTAAAGTCGGCTTATCTGCATTAGAGGAGGCTGTATTATTTATGTCTAGTGATGCTTTTACTTTAGTTGAACTCGAGTTTAAAGCATCTGGGTCTAAAGCGTTCTGATTTAAAACGCCAGCAATGTCTTTGGCCATTTTTTGTGCCGATGATGTATCTATTTTGGGACCAGGAATAGCAGCTAATTTGCTCGGTATATTTGAACCATCTTTTGATAGATCTTGTTTAATCGTCGTTTCAGGTTGAGATGCTTGTCCGTTAGTCTGGTGATTATTTCTTAGGGTTGTTTCGGTTAACAAAGAAGTTTCGAGCTTTTTAAATAGCAGATTAAGCATCTGTGCAGGCTCTGGTTTGCTTAACACAATAGCGTCTTGCTTAGTTGTAACTGGGTTATCTGGCGCTTGAGTTGTTGGAGTCAAACTCACCTTTACTTCGGCTTGCACAGGGGTAAGTGTCAGTACTAATCGCTGATTAACGTTTATAATATTGACTAGGTATTGCCCCTTTGCTAAATGAGCATGATCCAACTTGATTGTCGGCCCATCGACAAAGGTGAGTTGTTGTTGGTTAATAACCGCATTAGGCAATGGATAACCATGGGCTCTAGAGGCTAATTGTGATAATTGCTCTGTAGATACTCCATTTTGAACAGCCAGTGCCACTAAAGATGTAGGTAACGTTATTTGAATGGCTTGGGCTAATAATATCAGTTGAGTTTGCACTTGTTGATTTGGTGCAGGCGTAGATGTAGGCGCCAATTTGGATGAGCCATCTATCAATGCTGTTTGCATCAATGTATGCATAACAGCTACTCTTTGCTGGTTAAGCTCTTTCACTGCATCAGCAGTAATAACAATTTGTGCACTGTTTTGAAATATTTTTTGCAGTTCTGCGGTCAAGTTAAGTTGATACTGTTGATTTGCGATAGTGACATTCACATTTTGTGATGGGGTATTATTTTGAGTTGTAGATATCATTACTGGTTGAATATTATTGGTTGCGATAAGTGATTTATCAGCACTGATAACAGTAGGGCTGTTGGTTGCGCTTGAACTCGTTCTTTGGGGGATTGTATTGAGGGTCGCCGAAGTTGATTGAGTTGCCGCTGTTGATGCGGAGTTGTTGGTATTTACGCGTAAGGAAACATCAGACAAAAGTTGGGACTTATTAGCAGGTGTCTGTACATGCTGATTAGCTGAGCCAGTGATTTTATTTATTTTCTCAGTTTTACCATCAGAGCTTGTATTTACTGTTGGTTGTAATCTTGTGTCTGACGCCTTCATGTTATGGCCTTAGATGTTTCTATTATAAAACTAAAGATGCAAATTTAATTTATTTTTACAATTTTGAGTTTGCGATTAATGCCTGCTGAAGTATCCTTAGCGGCTTAATGGCTTTTTAGAGTTCACGGTCAGTTTGGTGATGACTCGTTAGCCTGCGTTACAAACTGAGATTGACTATCTCAGCATTTATCGACCTGAACAATCATTGCTTTAATAAAAACGACAAAATAGCAGTTTGTTTATCGCTTTAGCCGTTGTGTTTTTAAGAGAGTATTATGAATATGTCTAAAGGAATATTACTTCCTTTCCTGTTACTAAGTGTCAGTAATGTTGTCGCTAATGAGCCTGAGGCCGATTTAGCGCAACTAGATGATAATACGTCTTCTGTTACTGTTCTCCACAATGATCTCCGAGACCCATTTGAAGGGTTTAACCGCGTGATGTGGGATTTAAATTACCTATATTTTGATAAGTATTTATTTCGCCCAGTAGCACATGGTTACAATGATTATGTCCCTCATCCGGTTAAGTCCGGTTTAGATAATTTCGTGCGTAATTTTGAAGAGCCTAGCTCAATGGTCAATAACGCTTTACAGGGTAAATGGGGTTGGTCTGCCAATGCTGGAGGACGATTCACAATTAACAGCACCCTAGGTCTTCTAGGCATTGTTGATGTTGCCGATATGATGGGGATGCCGCGTAAAGATGATGACTTCAATGAAGTACTTGGATATTACGGTGTTCCCAATGGCCCTTATTTTATGGCGCCCTTTTTAGGCCCTTATGTGACGCGTGAACTCGCGACAGACTGGGTTGATGGTCTATACTTTCCTTTATCAGAGTTTACGTTATGGCAATCGGCATTAAAGTGGGCTTTAAAAGGGTTACACACGCGTGCGTCAGCTATTGACCAAGAAAGACTGCTAGACAATGCTCTAGACCCTTATACATTTGTAAAAGAAGCATATTTCCAGCACATGGATTATAAAGTTTATGATGGTAATGTGCCCCAGAATCAACAGGATGATGAACTGTTAGATGAATATATGGATGAGTTAGAGTAAATAGCCAGAGAGGTACAACTCTGGCAGGTTTCATCTGTGGAGTTGTAGTATGGTACTAACAGATATATCCGTTTTAATTGTTGAAGATGATCCTGTTTTTAGTCAGTTAGTGACAGATTTTTTACAAAATAAAGGGGCTGTGGTTAAACATGCCGCTGATGGTCGCCAAGGTTTGGTGCTTTTCAGTGAGTGTGCATTTGATATTGTCATCGCTGATTTAAATATGCCTAAGTTAGGTGGTTTAGCCATGTTAAGACAGATGATGGTGATTAATCCAAACGTGCCAGCAATTGTTATTTCAGGCAATGATGACATGTCTGATGTCGTTGAGGCATTACGAATTGGTGCATGTGACTATCTGGTTAAACCCTTAGCCGATTTATTTATTATTGAAGCGGCTATTCAGCAAGCATTAAATCAATCTGTTAATCAAACTACAAAAAACACCTATGACCCTGCAGATGTATTTGAGCGTCAATTAGCTGAATTATCGTATCTTGAGTTAAATGAAAACTTATTGTTACTTGAACAAAACTCACAAGCAGCCAAAAACGTACAACAACAACTTTTTCCCGCTTCTCATATTCAATACCCACAAGCAGCGATAGATTACAGTTTATTTAAAAACAGCGATGTCAGCGCTTATTTTATAGATTCCACTATGGTTGGTGATGATCATCTTGTGATGTATATGGCTCACTTCCAACCTGAAGACAACAGTGCTGCCTTTGGGTGTGTATTGCTGCGTAGCTTTATTAATCAAAAACTGAAAAGTTTTAGGACGGGGATGAGTAGCGAGCTACTTAATCCAGTAGAAATGCTTAATTACCTCAATACGCGGATGATGAATTCCGGGCTACATATTTTTACTAATATGGTTTATATCAGCATCGACTTAACGCGTTTTGATGCGATTATAGCGCGAGCTGGAGCTGGATTAAGATGTTATCTGAGAAATAGTACTGGTTTATTGCCGTTAGCTTTACCTGACTGTCAGCCGATAGGATCTGTTTTATGGGATAAACCCAGTGTGCAACGCCGTCATCTTTGTAGCGGGGAATATTTATGTATTAGCACACATAATCAACAACATCAGCAAGCCTTACTTAATAATCATTTTAAAGGTTTAACTTTTGATCAAGGGACTCATGCGGGTGGTTTTATGCAGTTAAATTGTGGATAGTTATTACGGAAAATTATTATGACCCTTTGGCACAATAAAAAAGGCTTAGTGTGGTACTAAACCTTTTTTATTGATCGTAATGTAGATAATTATTTGATTAGCTGATTTTTTCACAACGTTGCATATAGTCATTGATCAGATGGGCCATAATGTCATTGACAGAAGCGTCTTGGCAGCAGTTATCTAAATAAACTTTAAAAGTGACTAAACCGTGACCATCATTTTTTAAACGGCTACTCTGCATAGCAAAGTAAGCTTCTTCCTTATCAGCTTTACGAATAGTAATGCCATCTATTTCAAATAATTTACTGCCAGCATTATTATGCCATTTAGTGATTCTGTCTAAGGCTATTTCGCAAGAATGGTTAACTTCGATATGATTTTGCCAAGAGGCTTGTTTGTCATTTTGTTGGTAGTGAGGGCAACGAACGGTGTAATTGTGGACATGAGTAATCGCTGTCATTTTAGGAGCACCTTTTCTTTGTAAGATAATTTATCATAGACCGTAAATTCTATTGGGGTCAATCGTTATTATCAGATCTGAGAGCTAGGTTCGCTTTTACTAATGTATTAACTAACCATTTGTTGGTAAACAAAATTTACCTAATAAAAAGCACGTAAAAATGCGAGGCTTATAATAATTGAAATAACACTTTAAGTAGGCTATATCGGCAGTTGTCACGCGTTAATTTTTACAATACAGATTGATAAATTGGGCATGTTGCTTCAAAACTGGCTTGCTGTGGATTGGACAAACCACTGCCATCTTTTAATGCATCTTCTGCCACGATTGGAATATCTTCGGCTTTTTCATCTATCTTTGTAAGTTTAGCTGGATTATCAATTGTTTCAGATAAGCGCTTAATTGCATCAGTGACTAGTATCGTTGCTTCAGCGAATTAGCCGCTGATATTCCCTCCCCCAAAACCTTTGCTATATAGACCAAACGCTGTGGTATTGCTTTGGCGTTATAAATTTGTGCATAGAGTAATACAATGGCATTACGCATTCAGTGAGGTAGGTCATAGAGAGCACCTAGGCGATGTGCCGTAAAAAGGATGTTGTCTAAGTTTGCATGGTTGAGGTCATGCAGGCTAAAAACTGAGCATAGGCCACTTGTTAGCGAACATCAATATTTTAACCATTACTGATTACAATCATTAAATTTCTCGAATTGATTTGATAGCTTTAATGGCACACGCATCTGTAATGGGACTAGTAGCAGTAGAGGCATAGACTTCAATAGTATGTGTTAATGCATCTATGCTTGTGGCCGCTGTAAATACAGCCGGTTTTTCTAGCATGAGTTCGGGGGCATTTAACGATAGCATAGGGAAATTTTTTAGCGACAATAGCCATTTAATGATGAAGTGTTTAATCAGTGATAATACAATAAAGTGTTATTCTACTTGCGGAGCCGCAGAGGTATTAATGGCAACTAATGTGATTCTATTTGTACTGTCATGCTGTGAACCATTCCCGAGTGAAATAATAAAGTCAGATTGTTTTTGAGTTAACAAAGCCAACTTTGCCACTACATTGCTTATTAAGTAGGGTAGGGCTGAACGTCATCAAATTCTGAAACTTGAATATTTAAGTTTGTCATTTATCAGCCATCTTAGCGACTAAACCAATAGCGACCAGTGATTTATCTGTCACGATAAACGCGTGTATAAAGCCAAACTTTGTCGCCATGATGCTACTTCCACAGATTATGTTATCTGTAGTGAACATACTAATCTCAGTGGGCAATCTTTGTGAGGCTATCAAATATTCGATGAGAAATACTAAAAAAGGTGCGCTGGCACCTTTTTTAGTGTTTTTGTTGTTATGTTACCTCAACTCGTTTTTTCATTAATAGTAGTAAACGGTCTGGTTAATTTATTACCCTGGGCAGTTTGTTTCTCTAATTGAATTAATGACAATCTCTTCAACAGGAACATCAGTGAAAATTTGTCCATTTTTTTGCACTGACTGAGTATTAACAGCATTCATAATATCAACCACTTCCATGCCTTCAACGACCATACCAAACACAGCATAGCCGCCCTGGCTAGGATAATTTAAGTTATCGTTATCATGAATGTTAATGAAGAACTGACTGGTCGCTGAATCTAATACCTGGGTACGCGCCATGGCGATAGTGCCGCGATTATTTTTAAGGCCCACACTTGATTCATTTTTAATTGGATCATTAGTGGACTTTGCATTGAGACCAGAGGTAAAACCACCCCCTTGGTTAACAAAGTTATTGGCAATACGATGAAATAGAGTGCCATCATAAAATTTCTCGTTAACATAACGACTAAAATTAGCAGAGGTGACCGGCATGTTAGTGTTATCAATACCTAAGGTGAATTCGCCCATAGTTGTGTCTACTAAATAACAGACATTAATCGCTAGCTCAGGTGTTGGCTTAGGAGTCGGATCCAGGGCTGGTGTTTCTGAGGATGAGTCTGAACCACCACAGGCGGTTAAACTGATTAAAACTGCTGCAAATAAATAAGGTTTCATATATTCCTTTATGAAGTTGTTATAAGTTTTGTCACATAGTTGCTGTTTTAGGCCATTGATTCAACCAAAATTGTCAGGTTGATACAAAATGTTACTTGAGATGTTTGATCTATGATCGTCAAACCTGAGTGCCATTAGCGTTTTTTATAAGTTTTCAGGTCAATTCAGTATATAATGTGCGATTGCTAATTCTTTTATTGTATAGAGCCTGTTATGTCATTTTTATCGCTAGGATTAAAGCCTGAAATTCAACGAGCACTGACCGCAATTGGTTATGTGATCCCAACACCAATCCAGTTGGCGGTGATCCCAAAAATCCAGGCTGGTAAAGATATTCTGGCGAATGCTGAAACTGGAACAGGTAAAACAGCCGCATTTGCATTGCCGTTGATTGAAATGATTACCTCTGCAGATGAGGATAGTTTTGATAATAGCGATAAGTTGAGTGCTTCTCATTTGACAGTATTAATCATGACGCCTACACGTGAACTAGCGATTCAAATTGAGCAAAATATTGTCCAATTTAGTCAGTTTTTACCGTCTATTAAAAGTGTCGCGGTTTATGGCGGCGCCAGTATTCGCCCACAACTGACAGCAATAAACCAAGGGGTTAATATTTTAGTCGCTACCCCAGGTCGTCTTTTTGATATTGTTGGTCAGCACGACTTATCTCTTTCATCGGTAAAGTATTTAGTCATTGATGAAGCAGACCGCATGCTTGATTTAGGCTTTGTTAAAGACATTGAAAAAGTGAAACGACTTATTAATCGCGATCACCAGACTATGATGTTTTCAGCAACTTTTTCTGATGAAATTAAATTGTTAGCCGATGATATGCTGATTTCACCTGAGCACATTAATGTGGCAACCACAACCACTGCAGCAACAGTGACTCAACTGGCCTATCAAGTCGATCAGCGCCGTAAAGCCGAGTTATTATCAGAACTCATCGGCAAACATAATTGGCAGCAAGTGATGGTGTTCACCAGCCGTAAAGAAACCGCTGATCATCTCCAAAAAGAATTGTCATTAGACGGGATTAAAAGTGCCGTATTCCATGGCGATAAATCTCAAGGTGCACGTAATAAGGCACTTGAAGAGTTTAAGTCTGGTAAATTACGGGTATTAGTGGCAACTGATTTAGCCGCCAGAGGGCTAGATATACAAGCGTTACCACGGGTGATTAACTTTGAACTACCTGAAGAGCCTGAAGATTATGTTCACCGTATAGGCCGTACCGGTCGTGCTGGTTTAGCGGGCGAAGCTATTTCACTGGTTAGCCCACAAGAGCAGGAATGCCTTGAAGCTATTGAAGGGGTTATTCAGCAGCGTTTAGTATTAACAAGCATTGCAGGTTATGAGCAAGGTGCACCGCTTCCTGCGCGTTACCGTGAATTGGCATCAGATCCGACTAAAACAGTTAAAAAGCATGCTCGTCCAAATCGCAATAATCGCTCAGGTCAATTTGATAAAGAGTCAAGCAAACCACAACGCCATGGCAAATACAGTAAGAAGAAATAACTGAATTAATCAAAATAATTGAAATAAGCAAAATATGATCATCAAACCCGTCAATACCAATGTGATTACAGGCTTTCTAGGTGTAGGTAAAACCAGCTTAATTAAACAGTTACTTAAGCATAAACCTGAAAATGAGGTTTGGGCGGTACTGGTGAATGAGTTTGGTGAAATTGGTATTGATGCTGGGTTAATTAATACTTCGCCTGCTGAAGGTGTGGTAATAAAAGAAGTTGCTGGTGGCTGTTTATGTTGCGCGGCCGGTATACCGATACAAGTGGCAATAAATCAAATTATTCAACGGGCAAAGCCTGATAGGTTACTAATTGAACCGACCGGTATTGGTCATCCACAGCAAATTATCAATACTTTGAGTGAGCCACATTACCAACAAGTCATTAATCTACAGGCATGTTTATGTTTAGTGGATGCCAGAAAACTTGCAGATAACCGTTATCGTCAGCATGAAATATATATTCAGCAATTGTTAATAGCCGATGTCATCGTTGCCAGTAAAAGTGAACTTTACCAACAGTCGGATATTGACGCGTTAACCGCCTATTTTGACGAGCTGAAAATTAATCCTAGTGTTGTTACCGCTGCAGATCATTTTAGCTCACCGCAGCTTATTGACACTTTACTAAACAGTTTGCATAAACCTCATGAAAAAACCATTAAGCCTATTCAACAGACTAAGCCACAACATGCTTTGTTAAACAGTGGTTTATCAGCAAAATCAAATCTATGGTTTAATCAGGTTGAAGAGACCACTTTACCTGCTTTAAATGAGGGGGAAGTGGTGTGTAAAATCAATCAAGGTGAAGGGTGTTTCAGTGTGGGGTGGTTAATCAGTCCAAGCGTAATATTTGATTTTGATTTATTAATGGCATGGATTGAAACATTTAAGCAAGCGGAAATATTACGTCTTAAAGCTGTGATGATTACTGAAGAGGGCATTCTAGGGGTTAACATGGTCGATACACAGCTGAGTTTAACTGAACTGGATGACGCGAACGATTCGCGGTTAGAAATTATCGCCACAAGCTTATTAAATGCAGAAACATTGCAAGTGGGTTTGCTAGCTTGTTGTGTGTAGCCTGCGGTATAAAATAAAGAGACTTTTTGTTGTTTTATGTTTCTAAGTTTGAATTTTCCTTATTTATTTCTACAATTCAACCGTTAAAACATAAGCCTGTCATCCAGCAGTTCTATTGGATAAGTGGTACTGGTTTAAGGTGCATACCGTTTACGCACCCATAGGCTCCATGCTGCAACTGGGTATGCGATAGAAAGCTGAAAAAAGATGGCATTAAGGCAAAATTTTTTATGTTAGTCTGTTTCTAAAACTATATTTATTAAGTAAATCATCACTTTAAACTTGATTTAAAGTAACCCAGTTTAAAGCTAGTCGTTGATAGTTAAAATGTCCACGCATGTGATTGTCTAGGACAAACAAGAATATCAAGCGCTTAAAACAGCTTGCTGCCCCAGCCAAGTTTATTACGCAATACGTGAAAATAATTATGTCCTTTAGGGTGGATTAGTCGTAATTGTTCGCTCGAACGGCGGATAATAATTTCATCACCCGGCAATACGGCTAAATGAACATGGCCGTCACAGCTCACTTCAAGGTTTTCACCGTTATCGGGTGATACCACTAATTTGATGGTGCTACAGGCATCAACCACAATTGGGCGACAAGAAAGAGTATGGGGGAACATAGGCACTAGAATAAGCGCTTGCAAATTAGGGGTTAAGATGGCGCCTCCTGCTGATAATGAATATGCAGTAGAGCCAGTTGGTGTAGATACAATCATGCCATCAGCGCGCTGGCTGTACATAAACTGTTCATCTATGTAGACTTCGAATTGGATCATGTGAGCAATTTTACCAGGATGCAATACCGCTTCATTGACAGCGGTATTACTTGAGGTGATTTTACCATGGCGATGCACTTCGGCTTCTAATAAAAAGCGGTATTCAGTTTCAAACTTGCCATCAAGCACTTCTGCGAGCGTATCTTCAAAATTTTCTGGTGGTAAGTCGGTTAAAAAACCTAAATTACCTCGGTTAACGCCAATAACTGCCACATCAAAACGGGCTAATACCCGTGCAGCACCAAGCATATTGCCATCACCACCTACCACAATGGCCAGATCACAATGCGCCCCCATCTCAAGTAAGTCCATGGATGATATATCATTGCCAAGCTCTGCCGAAATACGTGACTCAACAATGACTTGGTAGCCTTGTGCTGATAACCAATGATGCAAACGCTTCAAGGTTAAGTTTGTGCCATGATGATGCGGTTTACCTATAAGGCCGATAGTATTAAACTTTTTGCTCATATTGATATTTGTTAGGCTTAAAAGCCTTGAAACGCTGAAATTGATCCCCATAATATACCCAAACTAATTAAAAGTGTCAGAAGCATGATAATTAATCTTCTTCTGATATGTTTCTATCAAGATTACTGAAAACATCGCATTTTTTAGCTGGAGTGAAAATGAGCAACGAGTCAAACTACGATCCACAAGATATCGATACCCAAGATCAAGTGGAAGAAGGCACTGTCATTGAAGCTGGCGAAGCAAGCTTAATGGATGAGTTAACCCAAGCCAATTTCCGCATTGAAGAATTAGAGCAGTTATTAGCAGCGTCTGAAGCTGCATTAGCTGATCGTAAAGAGGTTGAGGTGCGTGCGGCGGCTGAAATACAAAATATTCGTACACGTACAGCTAAAGACGTAGAACAAGCGCGTAAGTTTGCGCTAGAAAAATTTGCTAATGAGCTGCTGCCCGTTATCGACAACATGGAACGAGCTTTACAAGGTACCTCACCAGAGGATGAAGCCACTAAAGCGATTTATGAGGGTGTTGAGTTAACAATGAAAGGGTTCCTAAACTCTGTTGAAAAGTTTGGTGTGGTTCAAGTTAACCCATTAGGTGATGTGTTTAATCCAGCCAATCATCAAGCAATAGGTATGCAGCCAAGTGCGGAATACCCAGAAAATACTGTGATGTTAGTGATGCAGAAAGGTTATATTTTAAATGACCGTTTATTGCGTCCCGCTATGGTGATGGTATCGCAAGGCGGGCCAGGTGTAGATACACAGGCATAATGACTTAGGAAGGTCATCTTTTATCCTTCCCAAAGTCATCAATAAAAAAGGGCTGATAATTCATAATGCCGATCAGTTAAGAACTGAAGTGATAAAAAATATACCGATCTATTGACCGATCCTTTTAGTCTGCCAAAATCCGATAATCTTTATTATCGGATTTTTTTATGGAACTTTCAGAAGCACTTGCTCGCACTTCAATTAACCGACTCACCGAATTTTCATCTCTTGCTGATGTCCTTGAACCCGATATTATTCAATCTTGTCTAGACTCCAATGGTGTTGCCACATTAAGACGTCGAAAACTCCCCATGGACGCTATGGTTTGGGCTGTTATTGGGATGTCTTTATTTCGCACTGAATCCGTTCGTCAATTGATTAACAAGCTTGATATTGTGCTGCCACAAGAGGTTGATTATGTGGCGAGAAGTGCTGTCACACAGGCCAGAAAAAAGCTTGGCAGTGATGTGGTTCGCGATATATTTCATCGCTCAGCGGCCACATGGCATCAACGTGCTGAACATCCTCATTGGTGCGGTTTGAACCTCTTTGGCGTTGATGGCGTAGTCTGGAGAACGCCTGAAACGAAAGAGAATAGTGCAGCTTTTGCGCGCACAGCAAACAAATCAAGTGAGTCTGGTTACCCTCAAGTGCGCATGGTTTGTATGATGGAACTGAGTAGTCATTTACTGGTTGATAGCGTCTTTGACAGTGTGGCTGAAAATGAAATGAACTTAGCGGCTAAGCTTATCAAAAGTGTACCCGACAACAGCTTAACCTTGTTTGATAAAGGCTTTTACTCGCTAGGCTTATTACACGATTGGCAGGCTAAAGGCGTCAACACCCATTGGTTATTACCGTTAAAAAAAGGCACTCAATATGAAACAATCCGCAGTTTAGGTAAGCACGATAAGCTTGTCAGGTTAAGTACAACGCCTCAATCGAGAAAGAAACGCCCTGAATTACCATTAACAATAGAAGCCAGATTAACCACTCGTCAGATAAAAGGTAAACAGGTCAACATTCTGAGTTCAATGCTTGATGTTATGGCCTATCCGGGTGCAGAAATAGTTGATTTATATACACATCGCTGGGAGATAGAGCTGGGTTATCGAGAAATGAAACAATATATGTTAGAAAGTCGATTTACGCTGAGAAGCAATCTTCCAGAGTTAATAAATCAAGAGCTATGGGGACTATTATTAGCTTATAATTTAATACGTTATAAAATGATTTTAATGGCGAAATCGCTTAAAAATGTATTTCCAAATCAGCTGAGTTTTCGAGATGCTTCATCTCATATTATCAATCAACTCACTAATATGCCGTTATATGCACCAGGAAATGTTCCGAGGTTTATTTTAGATATAGAGAGAAATGCCAAGCAGTTTAAGCTGGAAGGAAAACGAGAAAGAAGTTATCCAAGGTGCTTAAAAGTCAGTAAAAATGGCTACCCAGTCGCAAAAATAAAAAATGCCGCTCACCTTAAGTGAACGGCATTACTGATAATTCAGCCCTTTTTTGTCGGTTATTTTTAGAACTTTTGGATTATTTATGTCAGCTAACATAAATAATCCACTAAACTGGTTAAGCTAAGTAGTTTCTGATCTGCTGCTCAATGCCCTGTGCATCTAGTTTCAATTCATTGATGATTTCATCTGGAGCACCGTGTTTGATAAATTCATCTGGCAGGCCGATTTGAACCACAGGCATAATGATTTTAAGTTTTTGTAATAGTTCCATTACCCCACTACCGGCGCCGCCCATAATCGCGTTTTCTTCAACGGTAACAATAATATCATGGTTGTTTGCCAGTTCAGTGAGTAGCTCAGTATCTAATGGCTTTACAAAACGCATATCGGCAACGGAAGCATCTAGCGCTTCTGCAGCGATTAAGGCAGCTTGTAAAGTTGTACCAAAATTAACGATGGCAATTTTTTTGCCCTGGCGCTTCATTACGCCTTTGCCGATAGGTAATTGTGTCATGGTCTCAACTTGTTCAGCGCCTGTTGCGCAACCTCTTGGGTAGCGCACCGCAGTTGGACCGTCTTGATAACAATAGCCGGTGTACAGCATCTGACGACATTCATTCTCATCTGAAGGGGTCATAATTATCATATTGGGAATACAACGCATAAAGCTTAAATCAAACGCGCCTTGATGAGTTGGACCATCAGCACCGACAATGCCACCACGGTCAATGGCAAATAACACAGGTAAGCGCTGTAATGCCACATCATGAATGAGTTGATCATAACCACGTTGCAAGAAGGTAGAGTATATGGCTACAACAGGCTTTAAGCCTTGGGTTGCCATACCTGCACTTAAGGTTACCGCATGCTGCTCAGCGATGGCTGCATCAAAATACTGTTTAGGAAAACGTTGTGAAAACTCGACCATACCAGAACCTTCACGCATAGCAGGGGTAATGCCCATCACTTTATCGTCAAGTTCTGCGACATCACATAACCATTTACCAAACACCTGTGAAAATGTCGGTAACCCAGGTTTAGTGGCTGGTTTTCTAAACAGGCTTGGGTCAAATTTAGGCACTGCGTGCCAACCAATAGGATCTTTTTCTGCGGGCTCATAACCACGACCTTTTTTAGTCATGATGTGGAGAATTTGAGGCCCTTTTAAACTGCGCATATTACGCATAGTTTCAACTAGGGCATCAACATCATGGCCATCAATAGGACCAATATAATTAAAGCCGAGCTCCTCAAACAATGTGCCAGGAACCACCATGCCTTTTAAATGTTCTTCAGTCCGCTTGGCTATTTCCTTTATGGCAGGCATGCCCTTAAGTACTTTTTTACTGCCTTCACGGATAGTTGTGTAAAAGCGGCCTGACATAAGTTGAGCAAGGTGATTATTCAGTGCGCCAACATTTTCTGAAATCGACATTTCATTATCATTCAGCACCACTAACATATCGTTGTGTAAATCACCTGCATGATTTAATGCTTCAAAAACCATACCACCTGTCATCGCGCCATCGCCAATAACAGCAACGACTTTACGGCCTTTATTTTCTTTTTCGGCAGCAATTGCCATGCCTAAAGCAGCACTGACAGAAGTGCCAGAATGACCAACACTAAAGGTGTCGTAATGACTTTCTTCACGCCAAGGAAAAGGATGCAAGCCATTTTTTTGGCGAATGGTGTGCATGCGATCACGGCGGTCAGTTAAAATTTTGTGAGGATAAGCTTGATGGCCAACATCCCAAACCAATTGGTCAAAAGGCGTGTTATAAACATAATGAAGTGCCACGGTTAATTCAACCGTGCCTAAGCCAGAAGCAAAATGACCACTAGACATGCCTACCGATTGCAACAAAAATTGGCGCAGCTCAGCTGACACCTGCGGCAATAAACCCTGAGGTAGCTGTCTAAGTTCTTCTGGTGTGTTAGCTTGTGCTAACACAGGATATTGAGAATTATCGAAACTCATAGTGAGATATTCTGTCTTATTATATTCTTCGCACGATAATATACCGAGCAAAGTCTGCAATTAACTGACTATTGTATGGCAATTTAGTCAGTTCTGATAGAGCATCATCAACAAGCTGCTGTGATGTCTGCTTGGCCCCTTCTAATCCTAGTAATTTAGGGAAGGTGCTTTTATTCGATTGCTCGTCGCTGCCCTGTGGCTTACCTAACTCTTCGGTGCTGGCCACGATATCCAATATATCGTCTTGCACTTGAAAGGCTAACCCTATTTTACCAGCGTAAACCATTAAAGCTTGGTATTCATTATCAGGGACATTCGCGGCGATTAACGCCATTTCTACTGCACAGCAGATAAGCGCGCCAGTTTTTTTGTTATGAAGTTCGGTTAATTTTGCCAGCTCGATGTGTTTATCTGTTGCGCTAAGATCAATTGCCTGACCGCCACACATACCCTGATAACCTGAGGCTTTAGCCAATGACTTAACTATGGCTAATTGCTGTGAGGGTGTTAAACCATCAATAGGCTCACTGATAATATCAAACGCTAAAGCTTGTAATGCATCGCCGGCCAATATCGCATTGGCTTCATCAAAAGCGATATGAACTGTTGGTTGGCCGCGACGAAGACTATCATTATCCATTGCCGGTAAGTCGTCATGAATAAGTGAATATGCGTGTATACATTCAATTGCAGCGGCTAAGTTATCCAATATTGTTAAAGGGACATTTAACATTTGTCCAATACTGTAAACCAAAAAAGGTCTGATACGTTTGCCACCTAATAACGCACCATGGATCATGGCCGCTTTTAATGTCGGTGCCGTCTCATCAAAATGAGTTAATTTTTGGCCTAATACTTGATCAACTCTTTGCTGATAAGTTTTTATTGCATCAGTTAACACAGTATTACCTCAACATGCTGTCAAAGCTGTTTATTGTTCAATTTCTAATGGGGCTAAGGTGTCTTTGGCATCCAATAAAATGGATACTTTTTGCTGTGCTTGTTCAAGTTTAGCCTGACTTTGGCGCACGAGATTAATACCTCGTTCAAACTGCTTTAATGCATCATCAAGGGATACTTCACCTTGCTCTAAACTGGCTACAATAGTTTCAAGCTCATTTAAAGATTGCTCAAAACTGAGATTTTCAGGTTTTTTGGCCACGTTGATATTTCCTTTTGTTTAGCGTGTGACAAGGTATATCAGCCGAGCTTTTGGGTCAAATACAGACGCTGTATATTTGCTCAATAGCACGCTTTGTTACTGAAATTTGTTTAGAAAATTGAAATTCGAGCTAAACTAGAAATGATTTTGACCGATAACATAGTAAGATGATGTTTAAGTTTAACGATTTTAGCATTAGCATGTTCAAGCAGACTTAACTGCATTTGAGGAGACGTTGTGGATTTAGCAACCCTGATAGGAATTATTGGTGCTTTTGCATTTATCATAGGCGCCATGGTTACCAGTGGTGGTATCGGCTTATTTATCGACGTACCGTCGATTTTGATTGTTGTCGCAGGCTCTTTATTTGTCGTTATGATGAAGTTTAATTTAAAGCAGTTTTTAGGTGCGATTAAAATTGGTCTAAAAGCTTTTATGTTCAAAATTGATAGACCAGAAGACCTCATTGAACAATCGGTCAATATGGCCGACGCTGCCCGAAAAGGCGGCTTTTTAGCCTTAGAAGAAGCGCAAATTAGCAACACTTTTATGCAAAAAGCGGTCGATATGTTAGTGGATGGTCATGACGGCGATGTGGTACGCAATGCCCTGGAAAAAGATATCGCTTTAACGGAAGAACGCCACAAATCAGGGATTAATATTTTTAAAGCCATGGGGGATGTAGCACCAGCAATGGGAATGATTGGTACGCTTGTTGGCTTGGTTGCCATGCTATCAAACATGGATGACCCTAAATCGATAGGCCCGTCAATGGCAGTTGCTTTGTTGACCACACTTTATGGTGCAGTAATTGCCAACATGATAGCGATCCCGATGGCAGATAAACTATCGCTTAGAATGAATGAAGAGCTATTAAACCGTAATTTAATAATGGATGCTGTTCTGGCAATTCAAGATGGTCAAAATCCACGTGTTATTGAAGGCTTTTTGAAAAACTATATTGCTGAAAAACAACGTAAAATAGATACGACGGACGGGGAGTAATCCATGGCCAAGGCAAAATGTGACTGTCCACCTGCCGGCGCGCCCATGTGGTTAGCAACCTTTGCTGACCTTATGTCTTTGTTGATGTGTTTTTTCGTATTATTGTTAGCGTTCTCTGAAATGGACGTGATGAAGTTTAAGCAAATTGCAGGCTCAATGAAATATGCCTTTGGCGTGCAAAATAAAGTTGAAGTAAAAGACATTCCCAAAGGAACATCGGTCATTGCATTAGAGTTTCGCCCAGGTAGACCCGACCCCACTCCGATAGAAATAATTAATCAGCAAACTAATGAAATGACTCAACCAACCATTGAGTATCAAGCTGGGGAAGAAGACAGTGCTGGCGGGGTACAAAAACAAACTGGCGCTCAACGTGGTGGAAATGCCAGTGCAACTGCGCAAAAAGAAGCTGAAGCGGTTAAAAAAGATGCGGCATCTTCACAGGATAATATTAATGAACAACTTAAAAAAATGGCTGAACAATTAAATGAGCAAATTGTTGATGGTGCCATTGAGTTAGAATCATTAGGCCAACAAATTATTATTCGAATTCGAGAAAAGGGATCATTTTCTTCAGGATCAGGCTTTTTACAACCTCAGTTTAAACCGGTTGTACGTTCAATCGGCGAGTTACTTAAAGATGTACCGGTATTATTACGGTATCAGGGCACACAGATGGTGCTCATATCAGTAATGAACTTTATAGTTCAAATTGGGACTTATCGAGCCAGCGAGCTGTGGCGGTAGCCCATGAGTTGATGAAAGTTACAGGCTTTGATGAAACACGGATGAAAGTGATGGGAGAGGCGTCCAATAATCCACTGGTGCCTAATGACAGTAACGGAAATCGAGCTCGAAATCGTCGCGTTGAAATTGCCATTGAACAGGGCAAGCCGAAAGAATCTGATGAAATTAAAGTGATTCAGGAACCGTAGACCAATCCAAATTCTTACAAATAACTGACTTTTAAAGCGCAATCCAGTGATTGCGCTTTTTATTATGCGTTTAACGCTTGATTAAATATACCGCAGTACTTGATTAAGCGGATAATGCTATTACAAGCTATGACAAATTTGATATAATCCGTCAATTACTGCTTGTTTGACGTAACGTAATGTATTTATTCGACTCACTTAAACTGAGCCGATATTTTTTGCCACGAAAAATTAAGTCTTTATTCTATTAATTCAAATCATTAACTATAACGTTGGTTAAACTCATTGTTGTTTTTAGCCAGTGCTTAATGTTGCCGGAACCGCTATGAAGTTTATTGTAAAGTTATACCCTGAAATAATGATGAAAAGTAAATCGGTAAGATTGCGATTTACTAAAATGCTAGAAACGAATATTCGCAACGTACTTAAAAAAGTTGATGAAGAGGCTAAAGTACAGCGCTTATTTGACCGGATCATCGTCAAGGTACCTGAAAATAAACCAGAGTTGCAGGATATATTTGGACAACGCTTAGCGTGTATTCCGGTATTGCCCATGTGGTGCAAGTTAGTGAGTATCCGTTTGATACTATTGATAGTATTTATCAATTAGCGCTACCTCGCTATCGTGATGAAATAGCAGGTAAAACATTTTGTGTACGGGTAAAGCGTACCGGTAACCATGATTTTAATTCTATTGACGTTGAACGTTATGTCGGTGGCGGGTTAAATCAACATGCCGACGCCTTAGGCGTTAAGTTGAACAATCCTGATGTTACCGTTAATCTTGAAATCGACCGTGACAAACTGTATATGGTTGAGCGTCGAATTGAAGGCTTAGGCGGCTTTCCAATGGCAACCCAAGAGGATGTGTTATCCCTTATCTCTGGTGGCTTTGATTCAGGCGTATCGAGTTTTCAATTTATCAAAAAAGGTTCGCGTACCCATTACTGCTTCTTCAATTTAGGTGGCGCGCAGCATGAAATAGGCGTTAAGCAAGTTGCCTATCATTTATGGAAAACCTACGGAGAGTCTCACAAAGTACGTTTTATTACCGTGCCGTTTGAGCCTGTTGTAGAGCAAATATTAGAACGTATTGATAATGGCCAAATGGGCGTTATTTTAAAACGTGTGATGATGCGTGTTGCTGCACGTATTGCCCATAAATTTAAAATCCAAGGCCTAGTCACGGGTGAAAGTTTAGGTCAGGTGTCTAGTCAAACATTAACCAATTTGAATGTGATAGACCGCTGTACTGATATGTTAATTATGCGTCCACTGATTGCCATGGACAAACAAGATATTATTAATCAAAGTCGATTAATTGGTACCGAAGACTTTGCTAAAACAATGCCTGAATATTGTGGTGTTATTTCGCAAAAACCTACTGTAAAAGCGGTGTTGTCTAAGATTGAAGCTGAAGAGTTGAAGTTTGATGAAGATTTGATTGAACGCATTGTAGCTTCGGCGAAAGTGATGGATATTAGAGATATTGAAACCGAAATGAATCAGCAAATTACTGAGACTGAAACGGTAACTGATATCGCATCTGGCGAAATCGTCATAGATGTACGTGCCCCTGAAGAAGAAGAGCGTAAACCATTATCGATTGAGGGAGTAGAGGTTACAGCTATTCCATTCTTTAAGTTAGCGACAAAATTTGCTGAGTTAGATAAGAGCAAAACTTACCTATTATATTGTGACCGTGGTGTGATGAGTAAATTACAAGCCTTATATTTAATTGAGCAAGGCTATCAGAATGTAAAAGTTTATCGCCCATAAAGCGTTAAAAAAACGATGAGAAAGGCTTGTATCTTTAACGGTGCAAGCCTTTTTTGTTGCAAGTAAAATTATAATCTTCAACATCGCCAAACAATAGCCAATACTATCTTGTGAGTGTGAGTGTCATACTTAGGTTTGGATAGATTAATACCCCACTATCAAGCTTAATTCCCCCTGGACAATACTCACCCGCTAATGTTATTTCGATATGCTTATCTAATCAAAAAACCTGTTCTTTACAAACCGTAAAAAATAGAGATAATCATTAGAAAAACTAATTAAAAAAATAAGAGATTAATCATCATGGCCAGACGATTACCGCCCTTAAATGCCGTTAAAGCATTTGAAGCGGCAGCGAGAAACCTCAGCTTTACTAGGGCTGCAGAAGAGTTGTTTGTGACTCAGGCTGCGGTGAGTCATCAGATTAAAGCATTAGAAGATTTTCTAGGGTTAAAGCTTTTTAGACGTAAAAATCGATCATTACTGTTAACCGAAGAAGGCCAAAGTTACTTTCTCGACATCAAGGATATTTTCATTCAGTTGGGTGAAGCGACCGACCGCTTACTTGCACGCAGCGCTGTAGGGTCGTTAACTGTGAGTATGTCACCGAGTTTTGCGATTCAATGGCTGGTACCGCGGTTAGCCAAATTTAGCGAAAAAAATCCTGATATTGATGTGCGTATTAAGGCCGTAGACAGTGATACTGGTTCATTAACCGATGATGTTGATGTAGCAATTTATTATGGTCAAGGTAATTGGGCGGGCTTAGGGCGGATAAACTTCGCAATGAAGTGTTGATCCCCGTTTGTTCCCCATTATTATTAAATGGGCCTAAGCCACTTAGTACCCCAAGTGATTTGAAATATCATACCTTATTGCACGACTCAAGCCGTCACGACTGGCAGGCCTGGTTTAGGCAATGTGGGGTAAGTGATATTAATGTCAATCAAGGACCCATATTTAGCCATTCATCTTTAGTGTTACAAGCTGCTGCCCACGGGCAAGGAGTTGCACTGGGCTACAGTGTATTAGCTAGACCGGATATTAAAGCGGGTCGTCTAGTATGCCCTTTTCCAGAAGTATTAGTCAGTAAAGATGCTTACTATTTAGTGTGTCAGCAGAATCATTCTGAATTAGGCAAAGTCAGTGCATTTCGTGAATGGATGGTCGATATGTTTGCAGAGGAGTCTCGCAGTGAATTACTCACAGGATAGTTTACTAGTCAGTCCTTTGCTTACAGATGGCCCAGCAAGCTTGTTAGCAACAGATTACTTGCTAGAAGGCGATATTCAAAGTGATACCTTAATCGTTCTTGCCCATGGTGCAGGGGCTAATATGCACCATGCTTTTATGCAGCAATTGGCAGCTCTCTTGGTATTACAAGGTTTTGCTGTATATCGATTTAATTTTTTATACATGCAAGCCAATATGCTAGATGGCAAGAAACGCCCACCGGATCGTGCCCCTAAGTTATTGCAGCATCTTGAAACTGTGCTGAACGATATTTATCAAAAACAGCAACAGGGAGTCATTACCGCTAAACGGATAGTGTTTATCGGTAAATCTATGGGCTCAAGAATGATGGCGACATTAACATCAAATCTGCATTCGTGTGACGCAGCTGAGGCGCAAGCGATTTTAGGCCAGGTTGTTGGTCAAATATGTCTAGGTTATCCCTTTGTCCCTATCAAGGGCGGAGAGCCAAGATTGCCGCCCCTTAATGATTCGAACATGCCAACCTTAGTGTTACAGGGTGAGCGTGATAAATTTGGTTTGCCAGGGCAAATCACAGGATGGACGTTTAGAGATGGAATTAACTTTGTCACTATTCCTGATGGCGATCATAGTTTTACACCAAGAAAGTCCTCCGGCACCACATTGGACAGTAATTTAAAACTTGCTGTGGCAGAAATCGTTAAATTTTCTCAATTTGTCACTTAATTTATTTTAAAATGAGAAGTCAGCTGACTCAATTAAAGGTGTGTTATGAACTATCGTTTGTTATTTGTTGCTGCGATTAGTGGTTTTATCGCGGTTGCTTTAGGGGCTTTTGGTGCCCATGGATTAAAAAATATTGCCTCAGTGGAAATGGTTAACATTTTTAAATTAGCGGTTGAATATCAGTTTTATCACACCTTCGCATTAGTGAGTTTGGCTTTTGCGGCTCAATGGTTGTCAACTCAGTGGCTTAATTGGTCAGCGGGCTTCTTTATAATCGGCATATTCCTGTTTTCTGGATCACTGTATTTATATGCCTTAATTGGGGCTAAATGGGTTGGTCCTATCACTCCTGTGGGTGGGCTTTGCTTACTCATAGGTTGGGCATTATTTGCCATAGCGGCATGGCGTAGACAGATTAATACTGATCAAATCTAAATCTGCTATAGCGCCATATTCTTGCTATAATCCGACAAAATTTGGCTCCAAGATCGATTATTGCTAAGGCTTTACATGAAAAACCTATTCTTATTTTGCCGCGCTGGATATGAAAAAGAGTGCGCAGCAGAAATTCAACAACGTGCAGCAGAGCTCAACATTGGCGGTTTCGTTAAAACCAATAACAATGACGCTTATGTTATTTATCAATGTTTTGAAGACAATGGTGCCGACAAGTTAGCCGAGCAATTAGCATTACGATCGCTCATTTTTACCTGGCAGATGTTTGCCGCTGGTGAGTTATTAATTGACTTACCAGAACAAGACAGAATGAGTCCAATTGTTGAAGCCTTAGGTGAAATATCTCGCTGTGGTGAATTACGGGTAGAAACACCTGACACCAATGAAGCAAAAGAGTTATCAGCATTTTGCCGTAAATTTACTGTACCATTACGCCAGGGCTTGAAAAAAGCCGGTATTTTATTGGCAAAAGAAAGCCAAAGCCGTCCTATTGTGCATGTGTGTTTTATTGGTCCGGGAAAAGCGTATGTTGGCTATTCTCTTAGCAATAATAGTTCACCCCATTTCATGGGTATCCCGCGCTTAAAAATGGTTGCTGATGCACCGAGTCGCTCTAGTTTAAAACTAGACGAAGCCTTTAGTGCATTTTTGACCAGAGAAGAGCAGGATTTGCGCTGTCGTAGTGGCTTAAATGCTGTTGATTTGGGTGCGTGCCCTGGTGGTTGGACTTATCAATTAGTCCGTCGAGGGATGATGGTTGCCGCTGTTGATAATGGGCCGATGAATGAAAAATTGATGGAAACCGGCCAAGTTAAGCACTACCGTGCCGACGGTTTTCGATTTGAACCCCCAAGAAAGAATATTTATTGGTTAGTGTGTGACATGGTTGAAAAACCTTCGCGCGTAGCTGAATTGATAGAAGCATGGGCCATTAATGCATGGTTTAAAGAAGCGATTTTTAATCTGAAATTACCAATGAAAAGCCGTTACAAAGAAGTGCGGGTTATTTTAGATACTATGGCTGAAATATTTAAAGAAAATAATATTGAATACCGCATGCAATGTAAGCATTTATATCATGACCGTGATGAAGTCACTGTGCATTTATGGTTATTTCCAGAGAAAGGCGTTAATTATGCCGTATTGGGTGAAAGGTAAGTCATTCATTTTTAGGTGTTAACACTGGATAAAACAAAAAGCCCTAATCAATAATAGGGCTTTTTTTGTTTCATCATATTTATCAGCGTTAATTTTCTAATTTTCAGCTATAAAAATTAATCTAATCGTTCTAATACCGCTTGGGTAAAGTCAGTTGTGCCATAAGTGCCGCCTAAATCGCGGGTAGTACGGTCGCCTTCTTCAATCACTGCCGCTATCGCGTTGCGGATCATTACTGCTTTATCTGACATGCCTAAATATTCTAGCATTTGAATTGAGGCTAAAATAACCGATGTTGGGTTGGCTAAGTTTTTACCTGCAATATCTGGTGCACTGCCATGTACCGCTTCAAAAATAGCCGCGTCACGTCCTATATTGGCACCGGGAGCCATACCTAAACCCCCTACGAGGCCTGCACATAAATCAGACAAGATATCGCCAAATAAGTTGGTTGTGACTATTACATCAAAGTTTTCAGGGTTCATGACCAGTTTCATACACGTGGCATCAACAATCATTTCTTCCGTAATCAGATCGGGATAACGTAAGCTGACTTCACGAGCGACTTTCAAAAACAAACCTGAGGTCGATTTCATAATATTCGCTTTATGCACAATGGTGACTTTTTTGCGGTTTTCTTTACGGGCTAATTCATAGGCAAAGGTCACAATTTGCTCAGCGCCTTTGCGGGTAATAATACTGGTCGCTTCAGCTGTTTCACCGTCATCTGATATTTTTTGGCCCAAACCAGAGTACATGCCTTCAGTGTTTTCTCGCACCGTAATAATATCAATGTTTTCATAACGGGCCTGCGTGCCCTTGAATGAATTGACTGGACGAACATTGGCATACAAGCTGAACTTTTTACGCAAGCTAACATTAATTGAAGTAAAGCCTTCACCCACAGGCGTGGTTAATGGGCCCTTTAGGGTAATGCGGTTTTTTTCAATTAGGTCTAAGGTGCGTTGTGGTATTAACTCACCGTGTTTTTCTAACGCCGTTAGACCCGCATCGGCAAATTCATATTCAAAATTACAACCAGCCTTGTCGAGAATTTTTAATGCAGAATCAATAATACTTGGGCCAATTCCATCACCTGGAATTACAGTTATTGTACGTTTTGACATGAAAAGTCCTTACACCTGAGATGTGACTGCAATGAATACAGCGGATTAATATTGACCGCCAATGCAAGGTGATTTTAATATGGCTTACATTAAGCGGTGGCATGAAGATCGAAACTCTATGTTTCGGTATGCTATTTTAACGATTTAAAATCTTTATTTACACAAAACTGTGAATCAAATGACCTTTTAAAGGTCATTTAAATTTGTTTTCGATTAAAATAATTCAATAAATGACCGATTCGACTCAATATTAACAAATCGATAAGTCAGGCTGCTTTTTTCAGCAAGAGTTAACATGATTAAAGCAGGATATATTGTCCATTAATTGTGGTTATTTACTAGACGACCATAGTCGCATAATGAAAATAGTGATATTTATGCAGCTGCTACAGACTCATGAGCAATTACAAATGAGCAATTACAAGTAAATACTTCAAATTGGGTGTTAGCTGTCAACAATACCCTATAATTATAAAAGAGGAAGATTGTGAAATTATCTTATTTGTCCACCTATTCAGTGTTGGTGGCGCTGTCGCTCTCATCGAGCTTGATATCAGCAGAACCATTAACCCTGACCGATATTATGCATTTTAAAACCTTACAACAACCGGTTTTAGCAGATAATGGTAGCATGATGGCTGTTGAAGCTCAGCCTGACAGAGGTGAGAGTGATGTTATTGTTAAATCAATCGATGGCAGTAAAAGTTTTGAAATCACTCATGGTACCCAACCTGAAGTGACACCCAATGGCCAATTTGTTATAGCCACTGTTCCAGCAAGTTTGCTAGATAAAGAAACTAAAAAGAAGGCCGAATTAACCCAAAATTTAGTACTGCTTAACACGAGTACGAATACACAACAAACATTTGAAAATGTTAAGTCTGCTGGTTTTAATGATAATGGTCAGTATTTAGCTATTTGGTTTGAAGAAGATAAATCTGCGACAGACAGTAAGCCAGCAGAAGATAATACTGAGCAATCTGATTCGGAGAAAAAGCCCAAACTTGATGAAGCAGATAAAGGTACTTCGTTAACATTAATCCATTTAGCCACTCAAAAAACAATCCAACTGACGAATGTGACCCAATATGCATTTGATGAGTCAGGAATTCACTTCGTTGCTGCGGTTAATGATCATGATAACAATCAACACCATGTCACTTTAGTTCATTTAAAAGATCAAGCGCAACGTAATATATATAGCGCGATAAACGAGCAAATCGGCGAACTGGCTTTAAGTAATAATGGTCGTTTTATTGGATTTACAACGGGAAATTTGGCCAGTAAGCGCGATAGTCGTCAATATAAATTACACCTTATTGATATTAAGTCAGGTAAAAAACGTCAACCGAGTAGTAATGGATGGACGTTAAATCAACATGCTAGCGTGATGTTTTCCCGTGATAATGAGCGGTTATTTGTCGGTAGAGTACCGCAAGTTACGGCACCCCAAACGCGATCTAAATATACCGATGAACAGTCACTATTTGATCAAGGTGTGATTACTGACAATAAAAACCTACGGGTTTGGCATGGTGATGACCCTAAAATTAAACCCCATGAAGTGAAAGAATATCAAGACGAGCTAAAGCGTACTTATTTAGCGGTTTATCATATTGAAGCTGATCATATGGTTCAATTAGCCGATAAAGCTGTGCCAACGGTAAATTATGGCGAGCAGAAGCGTTATTTGGTAGCCACATCAGATGTGCCTTACCAAAAAATGATTACCTGGGCAGGTTTTTATCAAGATGTGTATTTGGTGGATGTGAACACTGGGCGAAAAATTTTAGTAGTAGCACAGCAACCTAGTGACGCTGTTGCGACTTTATCACCTAATGCCCAGTACCTTCGTTACTATCAGCAGGGAAATATTTATATTTATGATATTGCTCAAGCGATCAGTTACAACTTAAGTGGTCAATACGATGTGCCATTTTCTGATGAAGATCATGATTACCCAAGCCAAGCACCTGGTTATGGTTTTGGTCCATGGTTAGCGGATGGTTCAGGTTTTATTGCTTATGATAAGTATGATGCTTGGCAGTTTAATACCAAGTCACATAACGGCTTCATGTTATCTAATGGTGAAGGGCGTAAACAAGGTATTGAGTTTCGCGTTAAAGGGTTAATTGAAGATAAACAGCCTGCCACGCTTAAGCAAGATCAAATGGTGTTATTACAAGGTTATAGTCATCGCACTAAAGAGGATGAGTTTTACCAAGCAAAGGTCGGTATTGCTGGGGTAAAAAAGCTAACTAACAGTAAAAGCAAATTAACTGTGTTAGCCAGAGCTAAGCAAAGTGAACAGCTATTATTTTCAACTCAGCGTTTTGACTTATATCCTGATATTTATACTGCAACGCTAGACACCCTAAGCAGTGCTAAAGCGCTAACGCAACTTGATAAGCAGCGCCAAGGATTGTCTTGGGGCAATGCAGAGCTAGTGCAATGGACCGGCGCTGATGGTGAGTCTATAGATGGTGTGTTGATTAAACCAAGCAATTATCAAGAGGGGAAAACTTATCCTGTTATGGTGTACTACTATCGCTTTATGAGCGATCGTTTGCATGCTTTTCCAGATATGAAAATTAACCACAGACCTAATTTTGCTTGGTATACCGATAATGGTTATGCGATTTTCTTACCGGATATTCGTTTTGAAATTGGCTACCCGGCATATCTGCGGTAAAAGCATTAACCTCTGGTGTGCAAAAAATAGTTGAAATGGGCATAGCAGATCCTAATAAAATAGGTCTGCATGGACATTCATGGAGCGGTTATCAAACGGCTTATGCTGTGACTCAAACCAATATGTTTGCTGCAGCAGTAGCGGGCGCGCCAGTTTCTAATATGACCAGCGCTTATAGCGGCATTCGTCATGGTAGCGGCCTTGCACGTCAATTTCAGTATGAAATGGGCCAAAGTAGAATGGCTGAAAGCTTGTACAAAGCACCACAGAAATACATTGAAAACTCACCGATTTTTTATGTTGAACGTATACAAACGCCTATGATGATTATGTTTGGTGATATTGATGATGCGGTACCTTGGGAGCAAGGTATTGAAATGTATTTGGCCATGCGCCGTGCCGGTAAGGATGTGGTATTTCTTCAGTATGAAGGCGAACCACATCATTTGAAAAAATACCCAAACAAATTGGATTACACCATAAAAATGCGTGAATACTTTGATCATTACTTGCAAGGTAAATCAGCGCCATTGTGGCTTAAAAAAGGTGAAGCTTATCAAGAGTATTCAGCTGACTAATACATATTAGGTTAACCCAAATATGCAGGCTCAAGGGCCTGCATTTTTATTACATATTAGATAAATGGGATATATGTGGCCAATGTTGACATTATTTGCGGCTAACGATTTAATATCGATGAGTCGCAGATTAAAGAGTTGAATTAATCTTGTTGAGTTTGAGATGAGCTACTCGCCCAAATAGTGCTGGCTAAATATTGTTGGAGGGTTTCGGCGCCCCAGGCAATTAAGATATTATTTTTAAATAATAATGGCGTACATTCATCGCGAGTTGTAATCCCATCTGATGAGACATGATGGGTTCGATAAAATAACAGTTGGTATTGACCATCAATAGCTGTTTTTGCCTCAACAAAATCTGCGCTGCCAAATAGCTTTAAAATTGCTTCTCGTGGTTGTCCAAAGCTGAGCTCACTCATTTTTTGATTATTATAAGCTTGCCTGTCATCCCACTCTCTATCTTCTGGTCGCGGTTCGTAAACAAACATCACTACAGCCACAAAAAAGAGGTATGCGATAAAAACCCCACCGATAACGTAAGTTGCTTTAGCTTTCATTTAAAGACCCGAATATGTTGTAGTGTTAAGTTATAATATTTTTCAACTTGATGGATTTTTATGGTTTTTTAACGGCTAACTTCGTCATTTGTGGTGTCGAAAGTTCAGCTTGATATCGAAATTGTTTTAAGTTGATATTGAGTGGTATGTCACATTGTAGCTGAGCCAATTTGTAGCTAATTCGCGCAATGTCTTTTCCTTCAGCTAATTTTTGTGCTTGTTTGGGACCAAGGTTTTCAAGTGAACGGTATATGTTAGCTAATGTGCGAAACTTATTCAGTAAATCGGCCGCTGATTTTGGCCCAATGCCTGCTATGCCGGTATTTTGTTGCCACTGTCACCAGCTAGGGCAATAAAGTCTAAAAACTGGCTGTGCACTATGCCTAGTTTGCGTTCATGTTCAATTAAATCAAATGCTTTTTGATTAAAATGATCCCACAAAATAAGTTGGTTTTGGGGCAATTGACTAAACCCCTTATCGGTAGAAGCTATAATTGCTTCACCGTTATTGTCGGTAATTTTAAGCGCGAGTGTCGCGATGACATCATCGGCTTCTGATGCGGCATCTAGCGAATGAATATGCTCTGCAGCCAGTGCTGATTTAATCCCCTTTAGTCCTTTATGTAAGGCCTCAGGCATTGGTTTGCGACCTTTTTTATAATCAGCATAAAGCTTCTTACGCCAAGACTCTTGCTCGCCGTCCCAGACGACAATGACATGGGAAGGTTGGTGGTATTGCAACATTTTATGACAAGCGGCTAAAGAGCGAACCTTAACGCTGTCAATATCAGTCTCATCGGGTAATACCGCATGTATACGGCGAACTAGATTGAGACCATCAATAATAAGTAATTTATTCATATTGTTATTTTATTTTATGATTTTATAGCAAGGCTCGTAAGCGCTGCCAGGAAGTTTCATTCGCTGCTGTTTTACAAATGCATCAAGTAGCTTATCCATCATTTTCATTAGCTTGGGGTCGCCTTTAATGTGAAATTTACCATGTTCTTTAATGCGTTTGATGGTTTCACCTTTGACATTGCCTGCCACTATGCCAGAAAAGGCTTTACGTAAATTAGCCGCAAGCTCAGCTTTATTATTTTGAAAGTAGAGATTTAAATTTGCCATAACTTCATGGCTGGGATCAAAGGGTAATTGAAATTCAGGTTCAATTTTTAACGACCATTGATATTGATAAGCATCGCCTTTTGTTTTGCGGTAGGTTTTTACTTCCGCCATACCTTGCTTCATTATTTGAGCCACTTTGACGGGATTATCAATAATAATTTGATACTTATTTTGTGCTTCCTCGCCAAGGGTAGCACCAATAAACTTATCAATTTCTTCAAAGTATTCTGCACTTTCCTTAGGACCTGTAAGCACTAATGGAAAAGGGGTGTCTGCGTTTTCTATATTTAATAAAATACCCAAAAAGTACAATAGCTCTTCAGCAGTACCCGCACCGCCAGGGAAGATAATAATTCCGTGACCTATACGAACAAAGGCTTCTAGCCGTTTTTCGATGTCGGGTAAAATGACCAGTTCATTGACGATTTGATTTGGAGGCTCAGCGGCAATAATACTGGGTTCTGTTAAACCAATATATCGAGCATTTTTAACCCTTTGTTTTGCGTGGCCAATAGCCGCGCCTTTCATTGGGCCTTCCATTGCACCCGCCCACAGCCAGTGCAAATATCAAGTTGCCTAAGGCCTAGCTGGTATCCTACGTCTCGAGTATATTGGTATTCGATGGCATTAATACTGTGTCCACCCCAGCATACAATGACATTAGGGTCTTTCATCGGTGAGATAGCGCGGGCATTTCGTAATATATCGAAAACCACATTAGTAATGTGGCTCGCATTTGTTAAGTTGATGTGTTTAAGATTATCGTATTTATTGGTGATATAAATGATGTCACGTAAAACAGCAAATAAATGCTCTTGAATACCGGTAATGATTTCACCGTCGACAAAGGCTTGTTCGGGAGGGTTAATCAGTTCAAGCTTAATCCCACGTTCACGTTGAAGTACATTGATATTAAAGGTATCAAATCTATCGAAGAGTGCTTCGGCATCGTCACTGACAAGGCCTGAGGATAACACCGCCAGCGAACAACTGCGGTACAATTGATAAAGGTCGCTTTTGGCGCCTTGCTTTAAACGATCGACTTCCAGTTGTGAAAGTTGATCTAAACTGCCTCGAGGGCTAATCCGTATAATCATAAGCAACTCCTGTAGACCTAAGTGTGTAGACACTTAAGCGGCGGTGCTGCTTATATGTCTATTACGACTCTGTCTCTGCCATTATTTTTTGCTTTATAGAGTGCAGTATCTGCTCTTTCAAAAGCTTCTTCGATGGTCTCATTGTCCATCACTTGCGCAGCGCCAATAGATAATGTAACTGTAATTCTCTGATTTTTAAACTTAAACGGAATGTTTTTTACTTTTTCTCTTACACGGTTAAGTAGTGCTGCAATATGCTCTTCGGTGACGTCAGGCAGTAACAGCACAAACTCTTCTCCACCATACCTTGCCACAAATTCACTGTCGCGTAATGAGTTTTTAAGTGCCATGGCAATAACTTGCAGTGTTTTATCACCTGTACTGTGGCCGAAATTATCATTAACTGATTTAAAATGGTCAATATCGGTTATTGCAATCCATAAAGGCGTCTTAAATCGAATATGATTACGGTACTCTTGATCCATTCTGTCCTCAAGAGCGGTTCTATTTGCCAATTGAGTCAGAGGGTCTAGTAGATTAAGCTTTTGGTGTTCAAACAGTTTCTCTTTATAACAGTTTGCTTCTTGAGTAATACTGTTAAGCTCTTTACGCATAGCGTCAATAGACTTACGTAATATCGTTTGTTCACGTTGTTCCAGTGCTTCTTTACGGGATAACACATCACGAAGAGAGGATAACTGCACTGTTAGCTGCGTTTTTAAATCATTTAGGTCGTCAACTTTGGTGATAATGCCACCGGCATTATCCACTCTTAAGTTAATTTCTTTATTTAACTGTTGTTTCAGTTGATGGCTTCGCTCGTTGTTATTATACGAATTATTAACGACATCACGGACAACGGTTAAAGCATCATTTAGCGCGTATAGAAAATCCTGGGAGGCTGATTTCTCTCTGGCAATATTATCTAATAATAAGCTTAAAATAGTTTGATACGATTCAAGTAAGGTATTTAAGGTAATATCACCTAGTAATACTTCTTTCATGACCAAAATTTGATCGCGTTGATCTTTACGAAACTCTATTTCAGATATTTTTATTGCTAGCTCTCGCGCAAGTTGAATATGCTGGGGTAATATGTCGTAATTGTCTACATCGGTAAATTGTTGTTGTAAAATCTCTTCGTAAAAACCAATAAGCTTTTCAACTTTAGGTATGTATTCCCATACAGTGTGAAAAGGTTTGTTGAGATCTTGCTTGAAATAGTTGATTTCTTTTTTGACTTTATCGGGTGCTGAATTGACCCGTTGAATCTGTCTTATTACTCTAGCAAGGCCTAGTCTGCTTTCTTCAAGCTGAGTCATAGTGTGGTGATACTGACCTTTCAAAATTCTTTCAATATCCACTAATTCAGGCAGTGCTTCGTCAATTTGCTCATAATCATGCAGTTGATGACGTAATTTGGCTAATTTATTATCCAGTTCCAGGTTTTGTCCTTTACAGGCCAAGCTTAAATGGCCAATAAACTGAATCAAGGTTTTAAGCTTATCATTACGATCTTTATTGATATCCTCTAAAGCAGTGCGGGCAGCATGAAGCTTTTGTTTCATTAGCGCTATTTGTGATACCGCTATTTCAGAATCGTTCATAAAATGCCTTGTTGCTTCCGCTAAATTCAACCAATAAAAAAGAGAATGATTATATATTGCCAATTAACACAGGTCACTAAAGTTTAGATTAAATGGATAATAGCTAACTATAACGACACATGACTATATCTACAGTGTAGCAATGTTATAACAAAGCGTTGTAGACGGGTATCTAAAATCTGCATAAAAAGTGTTGATTTTAGATGTTAGCTGAATAATTGTACAAGATTTAACTTGGCCAAGACTCTTCAGTAATAATTTGATTACTGTCGGCCTTAATTATGCCCCTTTTCAATGCTTGGGTGAGGTTAAGATAGAGTGGCTTGCTAAAAATAGTGGCTGGCGCAAAGTTAAGGGTTTTGATTGAAACATAGGTATTTTGAGCTTGAGTCATGGCGGCTGCAATAGCATATTGCGCGGTCTCGAAATGCAGTTCTGCAGATACAGATACATCAGGATTGGCCAGCAGTGGCATATGAATATGACCGATATAAATACGTGATAATCTTTTTTCTCTATTAAAGCTGGGTATTACGGGATTAAATAATCTTGTTTTAGCGACATAATCTTCTATTGTCGATAATAGATCTTGCGGGTTAATCGTATGATTAAAACAACAAGCAAATTGTCCCGGTTTAATAACGTAGATATCCGCAGTTAACAATTGGCTTAATTCATTAATAAATGCCTGAATAATTTTAGCTGATTCAGTTAAACCCATTTGGGTGTCGCTATGAGTCAGCGCTTCTATTTTAAGTAATGCAAAAGTTGATATCTCAGATGATGTGTCATTTTGTAAACGCTGTATGCAGGCTCTAAATCCATTCAGTTGGCTTATAGGTTCTAATAGGTACTGTTGTTTGTACTCTCGTTGTGCTCGAATGATTTTCTGAGAACGACTGATGGTTACTAGCAATACAATAACAATCAGAATCGCACAGCATAGTAATAAAATAGTTATCAACTGATTGTCGTTAAGCGCTGTCTTTTGCTCGTTTACTTTTGTTTGCAGTAAGCTTAAATCGAACTTTAATTTTTGTTCAGTGAGCCCTGAATTATCAGAATTATCTTGTTCTACCGTGTTGATGATATTGGATAATTCAATAATCTCATCAACAACCTCAATGGCAGCATTTAAATCGCCCACTTTTCGGTAAGCTATTGAGAGATATTTTAATGCTTCTAACTTTTGGTCTGTTAAGTTTTTTTCTGTTGCCAGAGCGAGTGACTTTTTAGCATGTTCAATGGCTTCTGGCCACATTGCTTGTTTAATAAGGATCTCAGTGTACAAGGCTTCGTTATAAACTAAGTAATGAGTGATATTTTTAGCAGTAAAAATACTGTTGGCTCTCATTATCGCACTCAATGCAGCGGGGCCATTGTTAAGGTTTAAGTAGGCCTCTGCAATATTATGATTGTTTAAACCTTGACCTATTTCATTATCAAGACGTTCATTCACTTGTAGCGCATTGAGATAATAGTCAATGGCTTTATTCCACTCTTTCTGAGCGGCATAAATCATTGCAATAACGGTCAAGGCTTCAGCTGTATATGAACCTTGATCAAAGGTTTGAAAGCTTGTTGTGGCATCATGGGCGTGTTTAAGTGCTTCATCCCACTGTTCCAAATCGCGATAGGTGCGAGCTAAATTAAGTTGGGCATGTGCTTTAATTCCTGGGTAGTTAATACGGTTACCAACCCGAAATGCTTCAGTATAATATTGCAATGACTTTGCAGGTTCATTTCTTCTATTGTAATAACGACCCAACTCCAACTCTGCTAATGCGATGAAATAGTCATTACGCAATTGATAAGCTATTTCACGATAACGATTTAAGTGAGTAAGGTTGGCTGATGGTTGTAAAACCATTTGATATAAGCCACTTAAGTGCTCATGAATTGAAAATCGACATAAGGTGGCTTGCAGCGATAAGTCAGAGCTGATTTTATTTAATGCATCGTTATACTGGGTTATAGCATAGTTATAATCTTGGGTTTTTCGAGCGTTTAAGCGTCCGTCTAGCATAATGATGACCGCTCTATCTAACTGTGTGCTGGCCACTATTTTTAATTGATTAATGAGCGTTAGCGCATCATCATTTTTAGTGTCTGAATTCACATTCGATTCAAGGTTAAGCCTTGTCAGCAATATTAATTTTTGGATCAAGTCATCGGGTGACAGGTCAAGGTTTTTAGCAATTAGATCAAATTGACTTTTATTGCTAAATACTAATGGAAATTTAGTACTAGATTTAAGTTCAAGGTACAGTTCTTGTGGGGTTTCGCGGAAAGTAATTTCCTGTAATTCAAGATCTTCAGCATTTGCCGATACAGAAAAAATAATAACAACCAGTAAACACCAAGCGATAATATGTCGCATAAAAGCTAGACCTTCCTTGATAAGCCGACAACCGCCGGAAAAACATGATGAGTAATAATATGTAAACATATGTTGTTTATTGCTGAGACTCTGGCAATAGGTTGTTATAATTTTTCAGATAAAGCAAAACTAAATCAAGATAAAAACAATAATAGAATCATACCAGAAGGATGCCACAGTGAAACCTACCTCTTTAGCAATAATGTTAACTAGTGCTATTTTTGTCGCCAGTTGGGCGACGCCTGCGTTAGCCGATGTAGAATATCAAATAGATTTAACGCAGCCACAGCATCATTTAGCCAAAGTGGCGGTGACTTTTCCACAGACAGATGCAAGTTATTTGACTGTTAATATGCCCGTGTGGCGCACTGGTCGATATCAAGTTTTGCCTGTTGCCGATGGGGTGAGATTATTTAAAGCAACAGATAGCCTAGGAAAAATATTAGATTGGCATCGCACCGCCAGTGGTGAATGGCAGGTTAAGCTAGATAAACCTTCAAGTGTTACCGTTGAATATCAAATTTATGCTAATGAGCTTGGCGATCGTTTACGCCATATTGATCGCAGTCATGCTTATTTAGATGCCAGTGGTATCTTTATGTATAGCCCAGCATTTCGTGATGAAGCTGTGAAAGTTAATCTGTCTGTGCCTAAAGAGTGGAACAGTTACTCAGGTATGCACAGTGGTCAAAAAGCGCATTCCTTTGTGGCTGACAATTATGATGTGTTAGTTGATTCACCAATAGAAACCGGTATTAATCAGCATTTTAGTTTTAATGCGGATGGTCGGGAATATGAGGTTGTATTCTGGGGCGAGGGTAATTATGACACGAAACAAATTATTACCGATTTAGAAAAAATCAGTCATCAAGCGAGTGTTATTTGGGATGACTATCCATTTGAACGCTATGTTTATATGGTACATGCCACCAGTGGTGTAAGTGGTGCAACAGAGCATTTAAACTCAACCGTTATCCAACTACCGCGTTTTAGTTTTCGAGAACGCAGTGATTACCTACGTTTTATCAGCACCGCTTCACATGAGTTTATCCATAGTTGGAACGTTAAAGCATATCGTCCACAAGGTTTAGTGCCTTATGATTACCAGTCAGAAAATATGACTGAATTGTTGTGGATTGCAGAAGGTTCAACCAGTTATTTTCAGCACCAACTGTTATTACGGGCTGGTATTATTACAGCCGAAGAGTTTTTTGATGATCTGAGCAAACGTATTAGCAGTAATCAACATAATCCAGGCCGTGAAATTCAATCCATTGCTGAAGCCAGTTTAGGGCAGTGGAGTAGTACCTGGGGAGATTATGCCGTTAATCACAGTGTGAACATTTATGCTGAAGGCTATATGACATCACTATCATTAGATTTTGATTTACTTGCACAAACTAAGTTGAAGCATTCCTTCCGTGATGTGCACAGAAAGCTTTATCAAGATTTTAAAGTGCCGATGGGCTATAACGTCAGCGACATTAAAAATATTTTAAAAGGTTTATCAGGAACAGATTATCAAGCGTGGTGGACTAAAAATGTGACTTCACCAGTCACCTTAGACTTTGACGCCATGTTATTACAAGCGGGTTTAAAACTGGGGTACGGCAAAGACGCCAAAACACAAGTCGCAGCAGGTTTAACATTAACAGGACTGTTTGATGATTTAACGATTTTATTTGTCACTCGTGAAGGCCCAGCATGGCAAGCGGGCATTAATGCGGGGGATGAAATTGTTGCGGTAAACGGGCTTAAAGTGAGTGCCGCAAGTTGGGATAAACGGTTAGCGGACTTTAACCCTGGTGACACTATTGAGTTGACCGTATTTAATAATGATCAGCTAGTTAAGCGAAGCCTTACTTTAGCTGAGCAACCAAAAGGTGAGCTAACGATATCCCCTGTTAAAAAGGTGACTGCTGAGCATAAAGCATTCTTAAAAGCATGGTTAGGTATCGATTGGCCTTTTGATACAAAAGGTCAATATATAAAGGCTGAGAAGTAGCTTAAGCAGAGACGTCGCTTAATAAGACATAAAATGCCCATCAACTTGATGGGCATTTTATTAATCTTTACTGCGGTGGTTTGGTGCTAGCAAAAGGCGCATATTTTGCTATACCACTGAGAAAACTTTTCAAATTAGCGCACTGGTCTATATTGATACGGTTACGGAATAGCCCCCAATCTAAGTAGCACGCTAAACGTAGCTCAGAGTCACTGTAGGGAGCGCTATCACGCAAAGTGAGTTGCTCAAATTGCGCAATACTTGAGTTGATTCTAGCCGCTTGACGTTGGGTGTAAGTTACTGCGTTAAGATCAACGCCATCTTTTTCTAAAAAAAATAGATTAATAGTGCTGTCTAAAGCAGTATTTACCATACAAAACATATCCAGCTCAGCTGGTGTGCTTAAATACGGCTGTCCAGCCTGCTGGCGAATATAAAACAAGATTGCACTTGAGTCGGTTAAAAAAGTCTCACCATGCTGCAGAAATGGCACTCGTTTGGTTGGAGATTGCAGGGCACTACTGGCATGATCGGTTTCGATAAACTCGAAATCTTGACCAGACTCCATCAATGCTATTCTACAATGGCGCACAAACGGTGAGGTATAACTTCCATATAGCTTCATTTTCAATCCTTCTCTTTATTAAAAAGATATTTAATCACCTCAGTTCGACTAATGAACTAGAGGTTAAATAGATTTTTCAGCTTAAATACTTTGTTCCATTGGGCCAAATGCACCATGCAAGGCTTGCACAAAGGCGATAAGCTCACTGCCCATTAAGGCAAAATCAGCATCTAAACGCGCCATAGGATCTTCATTGCCAACTTCGTCATTACCCGCTCTAAATTCTTCAGAGAATTTAATCCGTTTTACGCTCGCATCAGACTGCATCACAAATGCGACAGACTGAGCAAAATGCAGTGCGAGTTTATGTACCTGTTTACCAGTAGCTAAATGTGCCAGTACTTCATCTTCTTGAAGTACCTGCTGCTTAAAGCGCACAATGCCACCTTCATCCGACTCAGACTTTAATTCTGCTTCATCTTGCATTACAAAAGGTTGTGGTGCTTCACCCGCTTGCAGCCATTCAGTTAAGGTTTGCTCAATAGGCTTAGTATAACTCAGTGGAATAACCGGTAAACTGCCTAAAGCTTTACGCAATAAGGCTAACATTTCTTCTGCTTTAGTGGCACTTGAACTGTCAACTAGCATCATTTCTAACTCTGGCAAAATTAGCGCCCGAGTTTGACTGCGACGAGTGAAGGCTCTTGGCAGTAATGTGGTGGTGATGTCATCTTTCATGGCGTCTTTTTCTTTCTTCGTCACCGTGCGGTTTTCTGCGTCTTCAATTAACGCCACTTTTTCATCAAGTGCTTCTTTAATAACCTGTCCAGGTAATATTTTATCTTCTTTAGTGACGCAAATAAGATGACGATTTTCGGCACTATGAACTAAAGCTTGGCCTTTTTTGCCTAGTGCATTTGAAAAACCAAATTTACTGATGTCTTGGCTACCACAAGGAGAAAAGGTGAAATCAGCTAAGGCTTGTTCTAACGTTTCTGTGTCGGTGGAAAACGGTTTATTGAAACGGTACAAGGTGAGATTTTTAAACCACATAAAGAGACACTCATTATTGAATAAATAGTTGGTCAAGCAGTTTACGGCATCTGATTGATTGGGTAAACAGGCCTTTTTAATCGACCAATTGATTGCCATGACAGGTTTCACAAAACTGTCATAAAGTAATCTAATTTCACTTTATTGCTTTAATTCAATGGCTAACTCTTGATTGGCTTGTGACTTAATCTTGTGTTTTTGTTTTTACTGAATCACTGAAATATTTCTGAAACATTAGCAAGGCAAACTTCGGCTCGTTCCCAAGCAGTAAACACATGATGATTAGAAACGTTGAAAGGATGAAATGATGAACTTATTTGCTAAAACTCTACTGGCTTGCGCTGTAACAGCTGCAACAATATCAACAGCCTACGCCGCTGACCCATTACAAGTTTATGGTAAGTTAAATGTATCAGCGCAATCTAACGATGTAGCCGGTGAAACTGAAACAACGATTCAAAGTAATGCTTCACGTTTTGGCGTGAAAGGTAATTTTGAATTAGGTAATGATCTTGAAGCTTTTTATACTATCGAATATGAAGTTGACACGGGTGATGATGTAAAAGAGAACTTTAAAGCGCGTAACCAGTTTGTGGGTTTGCAGGGCAATTTCGGTCTTGTGTCTGTGGGTCGTAACGATACGGTTTTAAAGATATCGCAAGGTAAAGTTGATCAATTTAATGACTTAGTTGGCGATGTAAAAAATGTGTTCAAAGGTGAAAACCGTATGGCACAGACCGCAACGTATATGACACCTATGTTTAGTGATTTTCAGTTCGGTTTAACATATGTTGCTGACGGTGATTCAGAGCAAAGCGAAAACACAGGCGTGAGTATGGCCGCGACTTATGGTGACTCAGGCTTAAAGACAACGCCATTTTATGCTGCAATTGCTTATGACTCTGAAGTTAAAGGTTATGATACTGCACGTGCAACTGTGCAAGGTAAAATTGCTGGTTTCGTACTAGGTGGTATGTATCAGCAGCAAGAAAAGCTTAACTCTGACGTAACAGACAATGGTTACTTATTGAGCGCAGCATATGACATAGATGCAGTGACATTAAAAGCGCAATACCAAGACATGGATAATAAAGGCGATTCAATGTCAGTGGGTGCAGATTACACATTGGCTAAGCCAACTAAGTTGTTTGCTTATTACACGACTAATGCAATGTATGACTCTGGCGATGTTGATGATTCATATTTGGGTCTAGGTTTAGAGCATAAGTTTTAAGTTTATGCTTTAAATACACAAAAGGAGCTGCGGCTCCTTTTTGCTTTGTGTTATAAAGTGTTATTGGAACAGGTTTTATATGCAATTAAGCCAAGCATTTTGAAGCTGTTTATCAATGAATATGGTTAAATATCTTCAAGATCATAATTCTGTAACAAAACTGACCAATAATAGTCATCGTGGCAAATTACTGATAGAAGCGAATATGACAGCAAGGATTTTAATTGTAGAAGATGAATCAGCCATCCGTGAGATGCTGACATTTGTGATGGACCAACACGGGTTTACAACCGCTGCAGCTGAAGATTTTGATTCCGCCATTGCGTTATTAGCGGAACCTTATCCAGACTTAATTATATTGGATTGGATGTTCCCTGGTGGTAGTGGTATCCAGTTAGCTAAACGGTTAAAGCAAGATGAGTTTACCCGTCAAATACCGATTATCATGCTTACCGCCCGTGGCGAAGAGGAAGATAAGGTTAAAGGCTTGGAAGTGGGCGCAGATGATTACATCACTAAACCCTTTTCCCCTAAAGAGCTTGTTGCACGCATTAAAGCTGTACTAAGACGCAGTGCGCCAACAAGACTTGAGGAAACAATAGATGTACAAGGTTTGCAATTAGACCCTGTTAGTCATCGTGTTTCAGCAGGTGATGGGGTGCTTGATATGGGGCCAACTGAATTTAGGTTGCTGCATTTTTTCATGACGCACCCTGAGCGTGTTTATAGCCGTGAACAATTACTTGATAATGTTTGGGGAACCAACGTCTATGTTGAAGACCGTACCGTCGATGTACACATTCGACGTTTACGTAAAGCCATAGAGCAAGGTGGGCACGATAAGCTAATCCAAACGGTTCGTGGAGCGGGTTACCGATTTTCAACAAGGATGTAATGGGTATTCACTGTTTGAATATTCATATCACGATGTTTGCAGTGGCAAAAAGTGCTACTCTAGCGACTCAAATGTCAAGTCACACTGTATGGCAGTTAAATTATCATTAGTGAATAATTTAACTGCCATACTGCGATTTAGGTAACGTATATTGAACTCTTATTCAGGCTTTCGTCTACTTTCTCGCCTTGGATTAATGGTACTGCTATTAGTGCTGGTGGGCTGGATTGTTGACTACATAATGTTAACGGTATTACTTGGATCTGCGGCACTACTGTTTTGGCATTACCGTCAATTGTCTAGATTAAGCCATTGGCTATGGAAAGATAAAAAGTTAACACCGCCACAAGGGCGAGGCAGCTGGGAAGATATTTTTAATGGTATTTATCGGCTTCAAGGAAAAAATCGTCGTCGAGTGGGTCAGCTAGCATCGTTACTTGGACGTTTCAGGCAGGGTGCAGAAGCATTGCCTGATGCCGCGGTGGTGCTTGATTCAGAGCACAATATTTTATGGTGTAATAAACTGGCTCAATTAATATTAGGTTTTGTCTGGCCACAAGATAACGGCCAGCGAATTGATAACCTTATTCGTCACCCTGATTTTTCAGCCTACCTGCGAAAACATAATTTTAGTGAACCTTTAGAGATCCCATCTCCGGTATCAGAAAGACGTTTGCTAGAAATTCGGCTGATGCCCTATGGTGATCGTCAGCTGTTATTAATGGCCCGTGATATTACCCGAATTCATCAATTAGAAAGCATGCGTAAAGACTTTGTGGCTAACGTATCCCATGAGCTCAAAACCCCGTTAACAGTGTTACAAGGGTATTTAGAGATCATGCAAACCATGGAAGATGAAAACTCACCGAATCAAAAACCGCTCAACATGATGCAGCAGCAAACTAGCCGCATGCAATCTATGGTTGAGCAGTTACTGGCATTGTCGCGTATTGAGGCTGGCGCCAGTATTGATCTGTCGCATACTGTCAATATGGATACTATGTTCAGTCAGCTTAAAGTTGAAGCACAAGCATTAGCGGCTGAACAATATGAACTGGTATTTTTGTGCGAGCCAGGATTAAATATTCATGGTCAAGAGCAACAGCTTAGAAGTGCCTGTTCTAATTTAATCTCAAATGCGATTCGCTATACCTCGCCAGGAGGGAAAGTGTCTATAACATGGCAAAGTGTTGCCAGTGGTGCAAAATTTTCGGTGACCGATACCGGTGTAGGCATCGCTTCTCAACATATCAACCGTTTAACTGAGCGTTTTTACCGGGTAGATAACGCGCGCTCAAGTAAAACCGGTGGCAGTGGTTTAGGTTTGGCGATTGTGAAGCATGCATTAAGCCATCATGACAGTGAACTAGCAGTATCGAGTGAGCTTGGTAAAGGCAGTACTTTCAGTTTTATTATTCCTACCCATTTAATTGATAGGAAAAATTAATTTTTAGGGGATACCACATGCCGTCATATCGACGGCATTTTCATTTTTGTGACTTAATTAACCTCAGAACGGGATAATAAACGCTTACTAAACAGCTATTTTTATTGCGAACGTCGTTTCATTAACGTGCAATAGGCCAGCTATTGACGTGTTAACCCCCCTTGTTTTCAAAAAAATGACAAGTTTGCTATGAAATAAGCTAAATTTGTTGAATTTAGCTTATTGATCCCATCTATTAACCCGAATAGAGGTTATGCATTTAAGTGAGGATTCAGTCATGGTTATAAATGATCAAATATACTTCGCCTGTCACTTAACTGTCACATTATAGTCATAGACTTGTCATCATTGGAGTTGATACTGACTGCGTTTTAAAAACTTAGCACGCTTAATTTGGAGCAATACAATGAAACTGAAAAAACTTGTCGGCGCAATTACCTTAACAGCCGCTGGTGTGTTCTCGGCAGCATCTATGGCTGCAATTGATGAAACCTTACCTATGTACGAAAAAACAAGTGGTGTTTCTGGTAACTTGTCTTCTGTAGGTTCTGATACGTTAGCTAATATGATGACGCTATGGGCTGAAGAATTTAAGCATATATATCCTAACGTTAATATCCAAATTCAAGCTGCAGGCTCTTCTACAGCGCCACCAGCATTAACTGAAGGGACTTCACAGTTCGGTCCAATGAGCCGTAAAATGAAGCCTAATGAAGTTGAGTCATTTGAAAAGCATTTTGGTTACCAACCAACTGCTATCCGCGTAGCAATTGATGCACTTGCGGTGTTTGTTCATAAAGATAACCCAATTAAGGGGTTAAGCATCGAGCAAATCGATAGTATTTTCTCTTCAACAAACAAGTGTGGCGGGAAGCAAGTTGAACGTTGGGGTGACTTAGGCCTAGACGGTAACTGGACTGCAAAAGATGTGCAATTGTACGGTCGTAACTCAGTCTCTGGTACCTATGGCTACTTCAAAGAAAAAGCCTTATGTAAAGGCGATTTCCGTCCAAACGTGAACGAACAACCAGGTTCTGCATCTGTTGTTCAGTCAGTATCACAGGGCCTTAACGCAATTGGTTACTCAGGTATTGGTTATAAAACAGCGGGTGTAAAAGCGGTTGCAGTATCTAAGAAAGGCGATAAGTTTATCGAAGCATCAGCTGCCAATGCCGCTAATGGAACTTACCCACTTTCTCGTTACTTGTACGTTTACATCAACAAGCACCCAAACAAAGATTTGTCGCCAATGGATCGTGAATTCATTCGCTTTATATTATCTAAGCAAGGTCAGCAAGTTGTTGAAAAAGATGGTTATGTACCATTACCTCGCACTGTAATAGCCAAAGATTTAGAAAAAGCCGGTATCCGTCTTTAACCTAAATTAGACTGCATAATTAAAGACCTCCATTGAGAGGTCTTTTTTTATGCTTGGCGTTATGTAATTTTTAAGCAAAAAAAAAGCAACCTATTAAGGTTGCTGTAACTGCAATGTGCAATTCTGTTGATAGGATAACTCACTATCGAGTGGGGAGATGATGATGAACAAAATCATTTACAGACTCAAACTTTCAATAAATTGGGGTGTACAAAATTCGGTTCATATATTCAGACAGGCCTTATTGATAAAAGTTCCAAATAAAGATAAAAAAATTAAAATAATTATTCTAAGCGTTTATCTCACTAGTATTGTTAGACGTGCTTATTAGAAAGTGCTTTCTAGAAAACGACTGTTAAACAATGATTGCTATAAACGTAGTGGCGGCCTAATGCTCAAACCGTCGTAAAAAACAGCTAAAAAAAAGCAACCTATTAAGGTTGCTGTAACTGCAATGTGCAATTCTGTTGATAGGATAACTCACTATCGAGTGGGGAGATGATGATGAACAAAATCATTTACAGACTCAAACTTTCAATAAATTGGGGTGTACAAAATTCGGTTCATATATTCAGACAGGCCTTATTGATAAAAGTTCCAAATAAAGATAAAAAAATTAAAATAATTATTCTAAGCGTTTATCTCACTAGTATTGTTAGACGTGCTTATTAGAAAGTGCTTTCTAGAAAACGACTGTTAAACAATGATTGCTATAAACGTAGTGGCGGCCTAATGCTCAAACCGTCGTAAAAAACAGCTAAAAAAAAGCAACCTATTAAGGTTGCTGTAACTGCAATGTGCAATTCTGTTGATAGGATAACTCACTATCGAGTGGGGAGATGATGATGAACAAAATCATTTACAGACTCAAACTTTCAATAAATTGGGGTGTACAAAATTCGGTTCATATATTCAGACAGGCCTTATTGATAAAAGTTCCAAATAAAGATAAAAAAATTAAAATAATTATTCTAAGCGTTTATCTCACTAGTATTGTTAGACGTGCTTATTAGAAAGTGCTTTCTAGAAAACGACTGTTAAACAATGATTGCTATAAACGTAGTGGCGGCCTAATGCTCAAACCGTCGTAAAAAACAGCTAAAAAAAAGCAACCTATTAAGGTTGCTGTAACTGCAATGTGCAATTCTGTTGATAGGATAACTCACTATCGAGTGGGGAGATGATGATGAACAAAATCATTTACAAGCTCAAACGTTCAGTAAAAGTAGCTATATCAAATTCGGTTCATATATTCAGACTGGCGTTTTTTATAAAAGTTCCAACGAAAGTTAATTATTTTTATTATTCTATTATTCAAGGCTACAAACCTGATGAAGTTCTGGTGGGCAGATACTAAATAAGCCTTTTAAATGTTATCTTTAAGGGCAATTATTAGGCGCGCTGAACCATCAAAACTAAAACAGCAATTAAGGATACTAAAGTGGCTACCACTGTAACTTCATCTTGGGATTATCAGCATGATTATCATTCAAGTGCTAATACTGACATTGTTTGTGTTTCTCATTTAGATCTTAATTTACAAGTCGATTTTATTGCTAAAAAATTAATGGGGCAGGTGACTTTACACTTTGCCTTAGCTAAGGGAGCAGACCGTGACCATGGGCAACTTATTTTAGATTGCCGAGATCTAACCTTGTTTAGTGTTACCGATTTACAAGGGCAATCACTAGATTTTTCATTGATTGATGTAGGCGATATATTAGGGCAAAAATTGGTGATACAAATTGATCAATCAATTAGTGCTGTCACCATTCATTATGCCACATCACCACAGGCACAAGGTCTACAATGGTTAACCCCCGAACAAACTTTAGGTAAGCAACAACCCTATCTATTCAGTCAGTCACAACCGATTAACGCTAGAAGCTGGATCCCCTTGCAGGACACGCCTAAAGCGCGGGTGACATTTGATGCCACCATAAAAGTCAATAATGGTTTGCGTGCTGTCATGAGCGCGATTAATGATCCGCAGATGCCTCCAGATGGCATTTTTCATTTTGTGATGGATAAGCCTATACCGACTCATTTACTGGCTTTGGCAGTGGGCGACTTAGCGTTTGAAGCCACAGGACCTAGAAGTGGCATTTATACCGAACCGGCAATGTTAGCCAGTGCGGTTAAAGAGTTTGAAGATACGGAAGCGATGATTAAGGTTGCAGAGTCATTACTTGGCCCTTATGCATGGCAGAGGTACGATATGATTGTATTGCCACCCAGTTTTCCATTTGGCGGCATGGAAAACCCTATGCTGGCATTTATGACACCAACCTTAATAGCAGGTGATAAAAGTTTAGTGTCTACGGTAGCGCATGAACTAGCACATTCTTGGACCGGAAACTTGGTCAGTAATGCGACATGGCGTGATCTATGGCTTAATGAAGGGTTTACCACTTACTTTACGAATCGTATCGTTGAAGCGATATACGGTAAAGAACAAGCTGATTTAGAGTGGGTCAATGAATATACACGTTTAGAAGCTGAAATGCTGTCTACTGATTTGATAGATCAAACCTTACCAGCCAATGTACAAACACGAGATCCAAATTTGGCATTTAATCGTTTCACCTATGATAAAGCATCAATGTTTGTTCATGAGCTAGAACACCGCTTTGGCCGTGAAGCCTTCGACGCTTTTCTATTTGAATATGTGACTCACTTTGCTTTCAAAGCCATTACTACCGAAGTATTTATGGCTTATATGCTGCAACATGTATTACCCCACTTTCCGGATAAGTTAACTGAAGTTGAATTAACAGAGTGGGTATATGGTGAAGGATTGCCCCATTGGTTTGTGCCTCCAGCGTCACGCAGCCTAGACAAAGTGCATTTGGCGCTTGTCCACATTGAACATAAAAAACCGCCGAGCGAGTTAAAGGTGAGTGGTTGGCGGGTGCATCATTGGCAGTATTTTTTAAATCAATTACCTCAAGTTGTTAGCCAACAGCTGTTACTTGATTTAGATGACACGTTTTTATTTAGTCAAAGCAAAAATTCAGAAATTGTTTGTGATTGGTTTAGGGTCGCTATTCGCAATCATTATGACCCAGTGCTAGCACCATTATCGGTATTTTTAACTTCAGTCGGACGAGCTAAGTTTGTTAAACCACTTTATAGCGAGTTATTAGTCGCTGGATATAAACAAGAAGTCGAACAGATATATGCTAAAGCAAGGGCTGGCTATCACCCATCGCTGCAAGTGCAATTAGATAAGTTAGTGGGTTGGCAAGTATCAGTTAACCATGGTTAGGAAACACGAATAAATTTTAGTTAGTGGCCATATCGCACTGATTATTTAATCAACATTGTATATACAAAATGGGCCTTAGATTTTCACCTAAGGCCCATTTTCATATCATCTACATAATGATAAATAGCTTATTTATGACGTTATCTTGATAACTTCAATAATAAACAAGCGATTAACGCTTAATCGCTTCATGTTCAGCTGTCACAGCAATTTCTTCAGCTAATGCTTCTTCTTCAGAATCATTATGGCCTTCAGCACCGTGCATCCAATCTACTAATTTATCAGCCATGAAGTATAGAATAATACCTGAAGCCGCCGCAGTAATAGCGATACCTGCGAAGATAGACATTGCATTTGCTAGTTGATCTTCAACGCTGCCGCCATGGCCAATAAGTGAGCCAACAAGACCACCTACTTTGTTAGCGATTGCGATAAATAGGAACCATGCGCCCATCATTAATGATGCAATGCGCAGCGGAGCCAGTTTAGTGACCATTGATAAGCCAATAGGTGATAAACATAATTCACCCATAGTATGGAAAAAATACGCGCCGACTAACCACCACATGCTTGATTTAAGTGAAGCATCACCATCCATCTGTAACACAGCACCAATCATGAATAAGAAGCCGATACCAAGTAACACTAAGCCAAGGGCAAACTTAACCGGTGAGTTAGGTTCATTTTTACCTAAACGTATCCAAATTGACGCTATCACAGGCGCAAAAACAACAATGAAAATAGCATTTAATGATTGGAAATAAGTTGTTGGTACTTCCCAGCTACCAATCATACGGTCGGTAAAGTTATTGGTGAATAAATTCATTAATCCACCGGCTTGCTCAAAACCAGCCCAGAAAATAATGGTAAATAAACCCATAATCATGATCACTTTAATGCGATCACGTTCTATTTTAGTAAGAGGCTCACTACGCACTTGTCCTTTAAGTGCATTTCTTTCTTTTTCAAGTCGTGCAGCAGGGATAGTACCAATATCACCAAGTAATCTTTGAGCAAAAAAGAATTGAATGATTAACGATGCAACCATACCAACACCAGCACAGAAGAAACCAGCCTGCCAGTTATTAACAAAGACTTCTTGTCCAGCAACCACTTCACTATGACCAAAAGCGGTGTAAGCCCAAGCTACAATAATACCCGATAGTGCAGCACCAACGTTGATACCCATATAGAAAATAGTAAATGCACCATCACGACGGTGATCACCTTCTTCGTATAAGTCACCTACCATGGTAGAGATGTTAGGTTTAAACAGTCCATTACCAAATATCAAGGTACCTAAACCAATATAAAACAGTGTGGTTTCTAAGCCAGGAAACCAGCTATGCGGCGCAGCAAGGGTAAATTGCCCTATTGCCATTAATGCACCACCAATGTAAATCGACTTACGTTGGCCAAGATAATTATCTGCTAACCAACCACCAATTAGTGGGGTTAAATAAACTAAACCGGTAAAGGTTCCGTACAAAGATAACGCATCTGCCTGAGTCCAACCTAAACCACTGCCGCCATCTGATTGAACTTTATCAACCAAATAAAGGACCAATATGGCACGCATTGCGTAATAACTGAATCGTTCCCACAATTCAGTTGTAAAGAGAAGGAACAATCCTTTCGGATGCCCAAGCATCGTTCCTGGTGCTTTTGCTTCACTCATTAAGTTTTCCACCTTAAAGCTTGTGATTGGCTGCGGCACAAGTTGTACCACAGAATAATTGTTTGCAAATTTAGGCCGAGTATTGCGATTAGGCATTGCATCAATACGATGTTGTGCTTTTTTTCTGTGCAATCTTGGCCGATTTATTGTTCATTTCTTATAATAAATATTATTTACTTGATGTTTAATTTGTTTAAAACATCAAAAATCCCATCTTATATACCTTTTTCTGAACGCTTAAGTCAATGTTTATGCGGGTGTCAGGTGCACTTTGCTAGTTGCTAATTTGTAAACATATCTCATCGATTAAGTCGGCTTGCCTGTTTATTATGCTGGCAAGCCTTTCTTTAATGGCGATATGTGGATTGTGGTTGCTGCTATTAAGTTTGTCGGGTTATTGCCGATAAATATTGATGGATTTGAACAGTGTTAGATGATGCTATTTTGAGCGATAATACATAAAGCATTAACTTGTTTGTAGCAATATAGGTTTGCTTGATTGCAAATCTGGCGCTAAAAGTTAAAATGTGTGTAAGTTAAAGTTGCTGGAACGAGTGTTAATCTCAACAGTGTTGCCTGACTGCATTAAAACAACATGATTGGAGATAACATGCGTTTATTCATTACGATACAAATATTATGTTTTTTTTTGCTGAGTTCCCCTGCCTTGGCATGGGTTGATACCGACATGGATGGTGTGCCAGATAAAAAAGATGCCTGTGCTGATACACCTAAAGGTGTGGAGGTTATGGCTAATGGTTGTAAAGATCCCGCCTTGGTTTTAACCGAACTCAATTCTGATGAAGCCCCTACTATTGAAGCGCCTACAACCGCAGTTGCTGATGAACTCATTAACACGATAGAATATGTTAACCGTTGCGAGCAGTTGGGCACTAATGACGTAGTAAATTGTTTACAGCAAGTAATACAACCTATTTATTTTGAGTTTGCCAAAGCAGAGGTGATGCTATCGCAAAGACCTGTGTTAGATAGTATTCACAACATAATAGCTCAAAATAATAATGTGACCTTACAGCTAGTTGGACATGCCGACTTGTTGGGAAGCGATGCGTTAAATCAAGCGCTCTCATTAGCAAGGGCAAACAGCGTAAAAGCCATTTTAGTCACCGATTTTAACTTTAATCCTGACAACATCTTTGTAAAAGGGATGAGTAACACACAACCTGCTGCGGATAACGCCACATCTGAAGGACGTCAACGCAATCGACGGGTAGAATTTATCATTTCGGCAGAATAACCTGCCACTTTAGGGAGTAAAACAATGGAAAACCTTGACGGTTTAGAAGAGTTAATAAAGCAAGCACCTGAGTTTGTTATGGCTTATGGGCTTAAAACATTAGCTGCTTTGGCGATGTTTTTTATTGGTAAGTATTTTGCGGGTGTGGCAAAACGCGTTACTGATAAAGTATTAACTAGCCGTAAAGTTGATCAAACGGTTGTGTCGTTTGTGGCAAACTTGGCGTGGTCAATTGTATTTGTATTTACTATTGTGGCGACACTAGGTCAGATAGGTGTACAAACAGCGTCACTGGTCGCTGTAATTGGTGCTGCAGGTCTTGCTGTTGGTTTGGCGCTACAAGGTTCACTGTCAAATTTTGCATCAGGCGTATTAATGGTGTTATTCCGTCCATGTCGTGTTGGTGATTATATTGAAGCCGCAGGCGTTGCAGGTGTTGTTGATGAAATTACAATTTTCTCTACTAAACTGCGTACGGGTGATAATAAAATGATTACCGCACCAAATTCAGCGATTATGAACGGCACTATTACCAATTATTCAGCACTTGAAAAGCGTCGTATCGACTTAATAATAGGTGTGGGTTATACCTCTGATATCGCTAAAACCAAAAAAGTATTAGCTGAAGTATTAGATAACCATCCGCTTGTTTTAAAAGATCCAAGTTATACCATTGGTTTAGCTGAGCTCGCTGATTCATCAATTAACTTTGTCGTTCGCCCATGGGTTAGCACAGGTGATTACTGGCCAGCGCGTTTTCAAATTTTAGAGCAAATCAAAAATGCACTTGATGCCGCTGAGATTGAAATACCATTTCCACAAATGGATTTACATGTTAAAGAATTAGCAGCAAGTTAATCAATTATTTGATTAACTGCATATAGCAAAAACCAGCCACAAGGCTGGTTTTTTATTATTAATCAGGAGAATATAATGAAATTTCAACAACCTTTACTAAATATAGGGTTATCCTTGGTGTTAATTGCCAGTCCAGCATTTATTAACTTTACAGAAGCTGCTGAAGTCACCATGGGTGGGCATCCAGTAACATTAAAAGGTGATTTACCCGCTAATAATATGCCAGCACCTGAGTTTAAAGTGGTTGATGATAAATTTAATCCGGTTAATTTAAGTGATTTCAAAGGCAAAACAGTATTAATCAGTGCCGTACCAAGCTTAGATACCGGTGTATGTGCATTGCAAACAAAACGTTTTAACAGTGAATTTGCTCACTTTGATGCCGACGTTGTTATGTTGACCATCAGCACAGATTTACCTTTTGCTCAAAAGCGTTTTTGTCAAACTGAAAGCGTTGATAAAATTAAAGTATTGTCTGACTCAGTGTGGCGTAACTTTGCTGACCAATATGGATTATTGATTGAAAACCGTGGCTTACTGGCGCGGGCGATATTTATTATCGATGCGGATGGTCTGTTACAGTACCAAGAGCTTGTTAAAGAAGTCGGTAGCCACCCTGATTATGATGCGGCGATAGCAGCATTAACAAAAATTGCTGCAGCTAAATCTTAATCCGTTACACTGTCGGCCATGGTTTGGATAAATGACGATTTATTATGATTGATTTTAGAAGCGATACTGTTACTCAACCTACAACAGCAATGCGTCAAGCAATGGCTAATGCCGTTGTGGGTGATGATGTTTATGGTGATGACCCGACAGTCAACAACTTACAAGATATGGCTGCTGAAATGTATGGCTTTGATGCGGCCTTATTTGTTAGCTCAGGTACTCAAGCGAATTTATTGGCATTAATGTCGCATTGTGAGCGTGGAGACGAGTATTTATGCGGTCAACAAGCGCACAATTATAAATTTGAAGGTGGCGGGGCTGCGGTGCTCGGCAGTATTCAGCCACAACCTTTAAATAATCAACATGATGGCAGTATTTTATTGTCTGATATCGACGCCGCAATTAAACCTGATGACGTTCATTTTGCTAGAACCCGCTTGTTGAGTTTAGAAAATACTATTGGTGGCAAAGTCTTACCGCAAGCGTATTTAGCCCAAGCACAAACTTTGGCTTTTAATCGTGGTTTAAAAATTCATTTAGACGGCGCAAGAGTCGCTAATGCTGCGGTTGCTCAAAATATTGGCATTGCAGACATTACCCAGTATTTCGATTCGGTTTCTATTTGCTTATCAAAAGGTTTGTGTGCGCCTATAGGCTCTATTTTGTTGGGCGATGAGCGGCTTATTGGTAAAGCTACTCGCTGGCGTAAAATGTTAGGCGGTGGAATGCGTCAAGCGGGTATTATTGCTGCAGCGGCCAAATTGGCTTTAACCGATCAAGTTGAGCGATTAGTTGAAGACCATCACAATGCTAAAGTTTTAGCTGAAGCGTTATCCAAACTAAGCGAATTTGAAGTGGATACTTCAGCAGTGCAAACCAATATGGTATTTGCCACGTTAGCGGATCATATTGACCCACATCAACTAAGCCATGCATTACTGCATAAAGGGATAAAAGTGAGTCCCAGCAAGAAATGGCGCTTAGTCACCCATGCTGATATTTCACGCCATGATATTGATACTTTTATCGCCGCATTGAAACAAGTGTTAATATAGGTGCTGTTGAATTTTTGAGATAAATTTTCAGCTATTTAAAAGTCAACAAATCAATACATCTGGCTCTACACGTTAAAGCTGCAAAACAGTTAAACAACTTCTATAGCCATTTTTTGACACATTGTCACTTAATAATCTAACTCCAGTGCAAAGCACAAGTAGGCCATTAATTGTGCAGTGTGTTGAAACTCCTTTTGGCAGTATTTGACAAAATCACCTTGGCAAACTTGTTCTTCTGTTAGCGTTTTGATCGCGATAAAGTCTTTTCTTTTAAGTTCATCAAGTAACGGGTGGTCTTTTTCGAATCCTCTAGGTGGTCTAATTAAGCTGTCACCTGTCATAGCAAAACCTGCTTTTGTGACGGCTTGTAATGCTTTTTTATAGCCATTAGGATTTTCATCAATACAGTGTCTGATGGCGTTTAAGGCTGTGGATTCTGGATGCCAAATACCCGCAGCGATAAAACATTCGTTATTAGCTAAATGCACATAAAACCCTGGAGAATGGACATCTTTAGCCTGAAAATGTTTAAATTGAATCCCAACGTTAGTTTTATAAGGGCTTTTGTTTTTACTAAAACGACTGTCTCTTTGGGGGCGCATTAGGCTGCCGCCTACTTTTTTGGGCACCGCATTAAAACGCGGCGACAAGGCTAGAATAGGTCCTTGCATGGCCTCAATAAATTGTAATGCAGGCGTGCGGACTTGAGCTTCATAACGAGCTTGATTCGCTTTAAACCAATCACGGTTATTATGCTGATTTAGTTCGGTTAAAAATTGGAAACTATTCGCTGTGAACATTATTGTGCCTTAATAATTAACTCTTTTATTATTAATGAGTTAGTATCAGTGTATAGGGGGCGTATTGGTAAAGTGTTATGGTTAGTCATTCTAACGTAAAAATTCTAGTTAAAAAAATTTGTTTTATTAAAAATGCAGTGTATATTGCGCCGAAATTGATTGATATTAGCTATGCTTAAATGACTTTCTCACTGCTTGAGTATGCAGTAGATGATAAAATATTTGAACACTAGCATCGGACAAGTTTATTAGAGAAAGACTTATTTCCTTTAAACGTAAGGACTGACCATGACTAAACAAACCCTCGATATTGTGGGCTGGCGAGAATGGGGCACATTTCCTGAAATTGGCAATGAAAAAGTCAAAATTAAGGTGGATACGGGGGCTAAAACCTCATGTCTACATGCTTTTAAAATTAAACCGTTCCAAAAAGAAAAAGAAAAATGGGTGCGGGTATGGTTGCATCCTGAACAAGACTCTGATCGTGAAGTTGTATGTGAATTCCCCATTTTTGATCGCCGTAATGTTAGTGATTCTGGTGGACATATTACCAAACGATATGTAATTAAAACCCCTATTATTATGGGGGGGAAGCAGTTCGATATAGAACTCACTTTAACCAATAGAGATAACATGAAATTTCGTATGTTGTTAGGTCGCAGAGCACTGGAAGGGCGTTTTTTAGTGGATTCAGCAGCATCTTATATAACTGGAGAGTAAAATGCACATTGCAATTATGTCACGGAATAAGAACCTTTATTCCACCAACCGTTTAAAAGAAGCTGCAGAAGCCCGTGGGCATGAAGTTAAAGTTATCGACCCATTAAAGTGTTATATGAACATCAATATGAATTCACCGAGTATTCATGCCCGCGGTGTTGAATTGCCAAGATTTGATGCCGTTATTCCTCGTATTGGTGCTTCAGTAACCTTTTACGGCACAGCGGTTTTACGTCAATTTGAAATGATGGGAACACATCCTTTAAACGAGTCAGTGGCGATTAGTCGTTCACGCGATAAATTGCGTTCTTTGCAGTTATTGTCTCGTAAAAACATTGGCTTACCTGTTACTGGTTTTGCAAATAAGCCAGCGGATGTACCTGATTTATTAGACATGGTTGGCGGCGCGCCGTGTGTGATTAAATTACTAGAAGGCACCCAAGGTATTGGTGTTGTTCTTGCTGAGACGCGTAAGGCAGCTGAATCCGTTATTGAAGCCTTTATGGGTCTTAAAGCTAACATCATGGTGCAAGAATATATCGCTGAAGCGGGTGGCGCAGATATTCGCTGTTTCGTGATTGGCGATAAAGTGATAGCGGCAATGAAACGTCAAGCATTGGCTGGAGAGTTCCGTTCTAATTTACACCGTGGTGGTACGGCAACGGTAGTTAAGTTAACGCCAGAAGAGCGTTCTACCGCGATTCGAGCTGCTAAAACCATGGGGTTGAATGTTGCAGGTGTTGATATTTTACGCTCAAAACATGGTCCACTCGTGATGGAAGTTAACTCTTCACCAGGTTTAGAGGGCATTGAAAAAGCCACGGGTATTGATGTTGCCGATAAGATTATCCAGTTTATTGAAAAGAACTCGACAAAAAGCAGTGCAAAAACCAAAGGAACAGGCTAAATGGTAAAAAAACGCGAAGCTTTCACTTTAGGTGAAGTGAGCGTTAAAGCTGGCACGCAAGAGAGCGTTAAGCTACCTGCGGCAAGACTTTATAACGACACACCTATGGAGTTGCATGTTGAGGTTTTCCATGGGATAAAAGCGGGCCCGACTTTACTTGTGTGTGCAGCTATTCATGGTGATGAGCTAAATGGCATTGAAATTTGTCGACGTTTGCTCAGCAAAATAAATGCTAAGTCGTTAACTGGCACCATACTTGTTGTGCCTATTGTTAACGTGTTTGGTTTTATTCAGCAATCACGTTATTTGCCGGATCGTCGTGATTTGAACCGATGTTTTCCTGGGTCATCAAAAGGTGCATTAGCGAGTCGTTTAGCGCATTTGGTGTCACATACCTTAGTTGACCGAGCAACACATATTATTGATTTGCATACAGGTGCAGTGCACCGTGATAATTTACCGCAAATTCGTTGCGATACCGATGATGAAGTGATGTTTGGCATGGCGAACGCATTTGGTGCACCTGTCATTATGACCTCAAAAAATGTTACCGGTTCGATGCGTGGTTATGCTAACGGTAAAGGTATTCCTTGTATTTTATACGAGGCAGGTGAAGCATTACGCTTTAGCGAAATGTCGATTAGATCAGGTCTTAATGGCGTGTTAAATGTCATGCGTCACTTAGAAATGATTAAAGGCCGTATTCGCATCAAAGGTAACAGTGTTAATGCTAGTCGCAGTTATTGGGTCAGAAGTGAAGCCGATGGTTTGATTAACATTAAACTGAAATTAGGCGAGCGGGTTAATAAAGGCAATATCTTGGCTTATATTGTTAACCCCCACGGTGGTGAGCCTTATGCGCTGCGTGCTCCGACCGATGGTATTATTATTGGTAACAGTAATATACCTGTGACCAATGAAGGTGAAGCGCTATTTCATATTGCCCAATTTGAAGGCGATGAGATTGAAATTGTTAATGACAGTTTAGATGATTTTATGGCTGAATATGCTTAACATGCTCGAGTGCTAACATTAAAAATGCCGCTGAATTCAGCGGCATTTTTGTATCTAGTCAATGTGTATTCAATTAATGTTGTACTAAGTCAATTTTACTAGAATAAACTGGCTAAGATAATTAACTCAGTCATTTTTATCGAGTCATTTAAGATTAAAAGTCAGCTTCATCAAAATCGACAATTTGTTCACTGCTGGCCTCAATCTGCTTACGTAAACTGCGGGTTTGACTTACCCAGTACCCCATATAAAATGCACCTGTTTTCAGTTTAGCTTGATAGAAACTAGCCTCATCGGTGCCTTTTTCTAATGCAGCTAAAGAGGTTGCTGCAATTCGAGCCCACATCCACGCTAATGCACTGATGCCGAATAACTGCATATATGCCATAGAGGCTGCACCAATAAGGTCAGGGTTGGTTGCAGCGCTTTTAGCAATGTAGCCAGTGGCACGTTCAAGATCGCTAGCTGCATCCATCAATCCAGCAATGAAAGGTTTCATTTGCTCATTGCTACTGTGTTGACCAATAAACTGCTTCACCATATCAGACCAAAGGTTTAAGGTGGCGCCTTTATCTGCGAGTAATTTACGCCCGACTAAATCTAATGCTTGCACGCCATTGGTTCCTTCATAAAGCATCGCAATACGAATATCACGAACAAATTGCTCCATGCCCCATTCATTAATATAACCGTGTCCGCCATAGACTTGCTGTGCATCAACACAGGCTTTAAAACCTTGATCAGTAACAAAACCTTTCACTACAGGTGTGAATAATGCCGCTAAAGCTGACGCTTGTTTTGCTTTTGCAGGATCGGTTTCACGTTCAGCTTGGTCAAGCCAAAGCGCTTGCTGGCCCATTAAAGCACGTGTGCCTTCATTAAATGATTTTTGTGACAACAGCATACGACGCACATCACCATGCACCAAAATAGAGTCGGCAGCTTTATCGGCATGTTTTACCCCACTTAAAGCACGGCCTTGAATGCGGTCTTTGGCATACACTAGGGCATTTTGATAGGCAATGTCTGATACGCCTAAACCTTGAATTCCCACCCCTAAACGGGCTTGGTTCATCATGGTGAACATGGCGCGTAAACCTTGATGCGCAGCGCCGACAAGTTCGCCCACAGCATTATCAAATAGCATCACACAAGTTGAGTTGCCATGAATACCCATTTTATGTTCAAGTCCGGTCGCCGCTAAGGTATTTGCTTTACCTAAACTACCATCAGCATTGACTAAAAATTTAGGCACAGCAAAAAGTGAAATACCTTTAACACCTTCTGGTGCATCGGGTAAACGAGCCAGCACCAGATGAACAATGTTTTCTGCTAAATCATGATCGCCCGATGAAATAAAGATTTTCTCGCCGCTAATCGCAAAAGTGTCATTGCCTAATGGTTTGGCTTTAGTGCGCAGTAATGCTAAATCGGTACCCGCATGAGACTCTGTGAGGTTCATGGTACCAGTCCACTCACCGCTAACGAGTTTAGCTAAATATTTTTGCTTTAATGCCTCACTCCCATGCACGTGAATAGCCGAATATGCACCATGGGTCAGACCAGGGTACATAGCAAATGCCATATTGGTTGCGGTTTTCATCTCGGTAGCAAAGGTGCCAACCACCTCAGGTAAACCTTGTCCACCATATTTAGGGTCGCAGGTTAATGTTGCCCAGCCATTCTCAACATACTGCTTGTAGGCATCTTTAAATCCATCTGGTGTAGTGACTTTACCATCAATGAGTTTACAACCTTGGTGATCACCCACGGCATTTAACGGCAACATTATGTCGGTAGCGAAGTCAGCTACGCCTTGTAAGATAGCATCAACTAACTCTGGGTCTATTTCATCAAAACCAGTTAAATCTTGATATTGATAAATATTCAGTAGCTCAGAAAGAATGAATTGATAGTCACGAATAGGGGCTTGATAAATTGGCATGAGGTCGTTCCTTGTCAGTGCTTATTATGACTCAATTAGTCTTTAGCGTATTGCATAAATACAACAGAAAAAGCTAATGCTAACTGATTTTTAATGGTGATATTTTCTACATTAACCTAATTTGAGTAAAAACTCAGTAATTATTTAATCGCTTTGTGTGTCACCAAGCATCATTATTTAACAATCAATTTAACGCTTTAAAATCAGATGCTAACTGGGAAGTTTATCGCTGTGTTAAGCAATGATTTTATGCTGTAGCCAAAAATGGGTACAGTGCTGCAAAACGGCTTGCGGTTTTTCTAATTGAGGGTAATGACCTGTTTCGACTAATGCTATAGTGTCTGCTTGCTCAATCAGTTGTTCAAAACGAATAAGGGTATCTTGACCTGATATTGGGTCACAAATCCCATTGATAAACCGCAGCGGCATTTCATATTGCTGTAATGCACTTACCCAACGCTCTCGATGTAGTTTGCGTTCGCGAATATATTGAATAATCTTATGTATCACTTTAATACCCTGATTTTTTGTTATCAATTGCCAATGAATTGCCAGTTCTGCTTCAGGTATCGGTTGATAGCAAATATAAGCAAAGTTTTGCGTAAACTTTTTAAATGAAAACAGCTTAGCGATAACAAATCCAAATGAGCCCATTAATAAACGTTGGATCAAAATAGGCTGAGTCGTTTCAGGAAATAACCCGCCATTTAACAATATCGTACTGTCGATTGAGAAACCGCTATCAAGGCCGGTGTCCCCATGGCGGGCTAATAACTCTTGTGCGACTGTGTCGCCGTAATCATGGGCCAGAATGTGAAAGTGTTGAATGCCAAGATAATCCAATACCGCTTCAATAATGTCTGCTTGTAAAGCAAAAGAGTAATCAATATCGCTGGGTTTATCTGATAAACCATAACCTATCAAATCTAACGTCAACAGATTAAAGTGTTGGGTTAAACTAGGCCAAAGAGCATGCCAGTCATAACTGCTAGTCGGAAACCCATGGATCAACAACAGGCAAGGTTTATCACTTTTAGCTTGATTAATATAAATCTGTCTTTGAATACCTTTGGTATCGACAAATTGATAAAAAAAGCCTGTTTGATGCCATTGTGTCGGCCATTGACTTTGGGTATTGAGTTCTTCTATATAGTGGTTAAGCATAACTTCCTTCATGGCTGACAGGCCTTAATCAAGTCAGGCAAACATACCCGAAATCATCTCAGCAAATTTAAGCTATTCTAATAGTAAATCATTAGTGGTAAACCATCGCTGATTCTTTTTTGGTTGAGAATTGGCTGCTATAGCTTGAATACAAATTACTAGATTGGCGGTCTAGTATTAAACACTTTTAATATGCTTTATATACCCAGCGTGACAGTCAAGATTTTATAAATGCATTATTTTTGAAAAGGCCATTATTATGAATATATTCGTTCGATCATTCTTGCCAATCCCGGTGATTTCTAATTGGTTAAGGCGTGGTAAATTATTCATTGTTTTACCTCTGATACTGATGTCGGCGGCGGTTGGATCTACTCCCGCTAATGATTTTAGTCTACAAGATGCAAAAGGGCAGGTATTTACTTTAAGCGAGCATAAAGGTAAACCGATAGTGCTACATTTTTGGGCCACTTGGTGTCCTTATTGTAAAAAATTACAACCCGGACTAGAACGTTTAAGGCTGGAAAATAAACAAACTGATCTGGTCATGATGGCGATAAGCTTTAATGAGGATGACGGTGCAACCCCCGCGCAATCGTTAACTGACCGTGGCATAGGTATGCCAACACTTATTTTAGGGGATGCTGTTGCAAAACAATACGATGTTACAGGCACCCCAACAACAATATTTATAGATAGAAAAGGCGATGTGGTGTGGGTTACACGCACCTCCAATCCAGATGATCCTAATTTAGTGAAAGCGGTAGGGTTACTTATTCAATAATCAAAAATGGTGAAAGGGGCACTGAATTAACAATAAGGACCCTTGACCGCTTCATTACTGTTCAATTCATTATCGTTCAACGGCTTGTTGGCTTTGCTTTGGATTTCATGATTTATTACGACTAAGGTTGATTTTTGGCATTAAAAATACAATTTACCAATATAATTGTGTTAAATTAAGGATTATAAATTCTTAAAAATGACTAAATCTAGGGGCGTTTATGCCGTATCGTTGGCAAATTGCACTTTCTGCAGGTTTATTAGCTGCTTTATGGGCAGGTGTTGCAGATGTATTTCAGCTACTGACCTGGATTGGCTTTTTAGGTTGTAGTACCTTCTTTGCCCAAACTGACAGTGGCTTTAAAGGCATGTTAATGGCAATGGCCACTAACTTGTCTGGTGTTTTCTGGGGCTGGCTTATTATCGCTGGCAGTACTTTTTTTGTTTCACCGATTATCAGTTACGCACTCACTGGGATTGTCACTAGTTTGATGTGTTTACAAGCCAGCCATAAACGATTGGCATTTATTCCAGGCACATTTATCGGCTGTTGTATTACCTTTGCAATGAATGCTGATATCGCGGCTATTGTTCCCCCGTTAATGATTGGCGCTATGCTGGGTTACAGCATGAGTTTACTGACCGAACAATTGATCAGTTTAACGCAGAGATATCAAACTAGCTTAGTGAACAACGCTTTATCAAAAGATCCCGCCAAAGAGTGATAGCCTTTTTATTGATGATTAATTGAAGCCTATCTAGTTTTAAAGCCAGATGGGCTTTTTTATAGGTGGCAGTATAAAAAGGTCATCCAAATATCTGTAATAAAAAAGCGCACTTTAATAAAGTACGCTTTTAAAATCATTCAAAGGTATAAATCAGCGTTTAGAACACCATTTCTGGTACATGTTCTGGCACGATTAATTTACCGGCCGTTTTGGCAATAATTTCTTCAACCGATACACCTGGTGCGCGTTCAAGTAAGTGGAATGCGCCGTCTTTTATTTCGATAAAGGCTAGATCAGTCATCACGCGTTTGATGCAGCCATACCCGGTTAACGGCAGCTCACATAACGGAAGTAACTTAGAGTTACCGTGTTTGTCGGCATGCATCATAGTGACGATAATATTCTCTGCGCCGGCAACCAAGTCCATTGCGCCGCCCATGCCTTTAATTAACTTACCTGGGATCATCCAAGAGGCGATTGAGCCATTCACATCAACTTCAAATGCACCCAATACGGTTAAATCGACATGTCCACCGCGGATCATGGCAAAACTTTCTGCTGATGAGAAAAATGACGCGCCATCAACCGCGGTAACAGTTTGTTTACCGGCGTTAATTAAATCAGCATCGATAGCATCTTCAGTTGGAAACGGCCCCATGCCTAATAAACCGTTTTCAGATTGCAGCATAACCTGCATGCCTTGTGGAATATAGTTGGCTACTAGGGTAGGAATGCCGATACCTAAATTAACGTAAAAACCATCTTGCATTTCTTTTGCTACGCGTTGAGCAAGTTGTTCTCTTGATAAAGCCATGTGCTTGCTCCTTTATTTAGCCGTAGCTTGGGTGACAGTACGTTGTTCAATGCGTTTTTCAAAGCTGGCTTTGATGACGCGATCCACATAAATGCCAGGGGTATGTATATGATTAGGGTCAAGCTCTCCTGGCTGAACAATTTCTTCAGCTTCTACGACAGTAATTTTACCGGCGGTGGCCATCATAGGGTTAAAGTTAGCGGCAGTTTTACGGAACACTAAATTACCCATAGTGTCAGCTTTCCATGCTCGAACTAACGCGAAATCTGCAGTAAGAGACTCCTCTAACACATAATGACGTCCTTTGATTTCGCGGGTTTCTTTGCCATCAGCAATAGGTGTGCCGTAACCCGTTGCGGTGAAAAAAGCGGGAATACCAGCACCACCTGCGCGAATTTTTTCAGCTAAAGTACCCTGCGGGGTTAAAATAACGTTTAATTCACCTGACAGCATTTGCTGTTCAAAAGTGGCATTTTCGCCCACGTAAGAGGCGATCATAGTGGCAATTTGACGTTGTTTAAGTAACAAGCCTAAACCGAAATCATCTACCCCAGCATTGTTTGAAATAGCGGTTAGTCCGGTTACGCCTAATTTAACCATATGGTTGATTAAACCTTCAGGAATACCACATAAACCAAACCCGCCGACCATTAAGGTCATGTTATCTGTCAGACCAGCGAGCGCTTCATCATAGCTGTGAACGACTTTATTAAAACCTGCCATTGTGCTGTCCTTTTCTCGTTATTATGTTTGATAGATGCTGATTTTTATTTGAGTCAGCAGCTTAAAAATTAGTTCGTTGCCAATCTAAACTAGGCTAATGCATTAGCAACTTTTGAAGCACTTTTTCGGCCAATAATTTGGCTAATATTATTACCTGCATGGGCAAGTTTATTGAGATCAATACCAGTCTCAATCCCCATTCCATGCAGCATATAAACTAAGTCTTCAGTTGCTAAGTTTCCTGAGGCGCCTTTAGCATAAGGACATCCGCCCAATCCCGCCACAGATGCATCAAAGCTAGTTACGCCCATATCTAAACAAGCTAAAATATTGGCTAATGCTTGCCCGTAAGTATCGTGAAAGTGCAGCGCTAGTTTACTGACCGGCACCACATTTGCCACGGCTTCTACCATTTTACGGGCATCTGATGGCGTGCCAATACCTATGGTGTCACCCAATGAAATCTCGTAACAGCCCATTTTGTAAAGAATTTCAGACACACGGGCGACTTCATTGACATCGATACGACCTTCATAAGGGCAGCCAAGCACGCACGATACATAGCCACGTACTGCAATATTGTGCTGTTTTGCTTGTTGCATCAATGGCATGAAGCGTTCAATTGATTCATCAATTGAACAATTAATATTTTTCTGGCTGAAGCTTTCTGAAGCGGCGCCAAATATTGCCACTTCATCTGCGCCAGAGGCTAGTGCCAGCTCAAAACCTTTCAAATTAGGGGTTAACGCACTATACGTCACACCTTTAACCCGAGGCATTTGGCTGAAAATATCACCAGAGTCTGCCATTTGTGGCACCCATTTAGGCGATACAAAACTGCCCGCTTCAATACGAGTAAGACCCGCTGCCGCTAAGTCTGCAATCAATTGCAGTTTAGCGGCTGTGGGTACCGGAACTTCATTTTGTAAACCGTCGCGGGCGCCAACTTCAAAAATGCTCACCTTTGATGGCATCATGCTTTAGCTTCCTTGTCAGTTTCCACGACTGATTCTTCAACATGTAATAGCTGTACGCCATCGCTTACTAGCTCACCGCTTTGGAAATAAAACTCGGTGACTACGCCATCAAATGGGGCTTCGATGGTGTATTCCATTTTCATGGCTTCCATCACTAGTAAGCCTTGGCCAGCTTTAACGGTTGCGCCCACTTCAACAAGGTGAGTGACCACTGTGCCATTCATGGGTGCTTTTAACTTGTCTGCGCTGTTAATGGTTTCGTCGGCCACTTGTGCAAGTACTGCGGTAAAGTGGTAACTGCCGCTGGATAGAAATAGGGTGAAGTCGTCGCCATCACAGCTGACAGGCACTTTACTTTTATGGCCATTAATTTCAGCAAATAACACATCATCTTTAATTTGACCGGCCAGTTTTAGTGCTTGGCCATTTAAGCCTAGGTGCAATGCACTGCCTAAGTCTGTCATCAGTAAGTTTTGCAGTTCGTGTTTTTCATCAAGTAAGGCAACATGATGAATGCTGGCACTGTTTAATCTAAAACCGCTGACTTGTCCCCAAGGTGAATAGGGATCATTACTATTAACCGCATTCACTTTTGCTTGTTGCTGACGTAGTAGTACTTGATATAAACCTGCTAGGGCAATAGCGGTATCAGATTCACTGCTGGCATCACCAATTAAGGTGTTGCCATAGCGTTCGATAAAGTCGGTACAAAAATCAGCTTTCGCAAAGGCTGGGTGTTCGGCAATGTTAGCTAAAAACTCAATGTTATGTTTTAGGCCACTAATTTGATAAGACTCGAGCGCATTGACTAAGCGGTGTAAGGCGCGTGGACGGGTTTCATCCCAGACAATCAGTTTAGCGATCATCGGGTCATAGAAGTTACTGATCACATCGTTTTCACGGATGCCCGAGTCAATACGCACATGGCGATTTTGTTCTGGCTCTCGTAAAAAGTTTAGCTTACCGCTAGCAGGTAAAAATTCATTCTGGGGGTCTTCAGCGTAAATACGTACTTCAAATGAGTGACCATGAATACGCACTTCATCCTGTTTTAACGGCAGTTCACCACCACTTGCGACCAGAAGTTGCCATTTGACTAAGTCTTGGCCCGTGACCATTTCGGTCACTGGATGCTCTACTTGCAGACGAGTATTCATTTCCATGAAGTAGAAGCTGTTGTCGGTATCCAGTAGAAACTCTACCGTGCCCGCGCCCACATAATCAATGGCTTTAGCGGCGGCAACCGCAGCTTCACCCATTTGAATGCGTAGCTCGTCAGACAATCCAGGTGCCGGCGCTTCCTCAACTACTTTTTGGTGACGACGTTGAATAGAGCAATCACGGTCTGATAAATAGATGGCATTGCCTTTACTGTCGGCAAAAACCTGCACTTCTACATGGCGAGGTTGACGTAAATAACGCTCCATTAGTAATTTATCATTGCCAAAGGATGAGGTTGCTTCACGACGGGCTGAGCGGATAGCTTCAAGGGTTTCAGTGTCATTTTCAACGATGCGCATGCCTTTACCGCCACCGCCATATGCCGCTTTTATCAATAGCGGAAAGCCGACTTGTGTGGCTTGATACACTAAGTTGTCATCAGTTTGATCATCACCATGATAACCAGGCACTAATGGCACATTAGCTTTACCCATAATTTCTTTTGCTGCGCTTTTGCTGCCCATAGCATCAATGGCATCACTGCCAGGCCCGACAAAGGCAATACCATTTTGCTCACACTTGCGGGCAAAGGCGGCATTTTCAGACAGGAAACCATAACCAGGGTGAATCGCTTCTGCGCCAGAACGTTTGGCAATATCAATAATCAAATTAGCTTTTAAATATGAGTCCGCTGGTGCACTGCCACCTAAATGATAAGACTCATCCGCCATGGCAACATGAAGGGCATCTTTATCGGCATCAGAATATAAGGCTATGGTACGTACGCCCATGGCTTTAGCCGTTTTAATAATACGGCAGGCAATTTCACCACGGTTGGCTATCAGTAATTTAGTAATCATTATTTAGCTCCTACTAGAGGGACGGCGGCATCTTGCCAGGCCGGAGAGCGTTTTTCGAAAAAGGCATTTAGCCCTTCTTGGCCTTCATCAGATACTCGAATGCGGGCGATTTGTTCACTGGTGTAGCTCAGTGTCTCATCGTCAATTACGCCATCTTCTAATCGAGACACTAAGGTTTTAACCCATGCCATACCTTGCGGGCTGTTCGCTTTAAAGGCGGCAATAAAAGGTGCTGCGGCGGCATCTAAATCATCATTAATGGCATGAATAACTTGCTGTTTAAGCGCTTCTTCTGCACTAAAGCGCTCAGCGGTTAACATGTAACGCCTAGCCTGACGATTACCCATTGCCCGCACGACATACGGGCTAATTACCGCAGGAATTAAGCCTAACTTCACTTCACTTAGGCAGAAACTGGCTCGTTCATTGGCGATCGCAATATCGCAGCAGCAAATTAATCCTAATGCGCCACCAAAGGCGGCACCATTAACCAGTGCGATAGTCGGCTTTGGGAACTTATCCAGTACATGCATCAGTTTGGCAAGTTCGTGGGCATCAGTGAGGTTCTGGTCAAAATCCATTTTGGCTTGCTTGCGCATCCAATTAAGATCTGCCCCTGCACTGAAGTTTTTGCCGTTGGCGCGCAGTAACAGTATTTGGCATTTTGATGAATTGGCAAATTGTTCGATGGCGGTAATCATTTCATTAATCATCACTTCATCGAAGGCATTATGTTTTTCTGCGCGATTTAATATTAATTCACCGACACCTTCGTTTAGCTGGCATTGGATAAATTGAAAATCATCTTGTATGGTCATATTAAGCTCCTATTGATACAACGCAATTACATGCGGAACACACCAAATTTGGTGTCTTCAATAGGGGCGTTTAATGCCGCAGATAACGCTAGACCAACTACATCACGGGTCTGCGCCGGATCAATAATACCATCGTCCCACAGGCGGGCACTGGCATGGTATGGATGACCTTCTTTGTCATATTGGTCAACAATCGGCTTTCTAAATGCTTGTTCTTCTTCGCTGGTCCATTCAACCCCTTTACGGGCTAAACCGTCACGGCGAACGGTGGCAAGTACGCCAGCGGCTTGCTCACCGCCCATCACTGAAATACGTGCATTTGGCCACATCCACATCATGGTGGGCTCGAACGCGCGGCCACACATGCCGTAGTTACCTGCGCCATAACTGCCGCCAATAATCACGGTAAATTTAGGCACATTGGCACATGATACCGCGGTAACCATTTTGGCACCGTGTTTGGCAATACCTTCGTGTTCATACTTTTTACCCACCATGAAGCCGGTAATATTTTGTAAAAACAGTAAGGGGATTTTACGTTGGCAACATAGCTCAATAAAGTGAGCGCCTTTTTGCGCTGACTCAGAGAACAAAATGCCATTATTCGCCACAATACCCACAGGGTAACCATGAATGCGGGCAAAGCCACACACTAATGTTGCGCCATAATTGGCTTTAAATTCGTCAAAGTCTGAGTCATCAACGATACGGCCAATGACTTCTTTAACATCAAAGGGCTTTTTAAGGTCGGTGCCAACAATGCCGTAAAGCTCATGAATGTCATACTTAGGCGGTTTGACCGGACTGAGCATACTCGCGATAGTTTTTTGATGGTTTAAGCGTGATACGGCACGGCGAGCCAGTTCTAATGCATGATCATCATTTTGAGCTAAATGATCGGCAACACCTGAGATTTTGGTATGTACTTCTGCGCCGCCAAGTTCTTCCGCTGACACTTCTTCGCCCGTGGCGGCTTTAACTAATGGTGGACCGGCTAAAAAGATGGTGCCTTGATCTTTAACAATAATCGATTCGTCAGCCATTGCGGGTACGTAAGCGCCCCTGGCAGTACATAGGCCCATTACCACAGCTATTTGCGGAATACCTAGGGCTGACATTTGAGCTTGATTGTAAAAGATACGGCCGAAATGATCGCGGTCTGGAAACACTTCGTCTTGGCGTGGTAAGTTTGCCCCACCAGAATCGACCAAATAAATACACGGTAAATGACAACGTTTAGCAATGTCCTGTGCGCGTAAATGCTTTTTCACTGTAATAGGGTAGTAAGTGCCACCTTTTACGGTGGCATCATTAGCAATAATCATACACTCAACGCCGCTTACACGGCCTATACCGGCAATTACACCTGCGGCAGGGACATCTTCGTCATACACTTCAAATGCGGCAAACTGGGCGATCTCTAGAAAAGGAGAACCTGGGTCGAGCAGTTTTTCGACTCGGTGGCGGGGTAATAATTTTCCACGGGACAAATGGCGTTCACACGCCACAGGGCCACCGCCTTGTTCAATTGTTGCCAGTTTTTGCTGCAGATCTTCGACTAGCAAAGCCATATCATCATATTTAGCTTTGAATTCATCACTACGAGGATTTATCTTGCTGCTCAGGTGCGTCATGTCAATATCCTTTATTGAGCACAAATTAAGGTATTGAGGGGAGGGCGTTTACGCCGATTAACTTACCCCTCAAGTGGAAAAGGGTTAGCCTGACTTATTCACTTGATAACAAGTTGCAGTAAGGCTAACGCATTAACCATTATTTAGATTCGTTAAACAGTTCGCGGCCAATTAACATGCGGCGAATTTCTGAGGTGCCTGCGCCAATTTCATATAGCTTGGCATCGCGCAGTAAGCGACCTGCGGCAAATTCATTTACATAGCCGTTGCCGCCAAGCAGTTGAATGGCGTCTAATGCCATTTTTGTGGCGAGCTCGGCACTATAAAGAATCGCGCCAGCAGCATCTTTGCGCGTGGTTTCACCACGGTCACAAGATTTTGCCACGTTGTAAACATAGGATCTGGCGGCATTCATACCGGTATACATATCGGCAATTTTACCCTGGATAAGCTGGAATTCACCGATAGATTTACCAAACTGGACACGCTCGTGAATGTAAGGCACAACGATATCCATACAGGCTGCCATTATACCAAGTGGGCCACCTGATAAGACTACGCGTTCATAATCTAGGCCGCTCATAAGTACTTTTACGCCATTGTTTAATCCACCTAAAATATTCTCTTCTGGGACTTCACAATCTTCAAACACTAATTCACAGGTGTTTGAACCGCGCATACCTAATTTATCCAGTTTTTGCGCTTGGCTGAAACCTTTAGAGCCGCGTTCTACGATAAAGGCGGTAATGCCATGGGCACCTTTTTCTAAATCAGTTTTGGCATAAATCACATAAGTGTGCGCATCTGGACCATTGGTGATCCACATTTTGTTGCCATTAAGAATATAACGGTCGCCTTCTTTACGGGCGCTAAGCTTCATTGACACAACATCAGAGCCAGCATTAGGTTCACTCATTGCTAGCGCACCTATATGTTCGCCGCTAACGAGTTTTGGTAGGTATTTAGCGCGTTGCGCGTCATTACCGTTACGATTAATTTGATTGACACATAAGTTTGAGTGGGCGCCATAGCTTAAGCCTATAGAGGCTGATGCGCGGGAAACTTCTTCCATGGCTACAACATGGGCTAAGTACCCCATGTTGGCACCACCAAATTCCTCTGGCACAGTGACGCCAAGCAAGCCCATATCACCCAACTGAGTCCACATGTGATTAGGAAACTCGTTATCCTGGTCTACTTGTGCGGCAATGGGGGCAATTTCGTTGCTGGCAAAACTGCGAACAGCGTCGCGCAACATATCAATATCTTCGCCCAAACCAAAATTAAGGCTGCTGTATAAATCGCTCATGGCTTATGTCCTGTTGAATTATTATTTGAGACGCCACGCTATATTGCGTTTTGCGTCATTTGCTTGTCTTTTAAAAGCTGCATTGAACAGCTAAATGCTATTTTGTGCCTAATGACCGATTATTCGGTTCTTTTACTGACTAGTGGCACTTTTATTTATTCATGGCATAGTTATTAACTAATGCCACTTGTCTCACAGTACTCGCTAACTTGGGCATGACAATCGTTGCAATCATAGTCAATAAATTGCGTTTATGTTTTTGATGCCTTATTGGTTTCTAAGGCAGATTTACATTGCTGCTCGGCTGAGTTGAGTTCCATCAGCACCACTTTAATGTCATCCATTTGTTGCTGCAGGGCGGCTTTTTTGTCATTAACTAAGTCCAGCATAGTATTAAGCTGTGATGTACTTGATTTGTCTGCATCGTAAAGTTCAAATAAGCGGCGGGTTTCTGCCAATGAAAAACCTAAACGTTTACCGCGTAAAATCAGTTTTAGTCTGACGCGATCTTTTAAGGTGTATATACGTGTTTGGCCACGGCGTTTAGGCTTGATTAAGCCCTGATCCTCATAAAAACGGATGCTGCGCGTGGTGATATCAAATTCTTTTGATAAATCACTGATAGAGTATGTAGATTGGGTGCTGACTGTAGCGTTCATCATCTCACCAAATAGGTTTCTTTTGATGCACGATATATGAAGTTTACGTAAAGGTAAAGTTTGTGGTAAAAAATCTATTTTACAGCTGTTAATTCATCTTGCCATTATGATTGTGTTAGTTGTTTAAGTTATTTAATTATATAGTTTTATTTTTTTGTCGGTGTGTGGCAATTACATGTTTATGTAATTGCCACAGCGCTTATAACTCTCAATACTTATCCATTGGTCTAATAGGGATATTGGTTTAATTCTGCTCATAATCAGCTTTGGGAGAGCTAACGGAGAACCAACATGACTGATGTAGGAAAGTCATTACATGAGCAATCAATTGAAGATCCAACAACCTTTTGGGCTGATGCTGCAAAGATGATTACTTGGGACAAAGAGCCTAAGAACATTTTAGATGATTCAAATAAACCTTTTTATCAATGGTTTGCCGATGGCAAAATGAATACCTGCTATAACGCCGTTGATCGCCACGTGGCTAATGGTCTAGGTAACAATGTCGCCATTAATTACATTAGTCCGGTTACACAAAATCAATACACTATCACCTACAACGAATTATTAGCACAGGTCAGCCGCTTAGCAGGCTATATGCAATCTATCGGTATTGAACAAGGCGATAGAGTCGTGATTTATATGCCAATGGTCCCCGAGACCGCTTTTGCCATGTTAGCGTGTGCCCGTATAGGCGCTATTCATTCGGTGGTATTTGGTGGTTTTGCTGCTAATGAGTTAGCAACCCGTATTAATGATGCCAAGCCTAAACTTGTACTATCAGCATCTTGCGGCATTGAACCCTCAGGCGTTGTGCCTTATAAACCCTTATTAGACGCAGCACTTGATCAGGCTAGCCATAAAGTCGACCATTGCCTGATTTTAGCCAGACACCAATATCAAGCCGAGTTAACCGAGCCAAGAGATGTTGATTGGCAGCATGCTCTGCAAAATGCACCCAGTGCCGATTGTGTCTCACTTAATGCAACCGATCCGCTATACGTGCTTTATACCTCAGGCACAACCGGTAATCCTAAAGGTGTTGTGCGTGATAATGGTGGCCATGCTGTCGCGTTATGTTGGTCGATGACAAATATTTACGATATTAGACAAGATGACGTTTTTTGGGCCGCATCTGATGTCGGTTGGGTGGTGGGGCATTCTTATATTGTTTATGGACCGTTATTAGTCGGTGCTAGCACTATAATGTATGAGGGTAAGCCAATTGGTACCCCCGATGCAGCGGCATTTTGGCGCATCATTGCCGCTAATAAAGTGAAAAGCTTTTTTACCGCACCAACGGCGATTAGAGCCATTAAACGCGAAGATCCTGAAGGTGAGTTAATAAAGCAGTTTGATTTGAGTTGTTTAAAACACATGTTTTTAGCCGGTGAGCGTTGTGATCCAGAGACATTAAACTGGAGCCAAGCCATGCTGGGTAAACCGGTTATTGACCATTGGTGGCAAACTGAAACGGGTTGGCCTGTGGCGTCAAATTTAATGGGGCTTGAACCAATAGCCATTAAACCAGGATCGCCAGCAAGACCTGTGCCAGGTTATCAAGTGGAAGTGCTTGATGCCATGGGAGAGCAAGTGCCCGCCAATGAAAGTGGCAATGTGGTAATTAAGCAACCTTTACCACCAGGGACATTAACCACGTTATGGCAAAATGATGATCGCTATGTTGATAGCTATTTATCTATGTACCCTGGATATTATTTAACCGGTGATGCCGGTTATATTGATGAAGATGGTTATCTGTATATTATGAGCCGCATCGACGATATTATTAATGTTGCTGGCCATCGTTTATCAACAGGTCGCTTTGAAGAAGTCTTGTGTCAACATCCCGCTGTTGCAGAAGCGGCGGTTATTGGCGTGCAGGATAAGTTGAAAGGCCAGGTGCCACTTGGCATGGTGGTACTTAAAAATGGGGTTAACTTACCCGATGATGAACTTCATCGACAATTGTTAGCGTTAGTGCGACAAGAAATAGGCCCAGTGGCATCGTTTAGGTTAGTCAGTGCGGTATCCAAACTGCCTAAAACACGTTCAGGTAAAATTTTGCGCGCCACCATGCGTAAAATTGCTGATAATCAAGAATACACTATGCCTGCAACCATAGAAGACCCGCAAACGCTGGACATTGTGCGTAATACCCTAACGCGGATGGGATATGCCGATGCATTAACTAAAGCATTAGGTGCATAGTTTTTAGTAGATTAATCGTCAATGTGAGTCAGGGCATCTATTTTATACTTGATTACATTGACGTTTTTATTACTAAATGGTTTTAAATCGGTCATCCAAAGCAAGATCAATGACGCGAGTGGAGACAATAATTCACTCTCACTAGGTTTTAACTGGTAATTTAGTTACAAAAATCGCTATAATATTTGTCCATATGGGTTCGCGAATCGCGATAAATCTCTGTAGACCTTGTGGAATATAAATCTAATGACTCACCACACTCAATTGTCAAACATCGGCGTAATCGGCCTTGGTGTTATGGGCAAAAACCTCGCTTTAAATATTGCTGACAATGGCTATCACGTGGCTGTTTTTGACCTCGATGAAGCTAAAGTTAATGGCGCACTTGAGCAAGAACACCAAGAGCGTAAAGAAGGCTTAGCACCTCGAATGCAAGCCTGTAAGAATCTTTCAGAAATGCTCGAAAAATTAACCTCCCCTAAAGTCATAGTCTTGTCTGTGCCTGCGGGTAAAATTGTTGATGGTATTTGCAATACTTTGATTGAAAGTGGCATTTGCAGTGATGATATTGTCATTGATACTGGTAACAGTTTGTGGACTGATACGGTTGAGCGTGAAGCGCATTATAAAGGTCAATTTAAATTCTTTAGCTCAGCGGTTTCTGGTGGTGAAGTGGGGGCGCGTTTTGGTCCTTCATTAATGCCCAGCGGTGATGAATCAGCATGGCAATATGTTGCGCCAATATGGAATGCAATCGCGGCTAAAGTTGACAGTAAAACCGGTTTACCTATTGAGCGTTTTGAGCCGGGTAATCCGGTCACTGAAGGCGAACCTTGTACCACTTATATTGGCCCTGCAGGTTCAGGCCATTACGTGAAAATGGTCCACAATGGTATTGAATATGCTGACATGCAGTTAATTTGTGAAGCCTATCAATTACTGCATGATGGTTTAGATTTATCTACCCACGAGATTGGTGATATTTTTAAGCGTTGGAATCAAGGTAGTTTGAATAGCTACTTAATGGAAATCAGTGCCGAAGTATTACAACAAGATGACCCGTTAACGGGTAAGCCGCTTGTTGAGATGATTTTAGATAAAGCCGGCCAAAAAGGTACGGGTTTGTGGACTGCGGTCAGTAGTTTACAAATTGGCTGCCCAGCGCCCACAATAGCTGAAGCTGTATATGCTCGTGCAGTAAGCACTCAAAAAACATTACGAGTGTCGTTAAGTCAAACCCTAGCGGGTCCAGCAAAAACAACTTTATCCAATACTGAAAAAACAGCCTTTGTTGATGCATTAGAAGATGCGTTATATTGCGCTAAAGTATGTTGTTATGCGCAAGGTTTTCAGTTGATGGCGATGGCGGCTAAAGAGCAAAACTGGCCACTTAATTTTGCTGAAATAGCCAAAATATGGCGTGCTGGTTGTATTATTAGAGCCACTTTTTTACAGTCTATTACCCAAGCTTATGAGCAAGATCCTGCGTTGCCAAATCTGTTAATGGCAGAAAGCTTTAGCAGTACCTTAGCAACCAAGCAATTAAACTGGCGTAAAACAGTTGCTGCATCAGTTATGCAAGGCATTCCGGCGCCGTGTATTAGTTCTTCTGTGGCATATTATGACAGTTATCGTTGTGAAACATTACCCGCTAACTTACTGCAAGGTCAGCGCGACTTTTTTGGCGCACACACCTTTGAGCGAACGGATAAACCCGCTGGCGAAAAGTACCACTTAGATTGGAGTGCCAAAGAGCGCACCTTATCTAAGGTGTAAAGTGTGGTTTTTGTTACTCAATAAAAAAGGCTTCTTAATGAAGCCTTTTTTGATCTTTAAACTGAGCTTTTAGATTTAAATGCTTATATTTAAGTGCCTAGATTGAGCTAAAATTGATCATTAACCCTGCGCTGAAAAGAACGCTAAAAATCATCGTCAGCTTAGCTGTTTTTCCCAGAATAGGGTTTAATGCTTCTCCTGAGCTATCTCTAAAATCTTTACTCAAGTTTCTAGCTAAGACTAATGATATACCAGCCAATAATACTGGCCAACCTTCAAGGGCACCCAATAGGAAGCCTGCAATGATTATCCCAAAAGGTAAATATAACAAGCTTTGGTATAGCACTTTTGCTTGAGCCTCACCAATGCGAACCGCAAGGGTGTTTTTGCCCGCTTTCGTGTCGGTTGTGATATCGCGGGTATTATTGACTAGCATAATAGCAGCGTTAAAAAATCCGATTGCACTGCCTAACAGCCAAGCGGTTAATGTGGTATTGCCAGCCTGTAAATAATAACTACCGACTACAGCGACTAAGCCAAAAAAGATAAATGCCGCTACCTCACCTAATCCATGGGAAGCTAATGGATACGGGCCGCCACTGTAACAAAGCGCCGCTAAAATTGACGCTGCTGCTAATATGGCAATAGGCCAACCACCGTGCCAAATAAGGTATGAACCGACTAATAACGCCATTAATAAACACAATATCATCGCATTACGTACCGTTTTAGGCGCTATCATACCGCTTTGGGTCACACGCACTGGTCCAAGTCTTTCTGCGGTGTCTATGCCATTTTTAAAGTCAAAATAGTCATTGGCTAAATTGACTGATATTTGCAGTAATACGGCGCATAACATTGAAGTTACGGCAATAGACCAACTAAATTGTGCTAGTTGAAGTGCTAACATATTGCCGATAAGTAAAGGTCCGATTGCCGCGGGCAATGTTCTTGGGCGAATAGCCAAAATCCAAGGTTGCATAAACATCAAATAACTAGATTAGTAATGCCTAATAGCTTAACAAATTTTGTTAACGACTGCTGTTGATATTGTTTGCGATAAATCACTAATTTTGAATTTGACAGTCTAAAATTATGTCGATTTAAAATGGTAATCAAAAGTCACTAGCTCTTACTAAAGAGTTTAAGGTAGGCTTATCTATAATTATGTGGTTTGTGAGAGAGTTAAATGAGTCAGGTTTTAAACGATTTACTATCATTATTGTCCCTTGAACAAATTGAATTAGGTTTATTTCGTGGCCAAAGTCAGGATTTAGGCTTCGGCCATGTCTTTGGCGGTCAGGTCATGGGACAAGCATTAAGCGCAGCAAAACAGACTGTGAGTGCAGACCGCTATGCGCATTCTTTGCATTCTTATTTTTTACGTGCGGGTGATGAAAAGCAACCTATTGTCTATGATGTTGAAATTATGCGTGATGGCGGCAGTTTTAGTGCCCGCAGAGTGAAAGCCATTCAAAAAGGCCGACCAATTTTTTATATGACCTGTTCATTTCAAACGATCGAGGAAGGATATGAGCATCAAGCGGTTATGCCTGATGTTCCTGGACCTGAAGGATTGATGAATCAACAAGAACTGGCCATGACGATGCGTGATAAAGTGCCTGCAAAGATGCTTGAAAAGTTCATGGCTGACTCGCCAATTGAAATGCGGTTAGTTAACCCAGGTAATCCACTCGCACCTTCAACCAGTGAACCAGTTCGCTACGTGTGGCTTAGAGCAAATGGGATTATTCCCAATGACCACAGTATTCAAGAATACCTACTTGCATACGCCTCGGACTTTAACTTTTTAGTCACAGCAGCTCAGCCCCATGGCGTGTCATTTTTAACGCCAGGTATTCGTATGGCAACGATTGATCACTCTATGTGGTTTCATCGTCCATTTAATATGGGCGAGTGGATTTTATATAGTATTGAAAGTCCTAATGCTGGTGGCGGTCGCGGGTTTGTAAAAGGCCAGTTTTTTGACCAACAAGGACGTCTAGTCGCTTCAGCAACCCAAGAAGGTTTGTTGAGAATGACTAAGCCGTAATGTTTCTTTAGATGTGAATATCAACAATAATGGATATAGGTTGAGTGGTATGAGTAAGTTTAAATTGGTTTTAGTGAGTCTTATTGGTGGATTATTGATGTTGACTGGTTGCGTGGCCGTGACTCCAACAGAGCCTGTTGTGGTTAATGGTTATGCTGGTTATCTGGAGAAAATAAAATTACCTCAAGGCTGCAAAATTAATATTGCAGTGATTGATTTTAATACTCCTGGATCGATTATTTCGCAAAAAAACTTTGATATAGCGCGGGCGCCTGTGCCGTTTAAGTTTATATTTCCTGCTGAAACAATCGATAAAAAAATTGATTATGGCGTGGTGGCGATGATCACTTATCAGGGAAAAGCGATTTTTCAAACCTATGAAAAATTTCAAGTGATTAATAATAATAAGTTCACCACAGAAGTGTTGATGAGAAAAGTTAAGTAAAGGGGGAGCAGGCCTTTTAACGCTATCAAGTTCACATTTTACCGTGTTCGCCATTGATTAATCATAGTGGCGGACGATAATGTTATTTCATCGTCATTAATCTGTGGCTAGTGTGACTCACCAACCAGTATCTGCTAATATTTTAATCCACTCATCAGCACATGAGCAAGGTACACAACGCCGACTAATCTGGGCGCTTTGTCTTGCGTCTGTAGTTATATATATCAATCTTTATACTGTTCAGGGCATGTTACCGCTAATTGCAGAACACTTTGATGTCACCGGCGCACATTCCACTTTAGTGTTATCTGTTACCAGTTTTACCCTGGCTTTTTCATTACTGTTTTATGCGATGATTTCAGATCGTGTCGGACGGTTAAAACCAATTGTGATCAGTTTATGGTTATTGGCTTGCTCAAATATTTTACTCATTTTTGCCACTGACTTTGACTCGCTGGTATGGGTGAGATTATTACAAGGAATTTTACTGGCAGCGGTTCCTGCGATTGCAATGGCCTATTTTAAAGAGCAACTTGCACCTGAGTTTATGTTAAAAGCCGCGGCAATTTATATTACCGCGAATAGTATAGGCGGTATTTTGGGACGCTTATTTGGTGGCTTAATGTCACAACATTTATCTTGGCAGCAATCAATGGGGTTGGTGTTTGTTGTGACCTTAATTGGGGTGGTAATCGTCACTTTGTTATTGCCTCGACGTGAAATTAAACCCCAGGTTATTCATTCACTAATTAAACAAGCGAAACGGGTAAAGTTACAACAGGATTTGCAAGGTTTTTGGGGGCACATCACCGACCGTAAAATGAGTTTGGTATTCATTATTGGCGGTCTTGCTTTTATGATGATGGTCAATCAATTTAGTTTTATTCAGTTGCATTTAATGGCAGTACCTTATGAGCTGAGTCGCTTCAATGCCACGTTAATTTTTTTATGCTACCTCAGTGGTACTTTTGCTTCATATTTATCGGCTAAGTGGATTGTCCGGTTTGGGTCGGTAATATTATTTAAAGCAGCCTTTTTACTCATGGTATTAGGAACCCTATTAACCTTAGTCGATACCCTATGGGCGATTATATTGGGCTTTTTGATCACTGCGAGTGGCTTTTTCTTAACCCACAGTTGTTGTAATTCATTTGTGGCTATTCGTGCAACGAGTCACAGGGCGAAAGCGACGTCGTTGTATTTATGTTGTTATTATTTGGGGGCCGCGTTGGGTGGGCCTTATTTGATGATATTTTGGCAGCACTCAGAGTGGCAAGGGGTTGTGGTTGGCTCGTTAACCTTATTAGCTATGTTGCTGCTGGCCATATTATTATTGAGTCGAGGGGCGCTAGATAAGCCAGTCTAAGGTAAATGACTATCAGATAAGTTATGGCTAGGTTACTCGTTATCGGTGAATTGTTTATGGCCAATGCTGAACTTTTCATTTGCAGGATAAGATTTGACGGAACAACTCAAGTCGTTCGAGAGTGAATAAAATGCTGCCTTTGATAAAAATCCGTAGTAAACGTCGCACTATGAATACTCAATCGCGCGACTAGCTTTATGCCATAAGACATCCTCAAAAAGTACAAAGCAACCACATGGGTCTTGGAACCCTAAAACCTAGAATTAAAGCGCGCACGACAGCCTTGCCAAGCACTAATTAGGTCATCAGTGAGATTAAAATAATTTTATAAAAAGAATAATTTTTACTGAGGGTAATGTTTGTTACATTTTTACAGTTATTTTGTAAGCAGGATTTGATTTAGAAATGGCTTTTTGATTAGTTTTTTGTAGCAGATTTATGGTGGTCGCTACTGGGCTCGAACCAGTGACCCCCTCCTTGTAAGGGAGGTGCTCTCCCAGCTGAGCTAAGCGACCTGGGATAAATCAAAATATCTGTAAGATAATGGTGGTCGCTACTGGGCTCGAACCAGTGACCCCCTCCTTGTAAGGGAGGTGCTCTCCCAGCTGAGCTAAGCGACCCGGGATATCTTACAATATTAATACATTTGGTGGTCGCTACTGGGCTCGAACCAGTGACCCCCTCCTTGTAAGGGAGGTGCTCTCCCAGCTGAGCTAAGCGACCCGGGAATGTATCTAATTTACAGCTATGAGTTCAAATTAATGGTGGTCGCTACTGGGCTCGAACCAGTGACCCCCTCCTTGTAAGGGAGGTGCTCTCCCAGCTGAGCTAAGCGACCCGGGAACTCTACACAATTTTAGTTATATGGTGGTCGCTACTGGGCTCGAACCAGTGACCCCCTCCTTGTAAGGGAGGTGCTCTCCCAGCTGAGCTAAGCGACCCGGGAATATAACTAATTACACAAACATAATTTCATCAATGAAAGTATGGTGGTCGCTACTGGGCTCGAACCAGTGACCCCCTCCTTGTAAGGGAGGTGCTCTCCCAGCTGAGCTAAGCGACCTCATGCTGTGTGGGACGGTATTATAGGGAGCAAGGATTAGCTGTCAACGATTTTTCGATAAAAATATCACGATAGAGCTATTTTTGTGCCATTTGATGTTTTGTTAAACAAGCAGATTTGGGCTTTTAAGTAAAATTGTATCTTGTTCGATACTCGGGCATTTCAACCTAGCGCGTAGGCTGTTAGAATGTTTGCCACAATTTTATGCTCTGATTTTTAGCAGGGTATAGTTTATACAGACTTCTTTATATAGGTTAGTGTCCGATTATGACAACTAAGACTCGCTTTGCTCCAAGTCCTACAGGTTTCTTACACGTTGGTGGTGCACGTACTGCACTTTATTCATGGTTACATGCTAAAGCGAATAACGGTGAATTTGTTTTACGTATAGAAGACACTGATATTGAACGTTCTACCCAAGAAGCATGCGATGCCATCTTAGATGGTATGAACTGGTTGGGATTGAATTGGAATGAAGGCCCATATTACCAAACTAAGCGTTTTGATCGTTATAACGAAATTATCGGGCAAATGTTAGAAAGTGGTACCGCTTACAAGTGCTATTGTTCTAGAGAAAGAATTGAGTCATTACGTGAAGAACAAGCTGCAAATGGTGAGCAACAGAAATATGATGGTTGTTGTCGTGCTCTAGCGCCGCGTGATACAGATGAGCCTTTTGTTGTTCGCTTTAAAAATCCAATCGAAGGCAGTGTCATTTTTGATGATCATGTTCGTGGTCGTATTGAAATATCAAATAGCCTGCTTGATGATTTAATTATTAAACGTACTGACGGTGTACCAACCTATAATTTCTGCGTTGTTGTTGACGATTGGGATATGGGGATCACTTGTGTCGTGCGCGGTGAGGATCACATTAATAATACCCCTCGCCAAATTAATATCTTAAAAGCGCTTGGTGCACCTATCCCAGAATATGCCCATGTATCGATGATTTTAGGTGATGACGGAGCTAAATTATCTAAACGTCATGGTGCGGTAGGTGTCATGCAATATCGTGATGATGGTTACTTACCTGAAGCGTTACTTAACTATTTAGTTCGTTTAGGCTGGTCACACGGTGATCAAGAAGTGTTCTCTATGGAAGAGATGATTAGCTTCTTTAAGTTAGATGATATTAATAAAGCGGCATCAGCGTTTAATACAGATAAGCTAAACTGGTTAAATCAGCATTATATTAAATCATTAGCACCTGATTATGTCGCATCTCATTTAGAGTGGCATATGGCAGACCAAAAAATTGATACTAGCAATGGGCCAGCGTTAGCGGAATTGGTTACTGCACTATCTGAACGTGCTAAAACGTTAAAAGAACTTGCAGCATCTAGTCGCTATTTCTATGAAGATTTTACTGATTTTGATGAAACACAAGCGAAGAAACATCTTCGTGGTGTTGCATTGGAGCCACTTACTCTTGTTAAATCAAAATTAGAAGCTCTGTCTGATTGGTCTGTAGAGTCATTGCACGCAGTGATTGAAGCTACAGCAGCTGAATTAGATGTCGGTATGGGCAAAGTTGGTATGCCGCTTCGTGTAGCTGTAACTGGGGCAGGGCAGTCACCTGCGCTAGACTTGACCTTGTTTTTGATTGGAAAAGACAGATCTGTTGAAAGAATATCCAAAGCGATTGTTTTTGTAGCAGATAGAATAAATTCCTAAAAAACGAGTTGACACATTAAGGTATGCTGCATAGAATGCGCCTCGCAGTTGAGACTGAGGTCAGTAATTCTGGCAGCATATCGAATAGTGTAAGTAAGAAGGGGTTATAGCTCAGCTGGGAGAGCGCTTCGCTGGCAGTGAAGAGGTCCACGGTTCGATCCCGTGTAGCTCCACCACTTACTTATTATTAGAGCAGAAGATAGCCTGTCACTGTTAGCGTTGATGTTTAGCCTGTAGACACCGATGTGTATTCACTCGATACAGAGTATAAGGTATCAACAGTGTCCCATTCGTCTAGAAATAGCGCTTAGGACATCGCCCACTTTGGTTTATAAAGAGTCGGCGGTAACAGGAGTTCGAATCCTTAAGGTTTTGTGCTTCATTATAGGTAACTAGCACTGGTGTTTAGCCTACAGACACCAATGAGTATTCACTCGATACAGAGTATAAAGTATCAACAGTGTCCCATTCGTCTAGAGGCCTAGGACACCGCCCTTTCACGGCGGTAACAGGGGTTCGAATCCCCTATGGGATACCACTTTTTAAGATGGTTGAACATAATTCGAAGCAGTTGTTTTTGAAAAACGTTTGAAAATCTAAAATAGCACCGATGTTTAGCCTACAGACATCGATGAGTATTCACTCGATACAGAGTATAAGGTATCAACAGTGTCCCATTCGTCTAGAAATAGCGCTTAGGACATCGCCCACTTTGGTATAAAGAGTCGGCGGTAACAGGAGTTCGAATCCTTAAGGTTTTGTGCTTCATTATAGGTAACTAGCACTGGTGTTTAGCCTACAGACACCAATGAGTATTCACTCGATACAGAGTATAAAGTATCAACAGTGTCCCATTCGTCTAGAAATAGCGCTTAGGACATCGCCCACTTTGGTTTATAAAGAGTCGGCGGTAACAGGAGTTCGAATCCTTAAGGTTTTGTGCTTCATTATAGGTAAATAGCACTGGTGTTTAGCCTACAGACACCAATGAGTATTCACTCGATACAGAGTATAAAGTATCAACAGTGTCCCATTCGTCTAGAGGCCTAGGACACCGCCCTTTCACGGCGGTAACAGGGGTTCGAATCCCCTATGGGATACCACTTTTTAAGATGGTTGAACATAATTCGAAGCAGTTGTTTTTGAAAAACGTTTGAAAATCTAAAATAGCACCGATGTTTAGCCTACAGACATCGATGAGTATTCACTCGATACAGAGTATAAGGTATCAAATATGTCCCATTCGTCTAGAAATAGCGCTTAGGACATGCCCACTTTGGTTTATAAAGAGTCGGCGGTAACAGGAGTTCGAATCCTTAAGGTTTTGTGCTTCATTATAGGTAAATAGCACTGGTGTTTAGCCTACAGGCACCAATGAGTATTCACTCGATACAGAGTATAAAGTATCAACAGTGTCCCATTCGTCTAGAGGCCTAGGACACCGCCCTTTCACGGCGGTAACAGGGGTTCGAATCCCCTATGGGATACCACTTTTTAAGATGGTCGAACATAATTCGAAGCAGTTTTTTTTGAAAAACGTTTGAAAATCTAAAGTAGCACCGATGTTTAGCCTACAGACATCGATGAGTATTCACTCGATACAGAGTATAAAGTATCAACAGTGTCCCATTCGTCTAGCAATAGCGCTTAGGACATCGCCCACTTTGGTTTATAAAGAGTCGGCGGTAACAGGAGTTCGAATCCTTAAGGTTTTGTGCTTCATTATAGGTAAATAGCACTGGTGTTTAGCCTACAGGCACCAATGAGTATTCACTCGATACAGAGTATAAAGTATCAACAGTGTCCCATTCGTCTAGAGGCCTAGGACACCGCCCTTTCACGGCGGTAACAGGGGTTCGAATCCCCTATGGGATACCACTTTTTAAGATGGTTGAACATAATTCGAAGCAGTTGTTTTTGAAAAAACGTTTGAAAATCTAAAATAGCACCGATGTTTAGCCTACAGACATCGATGAGTATTCACTCGATACAGAGTATAAGGTATCAACAGTGTCCCATTCGTCTAGCAATAGCGCTTAGGACATCGCCCACTTTGGTTTATAAAGAGTCGGCGGTAACAGGAGTTCGAATCCTTAAGGTTTTGTGCTTCATTATAGGTAACTAGCACTGGTGTTTAGCCTACAGGCACCAATGAGTATTCACTCGATACAGAGTATAAAGTATCAACAGTGTCCCATTCGTCTAGAGGCCTAGGACACCGCCCTTTCACGGCGGTAACAGGGGTTCGAATCCCCTATGGGATACCATATTTTCAAATTTTGGTGTCTAGTAACTAAAATTTGGGGCTATAGCTCAGCTGGGAGAGCGCTTCGCTGGCAGTGAAGAGGTCCACGGTTCGATCCCGTGTAGCTCCACCAAGTTTTGTTGGAAACAACAAATAGCATTAATGTTTTGCCTACAGACATTAGTGAGTATTCACTCTATTTACTGAGTATAAGTAAATCTCGGCGTCCCATTCGTCTAGAGGCCTAGGACACCGCCCTTTCACGGCGGTAACAGGGGTTCGAATCCCCTATGGGATACCACACTAAACCACCGAAAGGTGGTTTTTTTATACTGAAAATTCAGGCTTAAAGTTTATAGTTAGTTTTTGGAATGATAGATATAAAAAAAGGCAATCAAATGATTGCCTATCGATCTACTTAGAGATCAAGGGGACCGCGCTAGAAGTCCCAGGGAGATGATGAACAAAGTGAATATCACTGTTACTAAGTTTGAGTCATCATCTATGTAAAAGTTCAAAATAATATATAAATTATTGTTAAAAAATAAAAAGATCTATAAAAAACTATCTATTTACTTGAAATTTATAGTGTTATTTTAAAAGTTATTTTAAAAGTTATTTTAAAAGTTTTTCTATTACTGGTAATAAATCTTCGGGTTTTGTTGTCGGCGCATAACGCTCGATCACATTTCCCTGTGTATCGACTAAAAACTTGGTGAAATTCCACTTAATCGACTGGCTTCCTAACAAACCTTTTGCAGACTGTTTTAAGTATTGATATAGCGGAGGAGTGTCATCACCATTTACGTCTATTTTACTAAATAATGGAAAAGTCACCCCAAAATTAAGTTCGCAAAATTGGCTTATTTCTGTCTCAGTTCCTTGCTCTTGCTTACCAAATTGATTACACGGAAACCCCATAACAATCAAACCTTGATCTTTGTATTGCTGGTATAATTGTTCCAAAGCTTTATATTGAGGGGTAAAACCACATTTACTCGCGGTATTGACAATCAGTAGCACTTTATTTTTAAAAGTCCCCATACTGATGTTATTTCCTTGAATATCTTTGACATCAAATTGATAAATTGCCTTACTCATATCTTGCTCCATTTAATCGTTTTTAAAATATAATGAAAATAATTAGGTAAGGGAACGGGGTAAACTGGGAGGAATAACCGCTAAACCTTGCTGATTAATCAGTACTATAAAGATTTATTCAAGTGTGGTCAATTATGTTGCGTGCAACTTAATTTATCTATTTGCTTATAGCGATAAATATGAATATAGTCAGCGCATTATTACCTGAACAAGATAAAGGGCGGGCTAATGGAAGAATTAAAGAACGAACTTATATCTGAAGCAGAGCAAGAAATTACAACACAGTTACAAATTGAAGTTAGTCAAGCTGTGCAAAAATTGACAGAAGCTGAAGGGGAAGAGCAAGCCGAAGTTTTTAGTGAAATACTCAATGGTGCAGAAGCTGGCACTATTGCTATTTTACTCGAATCTTTACCTTTAGATGAACGTTATGATCGTTGGCAACAAGTTGAGCCAGAAGAGCGCGTTGATGTTCTAAACTTAATGCGTGCCGATCCACGTCTGGGCATTTTGAAGAAAATGCCAGACGAAGAGCTGGATTTGATCTTTTCGCAGCTTAGTCCAGAAGATTTGATTGATTGGAGTGACTCATTACCTGACAGCATAACTGATCGCGCATTAGCGCAAATGGGTGAGCGCCAGCGTAAGCACTTTGAACTTTATGACCAATATGATGAAAATGAAATTGGCCGTTATGCCGATCACCAAATGTTGGTACTAAATCTTGACTCAACAGTGGCCCAAGGCCAACGATTTTTTCGTCGTATTGATTTAGATTGTAACGATCATCTGTTTTTAGTTGATATCAATGATAAGTATCTAGGAACCGTTCGGCGTTATGATGTGTTTAAAGCTGATGTAGATGCTTTGCTTTCGAGTTTGCTATGGCAAGATAGTCGAGTGATACCAGCAGATTCTTCTTTACTAGAAGCGGCTGAGACAATTGAGCACAGTCGAGAGTTAGAATTGCCTGTAGTTGATGATGAAGGTATTTTAATTGGTCGTATGACATTACGAACGGCAACAGCCTTAGTGCGTGAACACTATGAGTCACAATTAATGGCTACAGCCGGTATGGATGATGATGACGATTTGTTCGCGCCTATTACTGTAGGTGCTAGGCGTCGTGCCGTATGGCTTGGTATTAATTTATTAACGGCTTTTTTGGCATCAGCAACAATTGGTCTGTTTGAGAATGTACTATCACAAGTGGTGGCTTTAGCTGTGTTGATGCCTATTGTCGCCTCTATGGGGGGCATAGCTGGTAGTCAGTCATTAACATTAATGATCCGTGGCATGGCAATGGGGCAAATCTCCGCGGGGAACGTGATGTCACTGCTAAAGAACGAGTTAGGCATTGGTGCTTTGAATGGTGTGTTATGGGCCATTGTTATTGGCTTGATTGCTGGTTGGTGGTTTGATGACCCTATGATGGGCGTTATCATAGGCTGCGCTATTTTAATCAATATGGCTATGGCTGCAATTGCTGGCGTTATGGTACCAATGATTTTACAAAGGTTTAATCAAGATGCGGCATTATCAGGCTCAGTAATTCTAACCACAGTGACAGACGTTGTAGGTTTTTTTACTTTTTTAGGTTTAGCGACAATTCTGTATCTTTAAAATGACTATTATCATTTATCTATGAAGATTTATTAAAGGAGCTAAGTGCTCCTTTTTTATGTTTGTTAGATTTACCCTCAAAGTATCGAAATTGAATTTTGAGCATCAAGCATTCTGGATGATAGTATTATAGGGGGGCGTTATTTAATTATATGAGATAAATAAAAAAGCAAGTTGATAGCAACTTGCTTTTTAAACTTGATGGTTTATTTCTGTTAAATTACTTTAATTTAGCAGGTGCAAACTCCATTGCAGTATCATCAAAGTAGCCACGCTTAGCATCTCTTCGTCGTTGCTTTACCTTTTTAGATTTTTGTTTTCCCTTGATGTTGTCACCCCATGGTGCATCATCTTCATCAAATTCAAATGTGTGTGCCATTTCTCAACTATCCAATAAAACTATACTGCTATTAGTACAGCCTCTCTTTTACCTAAAGTCTGTTAAAAGCTAAAGCGAAATCTTTAGTTCAACCCGTGAAATATTTTGCATGACGATATTAAGCTTATAAAGCTAATCGAAAAAATATTACCAGCTTAAGATGAATAAAAGATGACAATAGCTAATGCAGTAAATTAGCCACCTCAATGCGAATGCTTATTCATTATGCGGGTATATCGAAAAATGCTTTGATGTCATCTATTTTATCCATAGCATCTTGGTAACCTAAATCAATAAGAGCCGTTGTATAAGCCTTCTCAAATAATAGGTAAGAAACAATACTCGAGTCTGATTGTTGATGGATGCCAAACAGTTTTAGTAAATAACGGATTGCGATAGGTATTTCTAGGTAATACTTGGCAGCAATAACCCCTAGGTCTTCACTTGGTTTGATGACTAATGTGTCAATTTGTCGCAAATTTAACTTACTTTTATCTTCATCAGAAATAAGAGCTAGGGTGTGATTAACTCTTTGTAGACGTTCAAGATCGCTATTTAGCGTATCTGAAAATATAGTGTCCAGTAAATGACCTGCTATTGTGGCCGCTTTGGGGTGGTGATTAAGCTGAATATCATTTTGCTTATGTGGGCTATCTAGATTAATCACAAATAATTTGGTTGCCCCAAGATGGATAGGGCTTGATAAAGGTGAGAGTTGGTGGACAGAACCGTCGCCAAAAAAGGCTCTGTTTAATTTAATAGATGGAAATACCATCGGAATAGCAGAGCTAGCAAGCAAATGATTGGTATTGAGTTGGCTACGTTTTCCTTGTCTTCGAGCACGTTGCCAATTTTCTATCGAATGGTGACCGTGATAAAAGCTATAAGAAAGTGAGTTGTTATAACAGGATGCATCCACACTGATTGCTTTTAATGCACCTAAATGTATATTTCTCTCAATGCGATCAAAGTCTATTAGTTTATTTAATAATTCACGCAAAGGCTGATTATTTAGCAAGCTGCCGGCGTCAGTATTCACCTTGCCATGTTGCAAACCTTTAATCGCCATCTTGAATAAGTGCTTGGCTACACCGCTTAACGAAGACTCATAAACTTGTTGTGTTTTAAAGTGACGCCATACCCAATCTAATTTCTTTACCCCTAAATGAAAGCAAGCTGCGTGAGTTGCTAAAGATGTGGCATTGATAGCCCCTGCAGACGTGCCACAAATTATATCGAATGGAATATGGCTATTCCTTGGGTAAAATTGCACCAAGGCTTTTAACACGCCAATTTGATATGCCGCGCGGGCACCACCACCACCAAGTACAAGTCCAATTGACACTTAATTACTACACCTAGATTAAAACGACTGATAAAGAGTATGTCTTGTTTTAACTTCTCACACTAGTCGGATAAGTTTTCTTGACTGATTTTAAAGTCTGCTTGCCTAAGCAATATTTAACTATTCGGTAACTTTTCTTTGACAAAATGGCGTTTAATCGGCTATTAACTTAATGGATAATAAAAATAAAAACGCACTTTTTTCGTGTTTTTGACACACAATTAGAAAAAAGTTAAGGGAGACACCATTTGGCTCTGTTTAAAAAATCTGCTGATATGCCAAAAGGCGATAATATGGTTTTCAAACCTAAAGTCCAGTTGTCACCATGGAAAGTCGTTATTATCGATGACGAGCCAGGCATTCATGATGTAACAAAATTAGCATTGAGCCAATTTAACCTTGATGGGCGAAGTTTGGTTTTTTATTCTTGTTTTAGCGCCGAAGAAGGGTTTAATTTACTGCGTGATGAACACGATATTGCGTTAGCTTTTGTCGACGTGGTAATGGAAAATGATCATGCAGGGCTTGATTTAATTCAACGTATTCGTGGTGAATTAAATAATCACTCAGTTCGTATTATTTTAAGAACGGGTCAACCAGGAAGCGCTCCTGAAGAAAGGGTGATTCGAGATTTTGATATTAATGATTATAAAGCGAAAACTGAGTTAACCGCTGCAAAATTAAAATCCTGTGTGTATACCTCTTTACGTTCATATCGAGATATTAAAATTATTGAGCAAAGCCAACGTGGAATGGAAAAAGTTATTTCAGCATCTTCTTCAGTACTTCGTAGCAATACTTTACATCATTTTGGCAGTGCGGTATTAGAGCAAACCTTGCAGTTACTTAGCTTAGACAGTTCTGCATTGTACTTAACCAGTTATCATCAAGACTTATATCAAGATACCCAAATGAACTTACTTGCGGCCACTGGTGATTTGGTCAGCTACAGTGAAATAGACAGTGTTGAGTCATTACCAGGGGATGTTAAAGAATACATTATCGAAGCAATAGCATTAAAAAAATCTGTAGTACATAACAACATCTATGTTGGTTTTTACGAGTTTGGTAATCATGTAACCAGCATATTATATTTAGAACACAATGCAGTGCTTTCACCTCTGCAGGTAAGAATTTTAGAGTTATTTGCCGCTAATGTTAGCCTAACTTTTGAAAACTTAGCGGGTAAAGAAAACATCCAACAAACTCAAAAAGAACTGATTTTAATTATTGGTGATGCGATCGAACAACGGAGTCAGGAGACCAGGGCGCATGTGCGCAGAGTCGCGTTGATGAGTGAAATACTTGCCGAGCACTTAAAACTTAGTCAGGATTTTATTGAAACTATTCGTTATGCGGCACCTTTGCATGATGTCGGTAAAATTGGCATTCCTGAAAGTATCTTGCATAAACCGGGTAAATTAACCGACGAAGAATGGCAAATAATGAAAACCCATGCAGAAAAGGGTTATGATTTATTAGCCGCTTCTAATCGCATTATTGCTAAAATGGGTGCCAGAATTGCTTACACTCATCATGAACGTTGGGATGGCCAAGGCTATCCAAGAGGCTTAGTTGGTGAGCAAACACCAATAGAAGGACGTATTATGGCGATAGTGGATGTTATTGATGCATTGTTGTCAAAACGCAGCTATAAAGATGCTTGGCCGGCTGAAAAGGTTATCGAGTATTTACATGAGCAATCAGGTAAACAATTTGATCCTAAAATGTGTCAAGCAAGTTTAGAATTAATGGATAGGTTTATTGCTATTCAACGTGATATGCCCGATAGCGTAGAAGTTGCACATTAAAAGATGAACTTGCTTCTTGAACAAGTATTATTTGATGTCAGTCAATCAGAGTTGATCGATAAAGGCGACTTAAACTGCGCTTCTCATCTTATCGTTGAATCTATTTGTAATGGACTTAACGTTGAGCGAGCAGGTATTTGGTTGCTATCAGAAGATAAGCAATCAATAGTATGTTTTTTATTATTAGACAATAAATCGAAACAACAGAACATTACTTTAACTCGTGAACAACTGCCTCGTTATTTTCATGCATTAGACTCAGAAAGAACGATTACAGCCGATGACGCTTGTATGCACTCGGCCACGTCGGAGTTTACGGATATTTATTTAGTTCCTCAGGGAATTGTATCAATGTTAGATAGCCCCATTCGTCATGCGGGTAAAATGATCGGCATTATATGTTGTGAACATCGTGGTCAAATAAGGTCATGGAGTCGTGATGAAGCCGTTTTTGTTGGGGCATTAGCTGACTTATATGGTCGTGCAGTCAATGCAAACGAGGTGCGTAGTCAGCAAATGCTGCTAGAGCAGCTGAATGCTAAATTAGAATCTATCGTCGCGTCTCGAACCCAAGAACTCCAGCAAACCTTAACTCACTTAAAAGAGACTCAAGCCAGCTTGATCGAAAGCGAAAAACTGGCGGCTCTTGGTAATCTAGTGGCAGGTGTTGCGCATGAGGTTAATACTCCTTTAGGGATTTCAGTCACTTCTACCAGCCATTGTATTGATGAGTTGAATAAGCTTAGAAAGTTATTTTCTGCTGGCGAATTAGATGAAAAAGAGTTTGAGTATTTTATCAGTACTATGAGCGATGGTTTATTGCTTATTGAACGCAATCTATCCCGTGCAGTTGAATTAGTGCATAACTTTAAACGCACCGCAGCTGATCAACTTACGTTAAAAAAAGAATATTTCAATTTAACCGAATATTTAGGGCAAATTTCTACTCCGTTAAGACCATTAACCCGTAGGCAGAATATTCATTTGGATATTCAGCTGGCGAAAAAAATCATGGTTGAGTCCTATCCTGGTGCAATTGCTCAAATATTTACAAATCTAGTATCGAATTGTTTTCGTCATGCTTATCCAGATAATTTTATCGGTGAGAAAACGATTACTTTAGGCGCAGAGGTTTGCGGTAAAGAAATTAAAATGTTCTATAAAGATAATGGTAAAGGATTAAGCCAAGAAGCTAAGGATAGAATATTTGAACCTTTTTTCACCACCGCGAGACACTTGGGAGGAACCGGATTAGGCATGTCGATTGTGTATAACTTGGTCACTCAAAAATTAGGTGGGCGAATAAGTATTGTGTCAGAGGTTAATCAAGGCTTGGAAATTGAAATATTTATCAAGGCAAAATAAAAAACGCACTTTAAAGTGCGTTTTTTATTAGTTAACGTATTTTATTCAGTCGATTCAATACTATTTTACAGTGGATAAAAAAGTCATTATTTGATCGAAAGGAATGTTTTGTTTCTCGCCAGTGCGGCGATTTTTATATTCAAATACACCTTCATCGATATTACGATCACCAATAACGATAACATGCGGTAATCCAATCAGCTCCATGTCGGCAAACATAACCCCTGGACGCTCTTTACGGTCATCCATCAGTACTTCTATACCAGCTGCTTGTAAGTCCGCATAAAGTTTTTCAGCCATGTCAGCAACGCGATGAGACTTATGCATATTCATTGGTAAAATACCGACCTGGAATGGCGCAATTGATTCTGGCCAAATAATTCCGCGGTCATCATGGTTTTGTTCAATTGCAGCGGCCACTATGCGGCTAACACCCACACCATAACAGCCCATTAATAGCACTTGGGCTTTACCATTTTCATCAAGCACAGTCGCGTTCATTGATTTTGAATAGTTAGTGCCTAATTGGAAAATATGACCGACTTCAATACCACGTGCCATAGCGTAGGTGCCTTGGCCGTCTGGTGTTGCTTCACCTTCAACCACATTACGAATATCGCTAGCCGTTGCTAAAGGTAAGTCTCGTTCCCAATTGATACCAAAAAGATGCTTGCCATCTTGGTTTGCACCAGCAGCAAAGTCGCTTAATACGGCCACACTGTGATCGATAATAATAGGTATGCTTAATCCTACAGGGCCAAGAGAACCAGGGCCAGCACCTACAGCAGCACGAATTTCAGCTTCACCAGCCAACTCTAAGGGTGAAGCAACGGCTTCAAGTTTGTCTGCTTTGATTTCATTTAGCTCGTGATCACCACGTACAATTAATGCCACTAAAGGTGCGTCTTCTGAGGCGCCTTTAACAATTAATGTTTTCACTGTTTTAGTGATATCAAGGGTAAACTGCTCAACTAACTCTGCGATAGTTTTAGCGTTAGGCGTATCGACCAATGTCATTTCCTGAGTCGGAGCTTGACGAGTTTGCGTCGGCATTGGCGATTCAGCTTTCTCAATATTTGCTGCATAATCACTGCCTGTAGAATAAGCGATTAAGTCTTCGCCACTGTTCGCTAATACATGAAACTCATGTGAAACACTGCCCCCAATAGAACCTGTGTCAGCTAATACAGGGCGGAATTCTAATCCCATACGGTTTAAAATGTTGCAGTAAGCGGTATACATGGATTGATAAGTCTCATCCATGGTTTGTTGATCTAAATGAAAAGAGTAAGCGTCTTTCATTAAAAATTCACGCGCACGCATCACGCCAAAACGTGGACGAACTTCATCACGGAACTTTGTTTGTACTTGATAAAGGTTAATTGGTAACTGTTTGTACGAACTTAACTCTTTACGGACTAAGTCAGTAATTACTTCTTCATGGGTTGGACCTAAAACGAAGTCACGGTTATGACGGTCTTGAAAACGAAGTAGCTCTGGACCAAATTTTTCCCAACGACCGGTTTCTACCCATAAGTCAGCAGGTTGAACTAACGGCATAAGAATTTCGATAGCACCTGCATTGTTCATTTCTTCACGCACGATAGCTTCGACTTTACGAAGAACGCGTAAACCTGACGGCAACCAGCTGTATAAACCTGACGCATTGCGACGGATCATACCCGCACGTAGCATTAACTGATGGCTAATAACTTCAGCATTGGCAGGGGTTTCTTTTTGTGTTGAAAGCAGGTACTTACTAACTCGCATTCCAGTATCCATTATGAGTAAAAATCAATGGAAGTCATTTTAGCACTTGAAGCGTTTATGTCACCTGATTATTAGTCATTGAGCAAAGTTACTTTGATAAGTTGAAGTAGAGGCATTTAATTGTTGTTTTGTGGCAGATAAGTGCTATTTATTACGTCTATCACCAATCACTTTTGCAGGGTTACCTGCCATAATCGCGTAGGCGGCGACATCTTGGGTGACAATGCTGCCCATGCCGATAACGGCTTTGTCACCAATAGTAATACCATCGACTAAACCCACTTGAGCACCTATCCACACATCTTTACCGATTATGATGCCCTTTGATGATGTTGGTTGTTTATAAATTGGTGTATCGGGTGACATGCCATGATTAAAAGCATACACAGTGACATTGTTGGCGATGCGAGTTTGTGAGCCAATATGAATACCTGCCTGGCCACCATCTAAACTGCAACTATGATTAATAGCCACTTCATCGCCTAGCGTTATAGGGCCGTGCATAAATACGTCAGCCGCAATCATGCATTTATTGCCGATAGTAATATTTCGGCCAGGCTCTGCAAATAACTCAGCTTCAGGTGCAATAAAGCAATGATCACCAATACTAATGGTTTCAAGTTGAGTTAATTTAGTTTGAATATCCTGTTGCCAAGGTGTTACCCATTCTAATAATTTGGGTTTTAGATTGAAGTAAAGCCAGGGCATCCAAGACAGTCTTTTTTTCTGCTGTGTTTGGTAATCGACTAATGACACTACGTTGTCCTTAATTTACTCATCAAGTAAAACTACTGACGTGGGTTTTAATGCTAATACGACAACTTGGTTATCAATTACCTGCCACAAAATATCAAGGTCATATAGGGCGACTTGGTAAATTTTGGGATCATCTTTGGCTTTTTTATAAGCAGGTCTTGGGTCTTGGGCTAATACAGCGCTAATTAACGGTTGTAATCTGGCATACTTTGCATTTTCTGAGAGTGTTAATAGCTGAGTGTTCGCATTATCAGAAAAAGTGACATGAATTAACTCAGGCGCATCTTGTGCTATACCACCTTTAGCATCTGTGATGGCATCTGAAAAAGGAATATAAGGTTTTATATCGATAATAGGCGTGCCATCTAATAAATCCATGCCAGATATCTCAAGGCAGACTTTGCCTTTTCGTATCACGACACCGTGTAGTTTAACTACAGACTGCCCAATACCGTTGGGTCTAAAAGTAGAACGTGTCGCAAATACGCCCAGTTTTTCGTTACCGCCCAAACGAGGTGGACGAACAGTCGTTTTCCAGCCTTGAGCCAAATTCTCATGGAAACAAAACAATAACCATAGATGAGAGTATTGTTCAATTCCCCTAATGGCATCAACAGTATTCAAGCTTGGTACAAGTTCTACATAGCCTTTTACATCGACTAGCCCAGGTTGGCGGGGGATACCAAATTTCTGCTTATAAGGCGTTCGACAAATTGCGACAGCACTAATTTGAGATGTAAACATGATGACTTATCAACTTGATATAAAAGAGTGCTGCAATATAAGGCAGGTATATACTGCAGCGATAAAATGAGTAAAATAAATTGTTATTTTACTGGTTCGAGTTTAATGGCTTGCCCAATACACAAACTACGACTAATACAAGCTTTATCCTGTTCTTCAATGATCAAGCATTGTTTGATTATAATACCATTGGCGCCCATGTCTGCCGCTTTTCTACGGGCTTCAGTTCTTGCATTTTGGATTGATGCTGGCGCGTCATTTGATAACTCCTGGCAAATTTCACCCTCAGCTAAGCCAATAATGTCATAGCGGCCTTTTGGCAGGTTATTATCTTCATAAACAGTAACATCACCGACTTTAAAGTACTCATTAACAGCTTTAGCATCAAGATTACTGTTAAAGGTATAGTCTCCAGCACAAGCTGTTAATAATAAAACTAAAGATGAAAGGGTGAAGACTTTAAGGGGTAGGGGAAACATAGACATGCTCACTTAATTCAATTTAACTATAGTTTACTCTTTCTTTATTAGCGCTAACAGCAAACTTTAAATTGTCAGAAAAAAAACGCCTACCGAAGTAAGCGCTTAATATTAATACTGGAATTATTATTCCATGCCAGGAATTAAAAAGGCACTCATAGATTTACCTGCATCAACTTCTTTTTTAAATACCGTTGGCATGCGGCCTTGGCCAGTCCATTGAATCAACTTACCATCTAAGGTAATTTGATATTTTGCAGGGCGAGGAGCACGTTTTTTAGGTGCTGATTTAGTCGCAGTGACTTCGCCTAGGTCTTCAATCGATAAACCACTGTTTTCGATTTGAGCTAAAATATCAGCAATACGCGCATTTCGTTCAGCATTTGCTGCTTCATCAGCTTTGGCTTCTTCTTCACGTTCAACGATAATTTTATCAAGTTTGCCAGCAAGATCAGTAAGGTCTTCAATACTTAATTCTTTTACTGCTGCTTTAAAACGACGGCCATGGGTTAAAATATCTAAAAAATCACTCATAATATTAAACGTCCTAATGAATTGGAATTTACATAGTTTTTATTTGTTACTTCTGAAGTTGAATGAAGAAGTGTCGCATATCACGCCCATTAATGTTGAATGATACATTTCAGCACTAAAAGTATAATCAAAAATATCTCATTCCTTAGAAATAAATTCCTTCGAGGTTCACTTTTAACATCAAGCTTTATTTTTGAACAGTACATTCAAATAAGTTAATAACAAATTAATAAAAATATTATTTATCAATAACCATAATAATAGAAAGATATTGAGTCTTGATCAATTTAATTTATCAAAAATAAGCTTATTTTATCAATTAGTCTAATAAAGGGTGGCTAAAAACGACATGATGAGTGTATTAAAGTCAAAAATGTTACTTTAGCTTGCCAATTTATATGCTATATTTTTTCAAACAAGCGTTTAACTTAGGTTGACGTTAACGTTAACAGGTCGTAAAGTTGAGCTATCTTGCATTGGCATTGGCCAATGTGTTGTCTATAGACAAGGTGTAGGAAGGAAACCCTATGAAAATATTGGTGCCTGTAAAGCGCGTCGTTGATGCCAATGTAAAGGTCAGAGTAAAAGCTGATAATTCAAATGTCGATACAGCCAATCTGAAAATGACATTAAACCCATTTTGTGAAATTGCAGTTGAAGAAGCTGTTCGTCTCAAAGAAGCTGGCATTGCCACTGAAGTTGTTGTTGTTAGCGTTGGCCCTAAAACGGTACAAGAGCAATTAAGAACGGCAATGGCTTTAGGGGCAGATCGTGCCATTCATGTTGAAACCGAAGAAGAGTTGGTATCACTCTCTATTGCTAAGTTACTACATGCTGTTCAACTTAAAGAGCAAGCACAACTGGTGATATTTGGTAAGCAGTCAATTGATGGCGACAACAATCAAACTGGGCAAATGTTGGCAGCCTTAGCTGATATGCCTCAAGCTACTTTTGCATCAGAAGTTAAAATTGACGGCGATATTATTATGGTAACCCGTGAAGTTGATGGCGGTTTACAAACGTTGAAAATGCCATTGCCAGCAGTTGTCACAGTTGATTTACGTTTAAATGAACCTCGTTATGCTTCATTACCTAATATTATGAAAGCTAAACGTAAGCCTTTAGACGTGTTAACTATATCTGATTTGGGGGTGACGTTGAAAGCACATCAAACGATATTAAAAGTTACGCCTCCAGCAGAGCGTAAAGCTGGCATCATGGTGTCTTCTGTTGAAGAACTTGTCGATAAATTAAAAAACGAAGCGAAGGTGATCTAATATGACCATTTTAGTTTTAGCAGAACACGATAATGCGCATCTAAAAGCTGACACAGCCAAAGTAGTTGCTGCAGCGACTGCAATTGGTGGCGATATTCATATTTTATTGGCAGGATCACAATGTAGTGAAGCAGCCAAAATGGCGCAAACATTAGCAGGCGTTACTAAAGTTATTGTTGCTGATTCACCAGTATATGCTAACCAGTTAGCTGAAAATTTAGCTAAGTTAATTTTGAGTGTGTCTGCAGACTACTCACATATTTTATCCGCAGCATCAAGCGTGGGGAAAGACACATTACCGCGTGTTGCCGCGTTATTAGATGTGGCGCAAATCTCTGAAGTGATTGGTGTCGAAAGCGATGATACATTCATACGTCCAATATATGCCGGTAATGCATTAGCGACAGTAAAAAGCTTAGATGATAAAAAAGTCATGACAGTACGTTCAAGTGCATTTGATGCTGTTGCATCAACTGGCAACGCTGAATTAGCCAGTATTGGCGATGCTATTGATGCCCGTACTGAGTTTTTATCAGAAAGCTTAACTGAGTCTGTTCGTCCTGAATTAGGTAACGCTGGTATCATTGTGTCCGGTGGTCGTGGAATGGGTAGCGGTGAAAACTTTGCTATTCTAGAGCAACTTGCTGATAAATTAGGTGCAGCTGTTGGGGCATCTCGCGCCGCAGTTGATGCCAGGTTTGTTCCTAACGATTTACAGGTCGGTCAAACTGGTAAAATTGTTGCCCCTAATTTGTATATTGCAGTTGGTATTTCAGGTGCAATCCAACATCTTGCCGGCATGAAAGATTCTAAAGTGATTGTTGCTATTAACAAAGATCCTGAAGCGCCAATTTTTCAAGTAGCTGATTATGGATTAGAAGCTGATTTATTTGTGGCGATTCCTGCATTGAATAATTTGTTGTAAATGTGATCTGTGTCACAATGTGTGGCCGTAGGGTGGTAACCTTACGGCCACTATGTTTTTATGTGCTCGCATTTTTACCCTTTAAGTAGAGGTGCATTAAATAATAGTAAAGGTGAGTAGGGTGATGCCTGTGATTTACCTTGAAAGGATTTAATGCCGAAGTTGCTATTGATATCGGTCAATACAGCTGGTGTTGTCGCCAAATAGGTGCAGCACTGCCATAGTATTTTTTGTCGGGATGACAAAGATAAATTACTATGGAGCGCTACTGATAGGACAGGTGTTTCTAAGGTATATAATATTACCTTACACCGGTTCAGTCGCCTCCATTCATAAATACTCGATGAATAAATAATGAACTTACTTAGTCATGCCGATTCGGCACTATCTTTACTTCCACCTCTAGTTGCCATTGTTCTGGCTATTATTACCCGTAAAGTCTTATTGTCTCTTGGTGTGGGTATTGTGGTTGGTGCCTTATTGCTTACCCAATTCTCTTTAGGTGATAGCAGTCTATTTTTAGTCAACACAATCCAAGGGCTAATTTGGAGTGATGGCGCGCTAAATAGCTGGAATTTACAAATCTTAGGCTTCTTAGTCATGCTTGGCATGATAACGGCTTTAATAACCGTTAGTGGTGCAGCAAGGGCTTTTGCTGATTGGGCTAAAGGGCATATTCGCACTAAACGTGATGCAAAGTTAATGACCATCTTTTTAGGTTGTGTGGTTTTTATTGATGATTACTTTAACAGTTTAGTGGTGGGGTCAATTTCAAAACCGATTACCGATAGGTATCATATATCGTGGGCAAAACTGGCTTACTTATTAGATTCTACAGCCGCTCCAATTTGTGTTGTTTCGCCTATTTCAAGTTGGGGAGCCTATATTATCGCCTTGATTGGTGGCATTTTAACTGCGCATGGTTTTACTGAATCAGGTCATTTGAGTGTGTTTGTACAAATGATTCCGATGAATTTCTATGCCATATTCGCGTTACTATTATTATTATGTGTCGCTTTGTTTGGTCTAGATGTCGGCCCTATGCGTCAACATGAATTAAACGCCAAAAAAGGTGAGCTTTATGATGAATCTAAAGGGCTGCCTCCTGGTGCGAATACTGATCTACCTGAAGCTGATTCGGGGAAAGTGATAGGTTTATTTTTACCTATTTTGGCGTTAATTTTTGCCACAGTTTACTTTATGATCAGTAGTGGTGCAGATGTACTTGGCGCCAATGGTAAAGCATTTACTATTTTAGGTGCCTTTGAAAATACTCAAGTGAGCCAATCACTATTTTATGGTTCAATCATTGGCTTTTGTATCACGTTAATTCTAGCCTTTATTCAAAAGTTAGACATGAGTTTAATTGTCAAAGGTGTGGTTGCTGGTGCGCGTTCAATGCTACCTGCAATCTATATTTTACTGTTTGCTTGGTCTATCGCGGGTGTGATTGGTCAACTCGAAACCGGTAAATATATGGCCAGTTTAGTCACAGGCGCAATCCCTTTTGAGCTATTGCCAGTGGTGTTATTTATTCTTGCAGGCATTACCGCTTTTTCAACCGGTACAAGCTGGGGGACTTTCGGCATTATGTTGCCAATTGCTGCCGATATGGCCATGGGAAGTGACTCGAGCATGATGTTACCTATGCTGTCAGCTGTGCTTGCGGGAGCAGTTTTTGGTGATCATTGTTCACCTATATCAGACACCACTATTTTGTCATCGACAGGCGCCAGTTGTCATCATATTGACCATGTGATTACTCAGCTACCCTATGCTTTAATTGTGGCGTTTATCAGTATTGTTGGCTACACAGTGCTAGGCTTTACTGGCTCATTAATCAGTGGTTTATTAGCCTGTAGTCTTGTATTTGTTATCAGTGTACTGGCGTTAGCGTTTTATGCTCGTCGCTAACTGCTAATCATTTATTGTTATCGTTGACGATCAATAATGCCGCCCAATGTCGATTGAGCGGCATTATTATTTGTGGTTAACGGTCATATCCGAGTAGAATTTAGTAAAGCAATAATATTGGACATTATTTTGGCGCAACTGTATTTTTATTATTCGTCGATGAACGCAGGTAAATCGACCTCATTATTACAATCTTCTTATAATTATCGCGAACGAGGCATGCACACGTTAGTGATGACTGCGTCAATTGATGACCGCTATGGTGTGGGAGTTGTCGCATCGCGTATTGGCATTCAAACAGAGGCTCAAGTGTTTGCCAGTAATGATGATTTGAGTGATATTATTGATAAATCACATCAACAAAAGCATATTCACTGTGTGCTTATCGATGAAAGTCAGTTTTTATCCAAAGCACAAGTTAAGCAGTTAACTCATGTGGTGGATAATTTAAATATTCCGGTATTATGCTATGGCCTTCGCAATGACTTCCAAGGGGAGTTATTTACCGGCAGCCATTATTTATTAGCTTGGGCTGACAAGTTAGTTGAATTAAAGACAATTTGCCATTGTGGCCGCAAAGCTAATATGGTGTTACGTTTAGATGGCGATGGCAAACCAATGAAAGAAGGTGAGCAAGTGGCGATAGGTGGCAATGAAACCTATGAGTCGGTTTGTCGTAAGCACTTTAGAGAGTTTTTGTGGGACTAGTTCATAATCGTTAATATGATAAAAAGTCACTTTAAAAGACCAATGTTAAAGTGACTTTTAATTAGGTTCATGTCAATCACTGGGTTTTGATCATGCAGTATTACTATCACAGCACTGTTATCAGCTCAGTATCAATCATTCAGTCTTTAACGCTCAAATTTGGGGTTGTGAAAATCTACAAACCACAGCAGTTAAATACTATAGCTTAAACCGTTCAACAGATGCGGTTAACGAATGAGCTAATTGGTTTAGCTCCTGACTTCGCTTCGCCATTGCAGAAGACTCCAGTGCATTATGTTCTGCAGATTCTGCCGTTTCAGCCATAGTATGCTCAATTTGTTCACTAAAACTGACTTGTTCATTTGCTGCGTGATTGATACTTTGACCCATTTTATCTATGGTTAATAAGGCAGACTCAATTTGTTCAATGGCATCATGAAGCGCCTGGCTTTGTTCTACACATTGATTGGCCTGGGTTTGCCCTTGGGAAATTGCTTTTACTGCATTGGTAGTTTCATGCTGCAGGGCATCTATCATGGTTTGAATTTCAGCGGTAGATGATTGGGTTCTGGAGGCGAGGGATCTGACTTCATCGGCGACTACAGCAAAGCCTCTACCGTGTTCACCAGCTCGGGCAGCTTCTATCGCAGCGTTTAAGGCCAATAGATTAGTTTGATCCGCAATGGCACTGATAGTGACTAATATCCCACCAATGTTGTCACTGTTTTTACTCAGGTTATTCATGATGTTTACTGAGTCAATTAACCCCGTTGACAGCCGTTCAATTCGTCCCTGGTTATCATCAGCAATACCTTTTACATGCTTGCCTTGTTCTGACGCTAAGCTTATTTGGCTTGCAGACTCATTAGCCTGTTGATTAACTAAATTTGAGCTGTGATGAATGTGCTCTGCAAGTTGTTTCGCTTGGTTGATTTGATCAATTTGGCTACTGGCAGCTCTAGCTATTTTCTCACCTTGGTTTTGTGAATTAATCGCAGACTCATCTAATAAATGTGCATCGCGGCTAATATCCTGCAATAGCGAAGTTAAATCATCTGATAGCTTGTTGATATTGTCCATCAATTCGCCAAACTCATCATCGTTACGCTTTGTAAGGCGTTTAGACAAGTCGCCACTTGCAATACGGGACAAAGCACTATTGACCGCTCTAAGGGGGCCTAACATAGCTTTAGAGGTAAAATAGTAAATGATAATAGCCAGTACGATGAATATTAATGCTAACGCAATCGCTAAGGTTTGTGCTGTGTTTATTTCATCGGAGGCGACATTTTTAAAGTCGTTAAAACGTTGGTCTGCCAAAATCATTAACTTGCTTAGCTCTGTAAAGCTTGAGTCGAAATATTGATTTGACTGACTATACGCCATATCAGCTTGTTGTATTACGCCAACCACTTTGCGCTGACTTTCATATAGGGTGCCTGGCGTATCCAGTAAAGTTTTCATTTGGTCGAATTGTTCTGCAAAAATAGCTAACAAATCATCGGCAGGGAGGGGCGCTGTTTGTTGTTTTAAAAATTGAAAATTAGTTTCAATATTATTAACCATCATCAAGATATCTTGCTGATGATTATTCACATTCTGTAAATCAGTAAATCGAGCAATCTCGCCTATGATATTACCCATGTTATAAATGGTATCGTCTAATCGAGTACCTGTCCCTATTACTTCTGCCAATAAACTGTCTTGATCGCCTGCATCTATCATCTCTAAATCGATCATACTATTGCTTGCGGTATCTTTTATTTGCTGAAACTGTTTAAACAGCTTTTGATAATCTACCCGTGCTTGCTCAATGGTTAATTTAGCATTAAACATAGTTTCACTTTGCTGGATGTATTGTGAGTATTGTTGAGTCACATTATCCAGAGCCAGTTTCATTTTGGGTTGATCAGCTACCTTGTCTGATAAGTCTTTAAAGGTTGTTGAGTATTCATTTTGTAACAGCTTAAATTGAGCAAAGCTGCTATTAATATTGTCATTTCCTGTTTGTGAAAAGGCTAAGCTGCCTGTTTTGACCATTTTGAGCAAGCTTAACTGAAGTGCATTACTTTGAGTTTGAACAGGAACAGCTAAGATTTCAATATTAGTATTGGCTGTTTGAATTTGTGTTAGCGAACGATAAAAAAAGCTACTTCCTGCAAGGAGTAATACACCAATCGTAGCGAAGCCTAAGGCAATTTTTTGTTTTATTGTTAGCTCAAGCAAGTTCATTTGAGGACCCTTTTTGATAATAAGAATAGCAATTTTTAGTTATAATTATATGCTTTTAATAGGATTAAGCCGCTCCAGTGTAGTCAATATAATCAATGGTTAATACATTGTGTGGCAAATAAATGAGTGATTAAGTGGTTATCTTTTAGGCAAAAAGAATCTATAAGATTATTTTATATCGGCAAAGGTGAATTTAAGTGTAGGGGTTTTATTTTGTATACGGGATAATTCTTTATGTTTTCCATTATTTAGCGAAATTAATATGCAGCAAATACTGATCAAGCAGCAAGGCGCTGTCACGCCATCAAAAATCCTTTGTATTGGGCGTAATTATGTCGAACATATTCATGAGCTGGGTAATGATATGCCTGACGATATGGTGGTGTTTTTAAAACCTAATAGTGCCATCAGTACACAACTGATGAGCTATCATCAAGAGCCTATTCATTATGAAGCTGAGTTATGTTTTTTAGTTGAGAATGGACGTTTTGGCGCAGTTGGCCTTGGTTTAGATTTAACTAAGCGTCAGCTACAAGGTCAATTAAAATCCAAAGGGCTGCCATGGGAGCGGGCTAAAGCATTTACTGGCTCAGCTATATTGAGCGATTTTGTTCCGATAAGTAATGATAACCAAGAGTGGTGTTTTAGTTTGACCATCAATGGTCAGCTAGCCCAATTGGGACATAGTCAGCTAATGATGTATTCTGCCGAAAAAATCTTTAATGAGCTAACTTCATTTATCACTTTAGAAGAAGGAGATGTTGTTATGACAGGTACGCCAAAAGGTGTGGGTGAAGTTATCGCTGGGAGTACTTTCAAGTTATCACTCTGGCAGGGAATTCCATATTACTCAGATGAGCAATTATTAGAAGATATAACTATTAACATACCGCTAATAACTCAGCAGTGGCAGGCTATTTAACCATCAAGGAAACCTATGGCGCAGCTTGAACAAATCTATCAATTAGCACAGCATCTTTTGGCTCAACGTACGGCCAGTATTCCCACATCTGAGTGTGAACTATTTAAACCAGAAAGTATTGACGTTGCTTTTGCTGTACAGCAACAAATGATGCAATCGTCAGTTAGTCCTATAGCAGGGTGGAAATGTTTAGTGCCGCTAGCTAACGGGCAACTTATTTTTGCGCCTATTATAGCGCCTGCGGTAAATCAACAAGCCTGTTGTCCCATTATTCCAAATCGAAAAGATGACGCTGCTGTTGGCTTAATTGAACCCGAAGTCGCATTTGTTTTAGGTCAAGATTTTGAGGCTAATCAAGCATACAGTATTGAGCAAATTGATAAGGGAATAAGTGCAGCACATATGGCGTTGGAGTTAATTCAAGGCCGTTTCAGTGCAGACTACTCAGCAAGCTACTTTGAAAAATTGGCCGATGGCTTAAGTAATCAAGGGCTGTATTTAGGACCTGAAATTAATAAAAGTTTAGCTTATCAGGCCTGTAAGATTGATATCACTATCAGCCATCAAGATGAAGTACGTTTATTTGCCGGTGTTCATCCGTGTGAAACACCGCAAAGTCCAGTTTATTGGTTAATTAACTATTTAACTTCAAAAGGTGTCAGCCTTAAAAAAGGCCAAGCCATTATTACAGGATCATATTGCGGTGTGATTAAAGTGCCTTTGGACACCTTGGTTAAATTTCAATATCAAGGATTAGGGGAAATGTTACTTCAGTTTGAAGTGAAGTAATAACATATTCTTTATTAGCATAGGTACAATTTACAAGTGCAATAAAATAGATGTTTGATCGTTTTTGAGTAGTTTACTGACAACCAGCATAAATGAGTTGTCCATTAGCCGTTGTATTTCGCCATCAGGGACATGCTGTTCAGTTGATTGGCTGAAATAAACCGATATCCAATGCTTCTTATCCATATGATATCCAGGGGTGATAGATGAGAATATATCGCACAATGCAATGGCTTCATCAGGATCACACTTAAGGTTTATCATTAAACTATCATTGTGCCAGCCAATTAAGGCAAACATTTTATTTTTGACTTTAAACACATGTGTGTCAGGACCAAAAGGAAATGTTTCAACTGCTTCTGGTTTGGCAAGCAGGTATGCTCTTAACGTGTCAAAATCCATTTTGGCTCCCATGTTATAGACTAATAAGTCAGTTCAACCACAATATCATTTATTATTGGATAACTGACTTACTATTGGATAATTATTCTTGCAATATACTCATAATACAAGCTTTTAGCCGCTTAAGTTTTATTCTTTAAGGCTTTAGGGCTAAAATCTTATCAATATCTGTGGCACTGTGGCGATTAGAAAGTTGCTCCCAGGCTTCTCCCCAGCTGCGGTTAACTATTCTTCCGCGTTGAACGGCTGGACGTTGCTCAACGGCTTTTGCCCAACGCATCACATTTTTGTAGCTGGTGACGTCTAGAAACTCTGCTGCGTTATAAATATTTCCAAGTACTAAATTGCCATACCATGGCCAAATGGCTATATCCGCAATAGAGTATTCATCACCAGCAATAAATGCGCCTTTGGCAAGTTGTTTATCTAATACGTCTAATTGACGTTTAACTTCCATTGAAAAACGATTAATAGGGTACTCAAACTTTTCTGGCGCGTAGGCGTAAAAATGCCCAAAGCCACCACCAAGATAAGGCGCTGCGCCCTGTAACCAGAATAACCAGTTCATTACTTTAGTACGAGGTGCGATGTCGGTTGGAATGAAATGACCAAATTTTTCGGCTAAATATAATAAAATCCCCCTGATTCAAATACGTTAACGGCTTCAGGGCCTGAATTATCAACTAATGCTGGAATTTTTGAGTTGGGATTTACATGCACAAAGCCAGATGAAAACTGGTTACCTTCCCCTATGTTAATAATGTGAGCATCATATTCAGCAGCATCAACCCCAGCAGCCAGTAACTCTTCAAGCATAATAGTCACTTTTTGACCGTTAGGCGTCGCTAATGAGTAAAGTTGTAACCCATGCTCACCAATCGGTAAAGTTTGTTCATGACGGGCACCAGAGTCAGGGCGATTAATGCTAGCCCATTGGCCGCCATTCTCACTGTCCATTGTCCATACTTTTGGAGGGGTATATTCATTTGTCATGATAAATCCTTAAATAGTGCTAATGCGATATATGAAATTACTTAGCCGTTATAAATAAGCCGTTATAAATATAATATGGTGCGCTGGTGATAAAATTAAACCCTAAAAGTAAAACGTAAATAGCATCATAAGTTATGAGTTTCGGTAAAACAGTCTAAGTTAACTCAATAACATATCACTAATTGTATTTTGGGCTATTTATACCCTATGGCGGAGAATCAAACATTTATGAAAAATAAATGATGGTTCACACATAATTTGAGTGTGTTGGGAATGTGGTTGTATTGACTTTTTAAAGCTTAATAGTATGTACACTTTCATGAATGCACATCCATAAGCCCTGATGTTACTTTTAAAGGTGGGGTTAAACTTGTTGATGATTCAAGATTTATCGATCTGATATGGATATGATAAAAGTATGTCAACAGACTAATTTTATGTGCTATTTATTTTGAGGTTTCTAAACTTGCTAACACCTCAGCTTCCGCCTTACGCAGTAACTTATCAAGTTCACCACTTTGTTTCATGGTTTTGATCACTGTATCTAGCCTAGGTACTAATGCAGCATGCTTTTGATTCACATAATGATATAAGTCTAATGTCGCTAAGGCAGGCGGTAAGGCTTTGACGTAATCGATATTCAATTTCTTTATGGTATATAAACCGTCAGCAGTATTAGTGAGTGCAATGCTAGAGGGATTATCACGCAAAGCCTGCATCATAGTTTGAGTATTATCGTAATCAAATACATTTCTTAAATCGGCGGTAATATTATTAGTATGCTTCACTCCCCGTATTTTTAATATATTGTATTTTGATATGTCTACCTTAGACTTCAACACAATATTGCTATCTTTGTGCACAAACGCCATGGTCTCTAATTGATAATAAGCAGTGGGGACGCGGAGCATGGTAGGGTTTTCTTCGCTATAGCTCCATATTCGCATTATCTCACCGTCTGTTTTGCCATAAAGTGCAGCTCTTTGAGCGCGTTTTCCTGGCATTGGGGTGATAGTGATATCTATGCCGAGTTTACTGTAAATTTCAGGCAGCACAATTTGGCCAACCTGTTGCTCAAATAAGGATTCTATTGATGCAAAATGATACTCTTCAGCATGACTGAAGGAAGATAGAAGTACAGCCGTTAGGGCAAAAATTAAACTAAATTGCATTTATAACCTTCAAGGATAGGTGAAATATATTTGTCGCAACCCTTCCGTGATTTGCAATTGAGCGACTGCTTTAACACACAGCAGTAACTGATGGTAAATTTAACATACATAGCTAATATGAAATCGAACACGGTCATCTAACATAAAACTTATTATAGTCGATGGTACTGTATTTGTTTGTGGTCAATGACAGATACTGGTTTATTTTCTCAGCATGTTGCTTAAGGCTAGTGGTGTCATTTTTTCACAAAAAAGCACCTTTCGGTGCCTTTGTCAGTTTAAACCCGCGAAATTATTACTTTATTAAGGCTACCGCTTCCATATCAAGCTCGATATCTGTGCAACCTTTAGCGCAATAAATACCAGGTGCTTTTTCGCTGGGCTTGGCTTTGTGAGTATTTGGTGGCAATTGTAATATCAGTGGTTTATTGCACTCACTGCAGGTTGCGCTATTGCCTTTTAACATGCGCTTAATCAGATTTTTATGCTGATTAAAAGACGCTAATGTTGTGCCGTTTACCGCTGAAAAATCCAGCTTTTGCGTGTCGCTCATAACCATAACCATTACCTAATTTAATTGTCAGTCGCTTCATTTTAAAAAGACTGACATTACTGATTATTTTATTGATACCTGCGCATTGTCCAAACGGTTAACTATTTCACCTGATCTTGTGGGCGCCAGCGTTGTAATTCAACGGGAACAGCCACACCTTGGGCGGTAAGTAAGTTAACTCGTGCTTGGTAAGCTGCGCCGTGCATCATGTGTTTGGCTAAGTCTACCGCATTTCGCTGAGTATAATCATCTAAATAACTGCCTTTAGCCCATTCATTGAACGCGCCTAACGAAGGACCCGCCCAAATTTGATAATCCATCTCACGGCCCACTTCACCGGTATTTGACCAGCGGCTAGATAGCCCTAAATACCAGCGGAAAATCAATGCCATTTTACGTTTAGGGTTATCTTTAGCACGTTCAATTTGTTTCGGATCGCGCTCATTAAAATGTGCCACAGTACCAGCCCAAATGTCTTCTAAACTTGAGCGGAACACTTGTTTTTCAAGTTTTTCACGCTCATCAGCAGGGATTGCGTCGATAGAGTCATAGCGAGTATAAATCTCATACAGTTTGTTAGCACGCATCGGGAACAAGGTGCCGCGCTTGACCACTTGCAGCTTAACGCCCATCTCAAACATGTCTGCAGCAGGTGCCATAGTCACATCGGCCATTTCGGTGGTAGCCAATAGTTTACGGGTGTATTCACTCGCGCCAGCTTCAACACAGGCCTGGTTGATTGAGCCTGTAACGATAAAAGCTGCGCCCATATTAAATGTCGCCAGTGCTGCATCAGGTGTCCCCACGCCGCCGCCGCAACCCACACGAATAGGGGTTTTGTATTGATACTGAGCTTGGACTTTATCTTTAAGTGCCAAAATCGTTGGTAACAAGGTCACTAATGGACGGTTGTCAGTATGACCGCCAGAATCAGCTTCTGCGGTAATATCATCAGCCATCGGCACTAATAGCGCTAGTGCCATCTGTTCTGGGGTGATTAAGCCTTCATCAACCAGTTTTTGTAGCATTTTTTCAGGTGCTGGCTCCATAAATTTAATCGCCACTTCGGTGCGGCTGATTTTGGCAATGACTTTATTGGCAATATTTATCTCGCCATTAACATCGCGGCTTAAACCCGCAGCGCGGTAGTAAACAATTTGTGGGGTTAAACCTAAAAAGGCCGATGCTTCAACGGTGCGTACTTTGTGCTTTAAAAATAACTCAACACTGCCGCGCTCTAATGCTGGCTCGCTTGGGCTGTGGATTAAGTTAAACATGTACGGGCCGTTTGGCAGCGCCGCTTGAATGCGGCTAATAGCTTGCTCTACCCGTGACGGAATAAGGCCAGCTGCGCCAAATGAGCATAATATACCAGCTTGCCCTAAGGCGATGACTAGCTCTTCAGAGGCGATGCCATTGGCCATAGCGCCAGCGTAATAGGCGTATTTAACCCCGTGAACTCTACGAAAATTACTGTCACCCAAACTTTGTGTGCCAAGGGCTGGAGCAAAGGCGCTAACCGGTAAATTTTGATTGTTAGCGGTTAAGGCATCATTTTGTTCAGTAATCACCTGAGCATGTTGGGCAACGCCTAATCCTTGCTCGGGATGATTAATTAAATAGCATGCCTGTGACAAGTTTTTTAGTTTTTTGCCAATAGTGGCCAGGTCAAAACTGGCATCGCTTGAATCTACTATCCAAGGCCATGGTGAAAGCTTTTCGTTATGCACTTGTGTTGTCATTATTATTCCTTTTGACCTTATGCTTCTTCAATACAGATTGCGATGTCTTTGACTTCATAAATACGCAGACCGTCTTTACTGAGGTTTGCGTCACCAATGATGATACGTTTGCCGTCTTCATCTTTTACCGCACTAATATGCACATCCAGTGACATTTGTTTATTCAGTGGATTAATTTGGCCGCGATATTTCCACTTAATGTCCGACAGTATTTGGCCAAATTTCGGATTAGTGAAACCTTTGCCTAGATCTTTGCTGATGGCGTAAGTTTGCATTAACTCGATTACGGCTTCAACGCCTAATGAGCCTGGCATTACCGGATCTTGGTGGAAGTGGAATTGGAAGAACCAATCACTTGGGTCAATAGTGCGTGACGCCGCTAAATAGCCTTTACCATATTTGCCGCCAGTTTCAACAATTTCAGCCTTGTCGATAAAGTTAAGTTGGCCACCCGCTAAGCGATAATGGGGCTGACACGCTGGTGCATTAAACACCCGTGAGGCTTTATCCAGTAAATTGACACTAATGTCAGCCGCGACATTGTTTTCAACATGCCAAGGCTGCGTTACTCTGCCGTTATCGATACCCAGCTGGTTTTTAAGCGCATCGCCTTTGAAGTAGCCAAATACCGCGCTACCGCTATAAAACGGCTCGCCATCAACGCTGAGTTCAAAGGTAAAGCTTTGAATAATGTTACTGCCAGCAATAACCGTTGATAACAGCTTTGAATCGTTGACGATAGTCTTACCGCGTAAATCGACATGGCGTAATAATTTACCGCCGCCATCTAAATTACGGAAAAATAGCTCTTGCCCTGGAAAGCCAAGGGTTGTACCCATGTAGCCTGAGATGAAGCCGTTAGGCTGTAATGAAATTTCCATTAACACCGAATAAGGCATCACACCTTGGTGGCTGTTTTTGTTGAAATACCAGGCATCGGCTGGCACTTCGTATTCAGCGATACAAGATGAAGGCTTTTTAAGCTCGCCGCGCTTACCGTTAATTTCAACCACACGGGTGGTTAACTGCAAATCGCCACATGGCGTACGTGGCGGAATTAAGCCGCGGTAAATGCTGAAATCTGGACCGAAACAGTTCTCAATGTTACCCGTGGCAAATTCAAACATATGATAAGGCGTAAACGGCACAGTATCAGGTATGCGGTTGGCGTACTTTGAATCGGCAGCTACAGTTGGCGCTTCTACGTGTTTAAGCGGAATAACGCCTTTATTGGTTGGCGCGCTCAAGTCTGGCACCTGTGCCATTAATGGCGCTTTGCTAATAATTTGATTAGCTGGCGTGTTTGCAGTGGTTTGTGAAGATAGCAGCGGATAAAGAGTACATTCGCTTTCTTCTTTAATCATCACCCCGAGGTTTTGGAAGTCCACCACCACTTTGCCATTGAGCAAAATATCGATATTTGCCTTTGCGTATGGGCGTGGATGAATACCAATTTCGGTCACTTCCATGCGATAAGTTAATGTCCCATGTTGCGGTAATACTTGCCCGCGACAACGTACTTTTTGTGAAGCATTTTCAAGCGGTTGAAAACGGCCGTTACTCACTAAGGTGTGCATGCCGATATGCAACATAAAGAACTGTAATAACTGACCACAGCCTTCGGCCATTAACGAGCCTGCCATGACTTGGTCGCCCTTAAAGTGGCATGGGAAATACCAGTGATCCGGTGCTAATTGTTTATGACCTTCAATTAAGCCTAAGCCCCACGCGCCGCCACGGACATCTAGCTTGCTGACTTGCTCAATCATTAAGAACTTTTCAGAGGCGAAACATAACGATGGCTGCAAGCCATTTTCTAGCTGGTGGCTAACATGTGCGCCACCAAAACAACTACCAATATCGCCATTGAGTAAATGATGGATTTGGCCATAGTTAAATTTTGTTTGATCACAATGCAGTAGCGGGTCAAAACGTGGCTTGTTAGGATTGTTCATCACACTTAGACGATTTTTGATTTCACCTTCAGTGTGAATAACGCCTTTTCCGTCAGCTAACTCTTGATCAGTAAAGAAGCCTGCACAGCCGCCGTCCATTTTAAGGATCATCTTATCGCCAACGAAACATTCGTAAGAGAAGAAGAACAGTAGTGTGTCGCCATTGCTGGCAAAGTTATTGATTTTTATGTCGTAACGTAATGTGTCGCCACCACGGGGTAAATCTGCCAAGAAGGTCAAGGTACAATCTAATAAACGATAAACCCGCTCGCCTTTGTTTTCAAAGTCGATGCCTAAGTAGCTAATCAACATCAAGTCACATTGACCCGATTCAACCGCAACCGCCCAAGGGATTTGACCATCGACTAAATAGGGGGCATCCACTGGAATGTCGTACTCAGTGGTCATTGAACAAGGCTTATATTGGTTCATGGTTGCATCAAGTTTAGTGACGCGAGATACCAATAAATAGTCAGTGGTAGGCAGACGTACGCGACGTTTATAGCCGTCAATAATGGCGTAATCTTGACCAAATACCTTGGCGATATCACCTTCGGCATATTCAACTAAATCAGCGTAATTCCAAATGCACGGTTTATCAGCCGGAATAGGGGCTGTGTAAGCGGGAACCTTAGCATGATTAGGTGTTAATACCGTTTGGGGTGCAGGTTGCGCAAGTACGTTTACCGCTTGCGGTGCAGCTTGTGTTTTAGCTGCAGTTTGGGCTTGCTGTAAAGGTTGACCATTAACCTGAGCTAATTGCTGTTTTAGCAAGGTATCAGCCACTTTAAGGCCTGCATCACGGCTTTTCAAAAAGGCTAAATGTGCCTGTTGCGCTAGCCACTGATTTTGCTGGAAAGCGTTTAAATGGGCTGGCGGTACACTCTGGGTAAACGCAGCATTTGCAGTATGTGCAGAGTTTTGTGTAGTAGAAGCCGGTTTTAGATTAGGCATAATAGTGTGTGTCGTCTCTGTTGAGGGCGCATTTTTTGTCGTAGGCTGCAGTGCAATCGAATGTGTTGCAATCGGCACTACTGCAATCGGAGTTGATGGCTGTGCTTGCGGAGCAATATGGGCACATTTAGCTTTAATGCTGTCAATTGATGCTATTGGGGTATTGATAATATGTTGGTAAATATCTCGTCCGCCAAGGCTGACTTGCTTGATTAAGCTTAATTTACTGCCAGTGGCTATGGTGTGCGATAGCTGCTGTGCAAGTGGCGCCGTTAATCTGTGGGTTAGTGCTTGTTGCTGTGGCTGAGATACTGAAATATCAATGCTAGAGAATTGATTTTCACTTACCGTGACTATGTTAGCATTAGCCGCACTCGCGTCTGACTGATTCAGCTTAACAAGCGTGTGAATAATGCTCGCCATGCCAGATGCTGCAAAGCTGTGTCCCATCAAATCTTGTGCTTGGATAAGCTGTGTCGCACCTGATGCTAATTGGTTAAATAGCGCCTGGCCAGAAGCATCAAAACGGTTTTCAGGGGACTGATTTAATTCAATCAAATCAGCCGGCTTTGATAACACCTTTGTGCTTATGCTATTGGCGTTATCGTTACTGCTAAATTGCAGGCCATCGATGCTGGCATAACTGTTGTCATTACTATTTACACCGTTTGAACTTGTATTAATAGTTTGAGCTTGCAGTACAATTGCGCCGGCACCTTCGCCAACATGCCAGGGGCGACTGGCAATATCGCTTGGCTGAATACCCGATGCCGATAAGTAGCCATTTTTAAGTAGCATATTCTCAATGCTGCCCGATAAATCTACCGCGGCGATAATAACAGCATCCAGCGGCTCTTGCATTGAGCCTAAAGCAAACAGATTTTGCGCCACATCGATACAGCGACTTACCGATTGCTCGCCCGCTGAAATAGTAAAGGCCAGGCCATTAAAGTCCCACAGTGATGAAATGCGCGACGCCATAATGTTGCCAATAAAACTGGTGTACTGATTTAGCTTAGCTGCATCTAACACACTGTCCATGGCGATAGTTTCAAGGGCGAGATATTCATCATCAGTGAGGGTTACGCCTTGTGCGTTAAGGCTTTGGGCTATCTGGCTATGCAAATTAACCCGGCCACGGAACTGATGCAGTTCAAGCTCGGTTTCCATGGCAACCAATACTGCGACCTTGCTGCCAGGTGTTAGTTTGGCGTCAATAATGGCTTCATCGGCGACTTTCATTAATAACAGCTGCTGTGAGATTAATCTGTCATCTTCATTGGGCGGTACTTTAAAGCGCAAAAAGTCAAAATCAAACTGTTCAATATAAGCGCCCTGGGGAACAGAGTGAATGCCATGTCTGGCCAATAACGCTGGATGATTATTTAATCCCTTCCAGCGCTTAGCGGGCAAGCTTGTCATTAAAGATTGTTGTTGAGTGATTTTGTCAGCCAATGCATTAATGTTGCTGGCTTGACCAAAATGCGCGGCCATACCAATGATGTTAAGCGGCGTGTTAGCCGCATTTAACTGGTTGGTCGATGTATGGGTTGAACCATGATTTATTGCATCATTATCATAGGACTCAATTAATAAATGCGCGTTACAACCACCAAAGCCAAATACTGACACCCCAGCATGACGCGCGGTATTGCCGGCTTTATCTGGCCAAGGTAATACTTCATTAGGCAAGGTTTGTTGACCAAATAATTGATTAGGCGAGGCAATAGGGCTGCTGATATTAATACTTGGCGGCAACACGCCTTGGCGCATGGCGAAAATCATTTTCATGATCCCCGGCATCCCCGCAGCCGTCAGCAAATGGCCTAGGTTAGATTTAGCTGAGCCAATTAATGGCGTCGCACTGCCATTGAGCTTATCTTCAAAAAAACGCTCCATTGACGTCAGCTCGACCTTGTCACCAAGCGGTGTGCCAGTAGCGTGGCATTCAATCACTTCAATGCTGGCTGGCGCTATGTCAGCTTCACGGTAGGCGCGCTCAAACGATAACACCTGGCCTTTGCTATTTGGGCTTAGCACGAACTGGCCTTTACCGTCGTTCGACAAACCAATACCACTCACGAGGGCGTAAATATGGTCGCCATCGCGCTGAGCATCGTCAAGGCGTTTGAGGACTAATACCCCAGCACCTTCGCCGGCAAATAAGCCTTTGCTGTTACTATCAAAGGGCGCCGAAATACCGTGGTCTGGGTAGGCGTGAAAAATAGAGAAACCCATGTTGATAAAGAAAGGATCGGCGCCTGATACTGCGCCAGCTAGCATGATGTCTGCCTTGCCAGTGTGTAAGTAATCACAGGCCAATTTTAATGCGTAAACAGAGCTTGCGCAGGCGGCATCTAAGCTTAATTGCGCTGCGCCTAACCCCAGTGCATCGGCCACCAGCTTAGAGGCATTATGAGCAACCGCTCCGTTTCGATAGTTGATTGGCTTGTGTTGATTAGCACCAACACTCTGCTTATCACCAAATCGCTGCAGGACAAAGTTTGGTTGTTCTAGTTTTACCTGTAGGGCTTTTTCAACTGCGCCGTGATAAAGCGGCACAAACAGCTCATTTGACTTAGCTGTTGGAAATGACAGCGTGCCCATCACTATACCGGTGCGCGATAAGCGGCTATCGTTTAACGATATACCCGCATCATTTAAGGCGTTGCGTGCGGTATCGGTTGCCCATAAAAAACTGTCATCTAAACCGTCAAAGGCGCTGGCTGGCAGATGGTAACCATTGGCATTAAAACTAAAGTCTTGAATGTAGCCGCCTTTGTCGCAATAAAAGCGATCAGACTGGCCTTGTACACCTTTGTAATCACTGGGCGTCGCATTCAATTTTGCATGACTGATTTGACTGCGAGAGTCTTTTTTATCTAATAAGTTTTGCCAAAATTTAGCCGGCGTATCCGCATCGGGATACTGATTAGCAAGGCCGACGATGGCAATTTTTGGGGTGTTATGAGAACTCAATGAGGTTCTCCTTCTGAAATAGGATGAGGTGCTTGAGTCGATAATATCGGATCAACACGAACCGCGAGCTTTTCGGATTTTTGTGCGAGTTCTTGTGAGATTGCACAGTCAATACTGTCGATAAAAGGCGTTAATGACATCGGAACTTGATGCGTTAACAGTTGGCCTAAGCATTTCAATAAACTGATACTTTCATCTGCACCTTTGGCATTAACCGCAATAGCTTGGGCAGAAAAGCTGTTTTGATTAACCTGTTTCTCTGCAAGCTGGCTGGCTAATATTTTATCGATTAGCGTGCTGGTTTGCCTGTCTGCGCCAATTTCAACAAATAGCCTGCTGCCGTGCTGACAAGCCTTGGCAATTAACTGGGTAAAGTCCAATTGATGACAAAAAGTATCGGCAATTGATTGGGCTATTGCATCCGGGCTTAACACAATTGGCTCAGCTTCTGTTGCAGTGATAAAGCGGATCTCATTCGGTAAGTCCGCCATCAGAGGCTGGTGATAAAACTGCTTTACCTGCTCAATAATTTGCATCGCTGGTGGCGTGTGCATTGCAGTGACTTTATTGGACGCTATGCCGCGTTTACCCGCTTGCTTGAGCATAGCTTTACAGCTGGCTTCACAGCCTGCAATCACGCAGGTATCACCCTGAATAATGGCAATGTATGCCCTAGGGTAATCGTTAAGGTGTGGGGCTAATTCCTCAGGCGTTGCCCGAGTAATAAAACTGTTCCAGACAATGTCTTCACCTTGAGTGAGTTCATCATTGTCGAGTTGCCAATCTTGTCTCACACACAGTAATGGCCCTGAAATATCCTGGGTGAATAATGAACTTGTTTGGGTGGCGTCGATTAAACTGTGCGGTTGTTGCCACACATTAAGGCTAGCCCACATTGAAGCTTCGCCCATCGAATAGCCTAAAGCCAACTTAGGTTTGATGTTAAATTCTTTTTCTAACAACTTAGTCAGCATATAACTGGCGCCAACACCTGAAATAGCCAGCTCAGATAAACTCATACTCTGTGCTGTTGCTGTACCTTCTGTCAAATAGATTAGCTGGCTTTGTAACATGGCTTGTAAATCGCCTTGTTTTTCAAGCTCGCTATAAAGTGCAGGGAAAGTATGGCCCAAGTGCTTAAACATATTGGCATACACAGTACCAACACCGGGATAGACAAAACTTAAGCCATTTTCACCTAAAGGCTTAGCAGTAAAGCTACTGCCTGCAGGTGTTTTATAATTAATTTGTGAGTGAATATCAGTACCGTCAGTCTGGCTTATGGCGTTAAGCATGGCGTTGACTTCAACACAAAGTGCAGCATAACTGCTTGCCATCACCACAGCGCTTAAGCTGTTGATTGCTGATTTAGCCTGATAACCAACAAGTTGCTGCTTAATCAATTCCAGTAAGCCAATATCATTACTTGAGTCACTTGTTAAGCGACTCAATAACAAGGCTAATGAAGCGAGCTGAGCCTGCAAATCTGCAATCGATATCGCGCCAATAGGCAACCATAATCGGGAAGCGTTGAGTAAAGGTTTGGCAGTAATAAGCCCAGTACCTTGGGTTAAAATGACCGCTTGGTGCGAGTTAGCACACATAGAACTTGTAAAAGCAGCGACTCGGCTTTGATGAAACTCGCAAAACCAATAACCTTGTTGGTTAACGTCGCTAGACTCAACACAGCTAGCCACCGGAAGCTGTCGAGTGGCAATAGAGGTGACTAAACTATGCAGCTGTTTAAGTTTATGATTAGCAGATCCCGCCTTAACTGTTTGTACCACAGGCTGAACGTGATCCCGTTTAGCATGGGCTAAGGCTTGGTTAATTGCTTCAAGGCTATTTTCAGCAATCCCGACACCATTAATTAAGGCGTGGGGATGTATGCTGTTTTTTGCCGCCATCAGTGCAGGCATTAGCCAAAGTGTATCCGCCAAATTAACGATCACATTTGCCGTTTGGTTATGATCAGATTGAGTAGCAGATTGAGTAGCAGATGGAGTACTAGCTAGCAGCTCTGCTGCATCAGCAAGGGCTTGTTCAAACCCCAGCGGATTGATTTCATCAAGGCTAACAAACTGGATCTCAGTTTGAGCCATCACCTTAGGCGCGTTAAGCAACACCGCTATGCGCAGCGGCATAGTGTGGCGTTGCTTCACGGCTTGTGCCAGTTCCGCGCTGGTTAGTGCGCGGCTGGCTAATGAGCTATCTGTTAAGTCAGTACTCAAATTGCACCCTCTACAAGCTTATTGCGCGGTGCGGTAAAAGCATCGTTCAAGCTTTTGCTGATAGTGGTTTTAGCCGCAGACATAGTGCAACTTAAACGACCATCTTCATGGTAAAGCGCAATATCGGCAGTGAGTGAACGGCCGCTGCTTTTCAGCACGGTTAGTACTAAATAACCGCTATCACCCGATGCAAAAGGCACATAAGTGGTTAGTTCGCCAATGGTAGACGGCAAGCTGGCCGCATCATGCTTAATGCGCGCCCACACTAGCATGGCCTGTAATAGCAAATCTTCAGCAAAAGCCTGACTGCCACCTAGGGTTAACTTAGGGGTAAAACTTGCACAATCATTGTCGTTAATGTGCGGTAGTTCAACCTTGCATACTAACTGCTGATCGTCAGCAATCAGCACTTGCTTAATCCCTTGTAGGCGAGGGCCGTGGAATAAGCTGCCGTTTGAATAAAGCTCGCTGTTTGTGCTTATCACTTTACCTTCATTGGCCAGCTGTTTTGCTGTGGCGATGATTGCAGGTAAGGCGTTTGATGCATTAACAACTTTCTCGTTAACCAAGTTTTGGTTAACAACTTTGTCATTAACAATCAGGCTCGCTTGATATTGCGGTCTTAACACACTGTCTACCGGATCGCTTTGCAGACGGCTAGCAATAATTGCATTTAAGCCCGCCTCAGTTTGCGTCAGTGTCAGGGTTAATACCTGCGGCGTATTGGTGTCAAAAATAATGCCTTTAAGCAACTTATAATCTTGCACGCTTACCGCTTGGCCACACAATTGCTGCGCAGTTTCACGCATCCATTGAATGGCACACACGGTTGGCAGTACTGGATTACCCGCAATGCAATGATCTTCAATGAAGGGCATTAAAAGCGGGTTAAGTACACGTTCAACAATATACGTGTTGTTCACGCCATTAAAAGTCAGTGTCAGCGAACGCTCGGCAATAAGCAAAGAGTCCGCATTAAGCTTTTTTACAGCAGCACTCGCCTGTGATGAAGTGTCAGAACCTTGCATGTCTGAGCCAATAAGCAACTGCACACCCGTTTCAGATAACAGGCTATGGGCAAACAAGTTGGCGCCTTTATCTAATGGAATAACGTACACGCCGCGCTCAACAAACATTTTCTTTAATGCTGAACTGACCATGCCGCCGTCCCAAGGGCCCCAGTTAAAGCTCATCACTTTGGCTTGCGGGTAGTTAGCCGCAAGTTGCAGTGCTATCTTGTTGAGGATCTCATTAGACATTGAGTAATCACTTTGGCCTGTGTTGCCGTAAAAACCCGCCGCAGATGAGAACATCGCCACTAGCTTAAGTTTGCTGGCATCAATTGCATTGATGATACCGGCAAAGCCCGACACTTTAGTGCCATATACGCGGCCTAATTCAGCTAAGGTTTTGTCTTGAATATGTTTATCGGCTAACACGCCTGCACCGTGGATGATGCCAGTAATAGTATTCAGCCCTTTAAGCGTTTGCTTAATTGCTGCATCAGAGCTGACATCCATACTGATATATTCAGCGCTGGCGCCCACGTCTTTAAATGCATTAAGCGCGCGGTCAATCTCTAAACTGCTAGTAATAGGCCAAACTAAGGCATCAATTTGCTTAGGCGTTGGTTTGTCGCCTTGGGATTGAATAAAGCCAATTGCAGCGGCTTTAAGTTCATTGGCTTGTTTGCCCTGTGCCCATGTTGGCAAATTTGCCGCTAAGTGCTCACTACGGCCGGCTAAGATAAAGTGCGATTTAGTTTGCTTGGCTAACGTCAGCGCACATTCAAATGTGACCCCTTTTGCGCCGCCCGTTACCAGCACAGTATCATTGCTGTTTAAGGTGGTTGTTTGGTAACGCGTTGTTGCACAAGCCGTTGCGCTAAGCGTGTGACGACCTTGACTGCTAATACCAATTTCAGTGGTGGATGTGTCAATATCAAATAGTTCAGCAACAATCGCCTTGGCTAATTCAAGCGCTTCAACGTTTGGCGCGATATCTAAGGCACGGCAAAACACGTTTGGCCACTCATGGCTTAATGTTTTGCTTAAGCCTGACAAAGCTGCTTGGTTTAGCTCCGCGGTTGCTAAGGCTTGAGTATCTAAGTAGCCAAAACCACCATCAATACGGCTTACCGTCATAAAGCTCACTCGCTCAGTTTTTGACAGAGTTTCAAAGCTTTTTTGTAAATGCTTCGCCATCAAGAACGCTTGCTCAACGGCTTTAAAACCAGCATCACTTAGTGGTAATGCATTGTTTATTTCAGCAAACTGAGGCTGAAGATGCACAAAACCGGCTATTTTATGTTTAGCACTAATTTGCTTGATCACGGCGGCAATTGCATCATCACTGACTTGCGTTAACTCAAAGCTTGCAACATCGCTGCTTAAAGGAGACTGCTTGCCAGTGATTGTTTTAGGGCTACGGATCACTGCGACGGTTAGGCCTGTTGACGCTAATTTTTCTGCTAATACGCCGGCATTATGGCCGTCATCATTGATAACGATGCATGCGTCTTTCGAAAAACAGTCAACTAACTTATCCGCCGCTGGTAGCTTTTTTAGCGCGACTTCCTGATGAGGCGGTAGATCCTTAGCAAGTTCAGCTGCACTTGCAGAGCTCACAGGAACGGTGGCAGCAGAGCCCTCTGCGGGTAAAGAGCCCTCAGCGGGTAGCTGAGAGTTCATAGCGCCTGGCAGCTTGCTGCCCATATAGTCAACGATTTCGCCAAGGGTGCGACACTCGGCTAAGTCTTCAGGGTTTAACTCAGGTAAGCCCGGAAGCTCATCTTGTACTGTGCCTAAAATTTCAACACGCTTGATAGAGTCGATACCTAAATCGGCTTCCATGTCCATGCTCAGTTCTAGCATTTCAGTTGGGTAGCCGGTTTTGTCGGCAACCACTGACATCATGGTGCTTTGTACCTGTTGCGCGCTCAAGCCGTTACCTACTGATGAAGCTGGCGCTGATACTATCGTTGCTGCAACTGGGCTTGCGCCTTGTGCAGGTAGCTTAGAGCCCTCAGCGGTTAATTTAGAGTTCATATAGCTAACAATTTCACCAAGGGTACGACATTCAGCTAAATCTTCTGGATTCAGTTCAGGTAAGCCTGGAAGCTCATCTTGTACTGTCCCTAAAATTTCCACACGCTTGATAGAGTCGATGCCTAAATCGGCTTCCATATCCATGCCAAGTTCTAGCATTTCAGTTGGGTAGCCGGTTTTGTCGGCAACCACAGCCATCATGGTGCTTTGAACCTTTTCAGCGCTCAGGGCTGGCGCAGAGCCTTCAGCGGTTAGCTGAGAGTTCATAGCGCCTGCGGCTGGGAGCTTGCTGCCCATATAAGCAACGATTTCACCAAGGGTACGACATTCAGCTAAATCTTCTGGATTCAGTTCAGGTAAGCCAGGAAGCTCATCTTGAACAGTGCCTAAAATTTCAACACGCTTGATAGAGTCGATACCTAAATCGGCTTCCATGTCCATGCCAAGTTCTAGCATTTCAGTTGGGTAGCCGGTTTTATCGGCCACTACTGACATCATGGTCGCTTGTACCTTTTCTGCGCTCAAGCCATTACCTACTGATGAAGCTGGCGCTGATGCTACCGTTGCTGCAACTGGGCTTGCGCCTGCTGCTGGCAATTTAGAGCCTTCAGCACTCAATTTGGAGTTCATATAGTCAACAATTTCGCCTAAGGTGCGACATTCAGCTAAATCTTCAGGGCTAAGTTCAGGTAAGCCAGGTAATTCGTCTTGTACTGTCCCTAAAATCTCAACACGCTTGATAGAGTCGATACCTAAATCAGCTTCCATGTCCATGCCAAGTTCTAGCATTTCAGTTGGGTAACCGGTTTTATCGGCAACCACCGCCATCATGGTGCTTTGAACCCTCTCTGTGCTCAGGGCTGCTTGCGCGCTCAAGGCTGTTGCAGCAGACAAGCCATTGCTTGCAGATGCAGCAGCTGATTGAGCTGGCGCAGCGCCCACAGCTGGCAATTTGCTGTTCATGTAATCAACAATTTCGCCTAAGGTGCGACATTCGGCTAAATCTTCAGGGCTAAGTTCAGGTAAACCTGGAAGCTCATCTTGTACTGTGCCTAAAATTTCAACACGCTTGATAGAATCGATACCTAAGTCAGCTTCCATGTCCATGCCAAGTTCCAGCATTTCAGTTGGGTAACCGGTTTTTTCAGCCACCACTTCTAGCATGGTATTCAAAACTTTGTCGGCACTTAAGCCTGAACTCACCACAGCTTGAGCAACTGGAGTAGGGGCTTTAACTGGCGTCACTTGAGGCGCTGGAGCTGACATAGCAACGGCAGCTTGTGGAGCCGGTGCTGCACGATTTTGCACACTAGCTTGAGTGACTGCAGCTTGAGCGACAGGCGTTTGAGTCTCTGCAGCTTGAGCCGTAGCTTGAGTCGCAATATGTTGAACTGGCTGTTGAACGCGAGCTTGAGCGGCAACTGGCGTAGCTTGGGCTTGGGCTGGAGTCTGAGCAAAAGCGACAGGTGCTTGACCGCTTAACATGGCTAACGCATTTTGGCTTGAAAGCGCTTGCTGCTCAAGGAACAAGGTATGGCTTTGCAGCGTTTGGGCTTGATGCTGGTGGAAGAATGCCATTGACTGTTGCAGGCTATCTGGAATAGCCACGCCCGATGCTGCCATTTGAGTTTGTGCCGCCATTAGGGTGGCAAAGGTATCGCCGTATTGCTGTGGAATGGCTAAAAACTGCTGATGTAATTCGGCTGTTTGTTGCTGGGCGGCAAAAAATGCCCCAATGCTGTCATGGCTGACTGGCGCTGTGTTTACAAGAGCTGCGCTGGCTGGAGCATAGCGAGCCTGTGCAGACGCTTGGTTTGCTTGAGTATTTGTTTGAGCGCTAGCACTGTTACTTGCAATCGTATTCGCATTGCCAGCTTGCGGCACTTCAATATATTCTGTTTTGATCACTTCTTTTTCCACAATCTTTTCAACAACAGTTTCAACAATCTTCTCTACGGGCACTTCAATTGTCACTTCTTTAAGGGCAACTTGACCTGTTTCCAGTGACTTTTGCATTTTGGCTTTGGTCGCAGGGCTGATGAAGTTGGTTGCGGTTAGCTTCACATTCATCGGTGATGACTTAGCTAATTCAGCAATCGGTGCTTGATAAGGGTCAACCTCAGTAAGGCTTAACCCTAATACCGCAAGCTGAGTAGCCGCCTGGCGCAATTGAATATCGCTATTGCCTTTAGGGTTAGGGTTTAAGCTTACAACGCTAACGGCATCGCTTTGATTACCTAAGGTGCCTTCGACTAATTTTTGCAGAATGTTTTTCGGGCCAAACTCAACAAAGACACGGGCGCCAGCATCGTACATAGACTGTAATTGATCGCTAAAACGTACCGATTGCAACATATGATCGCTAAAGGCGGCTTGAATCGTTTTCGGATCTTTAGGATGCAGCTTGCCTGTGCCATTGGCATATAAGCTCATGTTTGGCTTAGCAAATTTAACCTTGCCGATAGCGTTAGCAAACGGCACTTGGGCATGGGCCACAAGTGGTGTGTGGAATGCACCTGATACGGGCAGGGCAATGGCTTTAAAGCCTAAGGTTTGAATGGCTTTTGCCGCATCGCTGGTGGTTGATGTCGGGCCTGCAATCACTAACTGAGTTGGTGAATTGTAGTTAGCCACTTTCACACCATCAAAATCTTTGATGCAGTTTTCTAATTTATCAATATTGGTAGCATCAGTCGCAGCGGGTAAAATAACCGCGTACATGGCACCAGCATCTTTCCCTTTTGGCGTTGCCGCCATGGCTTGACCACGGGCAAAGGCTAACTGGTAGTAATCGTCTTGGCTAATCACGCCTGCAGCACATAATGCTGACAGTTCACCAAAACTGTGTCCGGCGACCATATCGGCTTTAAAACCTGCATGGGTCAGCAGTTGATATTGTCCCATGCTCACAGCGCCAATCGCACTTTGCGCATTAGCGGTATTGGTTAATGCCGCTTGTTGTGCTGCAATGTCCTCTGCTTCAAATGCTGGAATTGGGAATAAAATTTGTGATAACGGCGTTTGCTTGTTTTTAGCAAATACCTTATCGGCTAGCATTAATTGCTGGCGCATTTCTGGGTAGTGACAGGCTAAATCAACGCCCATATTGACGTATTGTGAACCTTGACCGGCAAACAGTGCGGCAACTTTAACCTTGCTGTCTTTAGCCACTAACGCGCTAGTGCGATAACTTGTACCAGACGGTAACTGCCATGCATCATTGGTGTTCGAGCTAAGCTGCGCAATCGCTTGGGTTAGTTGGGTCACAAGCTCAGTTAATGAACTCACCACCATACCGATACGTGCCGCTTTGCTGTCAATGTCAGTCACCGCAAAACGTTTAGCTAGCTTGGCTAATTCAATTTCACTGATATTAGGTGAAGCGGTATCAATGGCTTTTACAGTATTTAATAACTGAGTTAACTCAGTTTGCAGTGCCGCTTTATTGCTTGCGCTGATCAGTAAGCTTTGTGCTACTGCGCGATGACGATACTTGGCATCACGGGCGTGATCTTGCTTGTATTCTTCTAACACCACGTGGAAGTTAGTACCACCAAAACCAAACGAGCTAATACCCGCGCGGCGTGGAGTGTCATCGCTGCGTGGCATCCAAGGGCGGGTTTCAGTGTTCAAATAAAACGGAGAATCCTCAACCCCAAGCTTAGGGTTAGGTTTGCTCACGTTAATGGTTGGCGGTAACACCTTATGATGCAGTGCAAGGGCGGCTTTAATCACGCCAGCAGTACCTGCGGTAGATTTAGTGTGACCCACTTGTGACTTAACTGAGCCTAATGCTATGTGCTGCTTAGTGTCGTTACCTTCAGAAAACACTGACTTTAAACCGTTAAACTCGGCAACATCACCGGCTGCCGTACCAGTACCATGGGCTTCAATTAGGCCAATGGTGTGCGGCTCAAATCCGGCGTCATCATAAGCACGTTTTAATGCTTTTGCCTGGCCTTCAGGGCGCGGCGCATAAATACTTTTAAACTTACCGTCTGATGAGGCGCCAACACCTTTAATAACCGCATAAATACGGTCGCCATCACGCTCGGCATCATCAAGGCGCTTAAGTGCCACCATGCCAATACCTTCACCAATCATCATGCCTTTAGAATCGATATCAAAAGGTTGAATGGTTTCGTTAGTGGTAAAGGCAGGGGTTTTAGAAAAACTCATGTACATTGAAGGTGAGTTATCGGTACACACACCGCCGGTGATCATCATGTCACTGCGATGTTCTGTTAACTCAGTTAGCGCCATACGCAGCGCAGCTAAGGAGCCTGCACATGCCGCATCGACCACACAGTTCATGCCGCCAAAATCAAAACGGTTTGCAATACGACCGGCAATCACGTTACCTAACGAGCCAGGGAACGAGTTTTCTTCCCAGTGAACATATTGATCTTGAAACTTTTTGATCAGCATTTCAGTGTCTTCATCACTTAATCCGCTGCTTTTGAATACTTTTTTAAGTACAGGATATTGCAGGCGGCCACTTAAACTGTGATTCAGCTTTTGACCACCACCTACACCTAGCGTAATACCTATGCGGTCGGTGTCGTAATCAGCACCTACGCCTGCATCGGCTAATACTTCTTTTGCCACAATAAGCGACAACAATTGTGATGAGTCCGTTAACTCAAGGATATTAGGCGGTAGGCCGAATTCCATTGGGTTAAAGTCAACTTCAGGTAAAAAACCACCACGTTTACAGTAGCTTTTATCCGGCGCGGACTTGTTTGCGTCGTAATAGTCTTCTATACGCCAATGAGTGTCAGGCACTTCGGTAATGGCATCGATTTTTTCGCTGATTAAGTCCCAAAATTTATTCAAATAACGAGAATTAGCAAAAATGCTCGCCATGCCAACAATGGCTACTGGCATGTCTTTTAAACGTTTATTAAGACGTTTATCGGTGTTTTTCTTGGATTGGCTCATTGTGAGTCTCCGTTTGATGGCAGGGGATTAGCCACCTGATGTAGGGATTCAGCTGCATTAGATTGGCCATTATTAGGCTTGGCAGTTGATAGACTTGCTCCAGGAAATCGAGCAAGAAAACTGTGATAGTTGCGTACCAGCAACTTTCGTAAATGAAACGGGCCGTGCTTTAAGACATGGGTAATATAGCGATTACTCGCCTGGGTATGGCTGTCTTGATAAATATCTAGGTAAACCCAGTCAGACTTAAAATCGACCCCAAGCAGCACAGAATAAGCTTGTTGCTCAGTCAGTTGGGGCGGAATACTTAACGACACCACTTGCACAACATTGTCAGGATCGGGACTTGGCAGTGACAAGGTATCGGCTAGGGTTTGTGGGTTTAGGGTATAGGTTTGAATATCAGCGCCTTGCGTCACAGGCAGCTGATTAAAAAATTTTTCGGGTACAAAAGGACTGTCGAACTCATCTAACTTAGACACCCCAAAGCGTTTTAAGCAGCGGGCAAGGCCTGAGCGAGACACATTGGGGTTGATGAATTCTTGGGTGACTTTAAGCAACCTGTCGAGGGGCATTTTCAATTGATAACGCAGCCCTAACATAACGTACTCTTCCATAGGGGACAGCGTGGTATTAAGTTTATGTGGGGTATTGGGGCTGTTATCGACAGAGTTACGCTTACGCCATTTACGCACAGTGGCTTCGCTGATATTGAGAATTTTAGATAATTGACTAACGCTTAAATCAGATTCTTGAATGAACTGGCGCATCTCGGGTGTGGTGGTGGCATTGCGGTGGTTAGCCGTTTTTTTACCTACACTACTTGTTGCTGTCGTTTGTTCTGCAGCTGTAGGCTTAGTTATCTTTTTTGTCATTGAGACAGAACACCCGAATAATCTGTTGGGACTGGCGCACGTTAACGGTAAAACTTGTGCCTAAAATCCATTTATACATATTAAGAGCACGCAGACTACCTGAGGTTTCGCTCCGATACAATCACCCGAAACTAAAAACTGTGATCTAGAAGATTAAACAATGTAAATGTAAGTGGGCGATTGGGGGGGTATTTACTTCATATAGTCCATTGGGCTTATTATCCCCGTTTGATGCAAGCCAGCTACATGGGTATATATTTGTGTTGTTTTTACATCATTATGACCAAGTAGTTCTTGTATGGTTCTTATATCATGGCCGCGTCTAAGTAAGTTGGTTGCAAAAGAATGCCTGAAAGTATGAGCAGTAATACGTTTAGTGATATTGGTTTTATTAACCGCCTTACGTAATGCTTTTCTAAACGTTGTAGGGTCAATGTGATGCCTGCACATATAACGATTAACAGGGTGTGACACGCAGTGAATGGAAGGGAAAAGATATTGCCAATGTAATTTTTTGGCGCTTGTACCAAACTTTTTGAGTAAGCTTGGGGGTAAAGAAGCCATTCCTAATCCTTGAGATAAGTCATGAGTGTGAGCATCACGTACATGTTGCATCTGCTGACGTATGGGTTCAATGGTCATTTTTGGTAAAATACACACTCTATCTTTTTTACCTTTACCTCTAAAAACAAACAGTGTTCTATTTTCAAAATCGATATCTTTAAGTCTAATGCTTAAAGCTTCAGTTAATCTCAGCCCCGCACCATATAGTAAACAGCCAATTAGTTGATATTTATCTTGTAAATTGTCGATGACCTGTTTGGCCTCTGCATCATTTAATATCTGCGGAATGCGGGTTGGTGCTTTTGCATAAGGAAACTGCAAATTATCTGTATTGATGGCTAATACATGTTTAAAAGCAAAAACAAGCGCGCACAGTGCTTGCTGTTGTGTGCTGCTTGAAACCCGTCGCTCGTTTGCTAGAAAACATAAAAACTGTTCAATGTGCGCAGGCAAAATATGTTTTGCAGCTGTAAACTTAAAATATCTTATAAAATAGCGGTTCCAATAAAGGTAAGACTTTTCAGTTTGGTAACTGTAATGTCTTACTCTAATTTGTTGTCTAATTGCTTCTAAATATCCTGTGCCCGCCATCACATTCCACCTTTATGCTGCCTGTACTGTATGTTTATACAGTTATAATGGGTTTTGATGGAATTACAATAAAACGTGTATAAAAAGCAGTCTAAAGGACTATGTTGATAAAAATAGTGCTGCTCTAATATATTGATCTTGTTTAGTTTATTTGTTTACATTTATCGCCGACACTTTTAACGCGCAATTTCAGTTTTATATCGGAGTGTAAGAGTGATTAAATTGCTTTACTTCAATAAGATAGAAAATGTAGGATGATAAAAATCAATAACTTGAACAGCCGGCTTTATCGGGCGAGCCGTTCAATAAGCTGTTATAAATCCTTTCCGGAGAACTTGTGAACATCAGGCCGGCAGTGTTGGCAGATAACCATGAGATTGAGCGTTTAGCGCATGTGCTGACGCCCGCCGCTGAACCAGAGCATCAATCTGGCGATGCGCTGACTCTGCTCTTAAACTCAGACGGCCATCGGATATGGGTAGCGGATTTAGGCGAAACGGTTGTTGGTTGGCTACACGCATATTTGGCGGTTCGGGTTGGAGTGGCACCATTTATTGAAATAGCTGGCCTCATAGTTGATGAGCAGCACCGGAGCGAAGGAATCGGTTCCAAGTTGGTTGCGGAAGCTATCGCCTGGGCCAAGTCAGTCGGGGTTACCGTTCGGGTTCGCAGCAATTCAAAGCGCGATGCCACCCACAGCTTTTACGAAGCGCAAGGCTTCAAGCTATTGAAGCAACAGCATGTTTTCGAGTTCAATTTATAACAAGGCGCAGCAGTACGTGGCCTCCGGCCACCGGACGCCCTTGTCAGGGCGCCGCTGTGCTTCAGCGTTATAACTTAATGTGTAGTGATTTCAATTTAGGAGAAGTTTTTGAGTACTGAAATAAGCAGAGCCATAAATATTTTGAATCACCTAGTAGCAGATTTAACGATGGCAATCACTGTACTTAAAGATTACGAAAAACGTGGAATTCTTAACTCTTTCCAAAGGCAAAATCTCTACCGGCTATGTTTTACTTCTCTAATAATGAATTGTTCAAAATATGAGGAGTTTTGTAATAAATATAGAAAAGTGATATATCAGGAAGTCCCTCATTTAAAAGAGTTAAGTGACGAATTTAAAAAAACAATCCTAGCAAAAGGAATTAAATCATATCGTAATGATTATATTGGGCATATTCATTCCAAAAAATTACAACGCCCACTTACAGATGCTGAAGTACAGTCTAATTTCGTTGGGATTATTGGCAGTGATAATGCACTTGATTTTTTCGACTGGATTTGCCCAGATAACTATATAGAAACAGATAAAACCACTCATCTTGTTGGAGTCATAGAAACCTTACGAGATGACCTATCTAATAAGTTATAATCGGGTAGCCGGAGGTATCTAGCCTCCAGCCCCCACACCACCCTGCATGCGGCTCCGCACAGGGCGGTTCATTTAGAACTCCTAACTCACTTTTGGGTTAGGATAATGAACTGCGATCCATCCATCTCTTAGTGAATATAATCCTGCTTTCTTCAGGTACTCATTACTCAGC